>JAGWSF010000179.1 GCA_028876385.1 Acidobacteriota bacterium | reverse complement strand
GGCCTCGCGGCGGGGACCGGCCTCCCGGCGGGCTCCCCCTTCACGGCGGGGCCCGGCGTCCCGGCGGGGGCGCCCGTCGGTGGCGTCGCCCGAAGGGGCACCGTCACGGCGGGGCCTTCCTCCGAGGTCCCCGCGGGGACGGCCGTCCCCGGTACGGCCAGGTCCTCGGTCACGGCGCCGGGAGTCGTCGCCGTCGTGGGGGCGATCCCGCCGTTCGGTGCGACCCACGAGCTGGGTCGTCACCGGAGGCGTGTCGGGGCGGCTCGGGCCCACCACCTCGATGCGCTGGGCCTGGGGGCGGTCCTCGCGCTTGGGCGCCGTCACCGAGGTGATGACGATGCCTTCGAGCTCGAAGTCGGCCTCGGCCTTGACGGTATCGCCGGCCTTGGCCCCTTGGTAGAGCAACCCGCCGTCGAGCACTCCCTTGGGCTCACGGGCCCCAGCAGCGCGCCAGGTCCATGTGCCGTCAGGGCGCGCGCTAGTTAGCTCTATCTCAATTCTACGGGGCACACCCCTTACGCTATCGAAACCGGGAGGTCCCTGTACCGGGAGCGGCGCGCTTGGCTACCCTCGGCCATGGCCGACGTTCCCGTGCTGATGGTTCATGGCTTCGCCTCGTCATTCGAACGCAACTGGCGGGAGCCCGGCTGGGTGGACGTTCTCGAGGATGAAGGCCACCGGGTGTTCGGGGTGGACATCCTCGGCCACGGGGACGCCCCCAAGCCCACCGAGCCGGAGGCCTACCGGGATCTCGACCTCGGGGTCGAGAACGCCCTGCCCGAATCCGGTCAGGTTGACGCCGTCGGCTTCAGTATGGGCGGCCAGCTCCTGCTCCGGGTGGCTTCACGGGTGCCGGGGCGGTTCCGCCGGATCGCTCTCGGCGGGGTCGGGGACAATGTGTTCGGCGGCTCCACCGCCGAAGCGGCCGCCGTGGCCATAGAGGAGGGCCGAGCCATAGGCCCTGACGACGAGGGGGTGGAAGGGCACGAGGCCCTCGGCGCCTTCGCCCGCTTCGCTCAGGCCCCCGGGAATGACCCGGCCGCCCTGGCCGCCTGCATGCGCCGGCCCGAGCAGCGCCTCACCGAGGAGGACCTGGCCCGGGTGACCGTGCCGGTGCTGGTGGTCCTCGGCGACCGCGACTTCGCCGGACCCGCCGAACGGCTCGTGGCGGCTCTGCCCGAGGCCCGCCTGGTGACTCTTGCCGGCGCCGACCATTTCGGCACACCCAAGGACTTCCGCTTCATCGAGGCGGTGGTGGACTTCCTCCGCTAGCTACTAGCGTGGCCCGAATGGGTCGAGGAGCACGTTCAACCGTCCGCTGGAAGCACGACCGTATCCGTCGCAAGAAAGCGCGCGACGCCCGGGCCAAGGTCGCCAAGGGCGACGCCCGCAAGGCCGCGTCGCCGACCAGCTGAACCCTGCGGTAGGGCGCCTGCCTATCCGGGCCTCCCGACAGGTCACCATGGCCGTAATTACGGATAACTGTGATTATCCGTAACTTAGGAGGGCCGCCGTGAGCCGAACGAGGGCGTGGCCGCCGCCGGCGCCCATTCCCCCCCGGTGGGTTCCGATCCGTCGGCGCCCCCCCACGGGCGATGCTCAGACGGCGGCCAGCGAGACGGCGAAGTCGGCGGCCGGATCGGTGTAGGTCCGCACCACGGTCATGCCCGCGGCGGTCAGCTCGGCGCCGATCTGAGCCTCGGTGAACTTGGTGCTGATCTCTGTGAGCAGATACTCCCCGGCTTCGAACTGCACCTCCAGGCCGAGACCCGCCACCGGGACCCGCTGCGCGGTGCGCGCCCGCAGCCGCATCTCGATGCGGTGCTCGTCGTCGTCGTAGTAGGCGACGTGGTCGAACAGCTCGGCCCGGAAGGCCGCGCCTAGGCGGCGGTTGAGCACGGCCAGGACGTTCTTGTTGAACGCCGCGGTTACGCCCTCGGCGTCGTCGTAGGCCTGGATCAGCCGGGTCCGGTCCTTCACCAGGTCCGTGCCCACCAGGAAGGTGTCGCCGGGCCGCATGCCCGAGGCCACGGTGGTGAGCAGGCTCGACCTCTCGGTCGGCCCGAGGTTGCCGATGGTGCCCCCGAGGAAGACGATCAGGCGGCGGCCGCCCCGGGGCAGGTGGTCGAGGTGTTCGGTGAAGTCGCCGACCACGGCCTCGACGGCCAGGCCCCGGTAGCGGGCGACCATGCGCTGCGCCGTCTCGCTCAGGGTGGCCTCGGCGACGTCGAAGGGCGCGAAACGCCGCAGACTTCCCCGGGCCGCCAGGGCGTCGAGCAAGACGGTGGTCTTCTCCGAGGTGCCCGCCCCGAGCTCCACGAGGGTGTCGGCCTCGGAGACGGCGGCGATATCCGCGGCGTAGGTGTCGAGGATGGCCTTCTCACGGCGCGTCGGGTAGTACTCGGGGACCTGGGTGATGCGCTCGAACAGCTCGCTGCCGACATCGTCGTAGAGCCATCTCGGGGGCAGGCTCTTGGGCGTCGCCGCCAGCCCCCGGCGGGCGTCGCGGCGCAGGTTCTCGTCGAGGTCGCCGTCGGTGACATGGACGGTGAGGCGGACCGAGCCGGGCGGCGGGCACGCCTCCGAGCAGTGGCTTTGGCTGGTCGGGCTGATCACCGCCGTACTGTCTCGCGGCGCCGCCGTTCGTTACACCCGCCCCGCCCGCCTCGGTTGGCCCCCTCCCCGCCCGCCTCGGTCGGCCCCCTCCCCGCCCGCCTCGGTCGGCCCCCCTCGGCGGTCCCCGGCCCGGGGCCCGCGGCGCGCTGCCGACTAACGTCGGCCCGGTGGTCGCCAACGAGAGCTCGGACGGCACCGCCGCCCGGCCGCCCGAGCCGGCCCCGGGCGCCTCCGAAGAAATGGCCCTCGTGGAGGCTCTCCGTCGCGGGGACGCCAAGGCGTTCGAGTCTCTCGTGGACAGCTACACCGCGACCATGCTGAAGCTGGCCCGCTCCTACGTGCAGTCGACCCACGCCGCCGAGGACGTCGTCCAGGAGACCTGGATGGCCGTGGTCACCGGTATCGAGCGATTCGAGGGGCGCTCCAGCCTCAAGACCTGGATCTTCCGGATACTCGTCAACCGGGCCCGCAGTCGCTCACGCGGCGACCGGCGCTTCGATCTCGGGCCGGCCCAGACCGGCGGCGACGAGGCGCCCGGCCCGTCGGTCGACCAGGCCCGGTTCGAGACCTCGGGCCGGTGGGCCGGTCACTGGGCCGTGCCGCCGGCGCCGCTGCCCGAGGACCGTTTGCTCAGTGCCGAGCTCCGGGCGGTCATCAACCGGCTCATCGACAGGCTTCCTCCCCGCCAGCGGTCGGTCCTGGTGCTTCGCGACGTCGAAGGACTGAGCGCGGCCGAAGCCTGTGAGGTCCTCGGGCTGTCGGAAGCCAACCAGCGGGTGCTGCTCCACCGGGCCCGGGTGAAGGTCCGCGATCTCCTCGAGATGATCCTCGACGAAGAGATGTCGGCATGATCAACGAGGCGATCCGTTGCATCGACGTGGTCGAAGCCATCACGGAATGGATGGAAGGCGCCCTGGACGAGCGCACCCGGTCCGATATCGAGGAGCACCTGATCGTGTGCGCCCCCTGTTCGGCCTTCGCCGGGCAACTGAGGAAGGTGGGCGCGGCCTTGAGTTCGCTCGACCCCGACGTCCCGGCACCGCTGCGCGGTCGCCTCCTGCAGAGCTTCGCCAAATGGGCCGACGGGTCCGGGGCGAGCCCGACGGCGAGCCGCCGGGACGAGCAGCCGCCTTCCTGAGCGGCGACGCCGATCAGGTGTCCCGGTCAGGTGTCCCGGTCAGCTGACCCGGGCGGCGATCCAGCGGGACTGGCGTACCCTCTCGGCGTGGAAGGCGGCCTCGTAGGCGTCCTTGGCCTCCCGGGTGGGACCGGCCAGGTGACCCGCCACGCAGGCGGCTTCGAACCCGGCCGAGGCGGTGGACCCCTCGAGCGCATCCGCCGCGCAATCGGCTACCAGGAGCGCGGCGGTG
>JAGWSF010000178.1 GCA_028876385.1 Acidobacteriota bacterium | reverse complement strand
GTAGACGCGCAATCGTTCGTAGATTCGCTACGGATCCGGCCCCGGGACGGCCCGGACGTCGCCTAGTGCCGCCCGGCGACCGCATCGGCCAAGCGGCCCAGGGCCGAGGGCCGCATCCGCTCCGGATGGCGTGATTCAGACCGGTCGGCGGCCCGGTAAAGCGCGTAAACCGACTTGACGCCGAGCCAGCGCAGGGGTTCGGGCTCCCAATCGCGGGAGCGGCGCCCCACCCAGGGGAGTCGGACCCGTTGGCTGTCCCTGCCGAGGATCAGATCGGCCAGGGTCATGCCGGCCAGATAGGAGGTGGAGACACCGTCGCCCACGTAACCTCCCGCCCAGGCCAAGCCCCCGCCGCCGACCCCTCGACCGGCCAGCTCGCCAAGGGCCACTCCTCGACCGGCCACCCCACCGGCTGCGGCCCCACCGGCCACCCCACCGGCTGCGGGCCCGGTGCCCCCTTCGGGGGCTGTTGATTCGGTGCCCCCTTCGGGGGCTCTGACGCCTTTAGACCTGGTGGCGCGACGAGGACCGGATGGCTCGATCACTATCGACGGGCACCAGTCCCGAGCCACCCCCAGCACTCCGCTCCACGCTCGTTCGGCCTTCAGCAGTTCGGGGGGCACGTGGGGGAACAGGCGCTGCACGGCTGCTTCGAGGGAGCGGACGGTCTCGTCGGGAGGGTCGTAGCGGCGACGGTCCACCGCGGCGCGCGCCGCTCTCGAACCGAAGCGGTAGGGAACGCCGCGCCCGCCCAGCGCGATCCGGGCGTCGGCCGTCCTCTGCAGGTAGGTGTAGGCGTTACCGCCGTCCATCACCGTTTCGGCACCCTGCCAGCCGATCGCGTCCCACGCCGAGGCGGGCAGAGGCGGGGTGACGATCATGTGGCTGTTCATGGGCAGTAGCCGCCGTTCCCGCCCGGGCAGGGAGGCGGTGTACCCCTCGGTGGCGAGCACCACCCACGGCGCCCGGACGGTCGCCCTCGGGCAGTCGACCCGGCCGGCGGCCACCGCCAGCGCCGGCGAACCCTCGTAGATCAACCCGCCCCGGCGCTCCACGGCAGCGGCCAGACCGACGACCAGCTTGGCCGGCTGGATTCGGGCGCAGTGGGGGCTGAAGAGCGCCGCGACCGCCCGGTCCACCTGGATCCGCTCGGCTGTCTGGCCAGCGTCAAGAGCGCAGACGTCGGTCTCGTCGAGGCCCCAGGCCCGGTCCTCGGCCAGCCCCTGCTGCAACCGGTACCGCTGGGCCTGGTTGACGGCGACGGCCAGTGTTCCGCCGTGGTGGTAGTCGCAGTCGATGCCTTCGAGACGGATGATCTCGCCTACCTCGGTGACGGCGTCGATGAGGGCGCGCTGGAGGGCCATCACGCCGGCCGGTCCGCCCGGGCCCGACGCCAGGCGCGGGCGGCTGCCCGGGAGCAGCCCCGACAGCCAGCCCCCGTTGCGGCCACTCGCCCCGAACCCGGCGTAGGCCGCTTCGACGACCACCACCCGCAGGTCGGGCTGGGCCCGCAGAAGCGCCCACGCCGTCCACAGCCCGGTATAGCCCGCACCGACGATGCAGACGTCGGCCTCGAGGTTCCCGACGGCCTCCGGTCGATGAGTCCCCGCCGCAGAAGCCCCCGGCTCCCACCCCGCGTCTCCAGCCGCCGGTGTCGCCCGGACGGCGTCGAACCAGAAGGATGGAGCGTCGTCGAATCCTGACGGGGTCGACGCCGACCTGGAACGGGCGGACGCTGAACCAGCCACCCCGGTGGGTGGGGAGGGGGGATCGCCGGCGGGGTGGGGAGGGTTCGGGTGTCCTGCGCCTAGAACTGGTTCCATGCCTCGGACAACACCTGCCGGAGCACCTGGCCGATGAGGTCGAAGTGCTCCTGCTCGCAGATGAGCGGCGGAGCGAGCTGGATGACCGGGTCGCCGCGGTCGTCGGCCCGGCAGATGAGGCCGGCGTCGAAGAGGGCCCCGGAGAGGAAGCCCCGCAGCAGCCGCTCCGACTCGTCGTCGTTGAAGGTCTCGCGGGTGTCGCGGTCTTTGACCAACTCGATACCGAAGAAGTAGCCGTCACCACGCACGTCCCCGACGATGGGGAGGTCCCGTAGATCTTCGAGCACCGCCCGGAAGGCTTGAGACCGGGCCGCCACCCCCTCGATCAGGTGCTCCTTCTCGAACAGGTCCAGGTTGGCCAGCGCCACCGCCGTCGAGACCGGATGGCCGCCGAAGGTGAAGCCGTGTAGCAGGGTGGCCGAGCCGTCGAGGAAGGGTTCCATGATCCGGTCCGACACCAGGACCGCTCCCAAGGGGGAGTAGCCGCTGGTCAGTCCCTTGGCGCAGGTGATCATGTCCGGCTGGTAGTCGTAGCGGAGAGCGCCGAACCAGGCTCCGAGGCGCCCGAACGCGCAGATCACTTCGTCGGAGACCAACAGGACGCCGTAGCGGTCGCAGATCCGGCGGACCTCCTGGAAGTAGCCGGGGGGTGGGGGGAAGCAACCCCCGGCGTTCTGCACCGGCTCGAGGAACACCGCGGCGACGCTCTCGGGCCCCTCCATGAGGATGCGCTGCTCGATGTCGCGCGCCGCCCACAGCCCGAAGGCCTCGAGGTCGTCGGCGACCTCGGGGGCGAACTCCCGGGCCCGGTAGAAGTTGGTGTTGGCCACCCGGACCGACCCCGGGACGAGAGGCTCGTAAGCCGCCTTGATGTCGGGCAGGCCGGTGATGGAAAGGGCCCCCATGGTCGTGCCGTGGTAGGCGATATTGCGGGAGAGAACCTTGTAGCGTCCCGGCGACCCGGTGGCGCGGAAATACTGACGGGCCATCTTCCAGGCGGTCTCCACCGCTTCACCACCGCCGGTGGTGAAGAACACCCGGTTGAGATCGCCGGGGGCCAGTGTCGCCAATCTCTCCGACAGCTGAATGGCGTTGGGGTGGGCGTAACTCCAGAGAGGAAAATAGGCGAGCTCAGACGCCTGCCGGGCCGCTGCTTCGGCCAGCTCCCGGCGGCCGTGGCCCACCTGCACCACGAACAGTCCGGAGAGGCCGTCGAGGTAGCGACGGCCTTTGCTGTCGTAGACCCACGGGCCTTCGCCGCGGACCATCACGGGGACCTCGTGGTCCTGATACGAGGACATCCGGGTGAAATGCATCCACAGATGGCGGCGGGCGGCCTCTTGGAGGTGGTCGTGGTCGTATTCGGTCGGATTCATCGGGTCCCCCACTCGTAGGTCTCCTTGGCGACTTTCAGGTAAACGAACGTCTCCGTGCTGGCGACGCCCGGAACGGTGCGGATGGAATCGTCGAGGGTGCGTAGAAGGTGCTCGTCGTCCTCGCAGACCAGCTCCACCAGGATGTCGAACTGGCCGCCGCAGATGACGACGTACTCGGCTTCCTGCAGGCCCGACAGCTTCTCCGCCACTCCCCGAATCTCGCCTTCGACCTTGACCCCGATGAGGGCCATGCGGTGGAAGCCGATGGCGTGCGGGTCGGTCACGGCCGCGATCTGCACGATGCGCTCGTCGATCAGGCGCTGGACCCGCTGGCGGGTGGCCGCCTCCGAGAGGCCGACCGAGCGGGCAATGGCCGCGTAGGAGCGGCGTCCGTCCTGCTGCAGCTGTTCGATGATTCGCTTGCTGACCGGGTCCAAAGTGCCCCGCGCGTCTAGCTCCGGGTAGTCACTCTCGGGTCGGGATTTGGCGCGGGAAGACTTGTCCGTGCCAGCCATACTCACGGATTCTAAACTTTTTTCTCGGTAATGGCAACGGATTCCTTTGCATCCGGCTGGCGATCTGCAAATATTGACGGCCATCACGCATCGTCTAGAGGAGGGGAGATCGTGGCCGCCAGCGTCAAGAACCTGGTCAACGGCGAGAGCGTCGACAGTCGGTCGGGGAAGACCAGCGACGTAGTCGACCCCTGTACCGGCGAGACCTACGCCACCGCACCGCTATCGGGCCCCGACGACGTCGATGCCGCCTGCCAGGCCGCGGCCCGGGCTTTCGAGTCGTGGCGGGACACCACCCCGTCGCAACGCAGCCTGATGCTGCTGCGCTTGGCCGATGCCATCGAGGCCCGGGCCGAGGAGTTCATCGAGGCCGAGGGTCGCAACACCGGTAAGCCCTTGGCTCTGACCCGCTCGGAGGAAATCCCCCCGATGCTCGATCAGATTCGTTTCTTCGCCGGAGCGGCCCGGGTCCTCGAGGGTCGGTCCGCCGGCGAGTACATGCCTGGCCACACGTCTTGGATCCGCCGCGAGCCCATCGGCGTCGTGGCCCAGGTGACGCCGTGGAACTACCCCATGATGATGGCGGTGTGGAAGATCGCCCCGGCGCTGGCCGCGGGCAACGCCGTAGTGCTCAAGCCTGCTGACACTACTCCTGTCACTACGGTGATGCTGGCGGAGATCGCCGCGGACATCTTCCCGCCCGGCGTGTTCAACGTGATATGCGGCGACCGCGACACCGGTCGGGCTCTGGTCTCGCACCCGGTGCCCCAGCTGGTCGCCATCACGGGCAGTGTGCGGGCTGGCCGGGAGGTGGCCCAGGCGGCGGCCGAGGACTTGAAGCGGGTCCACCTGGAGTTGGGCGGCAAGGCTCCCGTAGTGGTGTTCGACGACGTCGACGTGGAGAAGGTCGCCGAAGCCGTGGCCATCGCCGGCTACTTCAACGCCGGGCAGGACTGCACGGCGGCGACGCGTGTGCTGGCGTCGTCGCGGACCTACTCGGATGTGGTCGACGCGCTCGCCGAGCAGGCCCAGGCGACCACCTTCGGGGGGCTCGACCAACCCGACTCGGCCTTCGGCCCCTTGAATAACGCCAATCAGTTGGACCGGGTGGCGGGCATGGTGGGCCGGGCTCCGGGGCACGCCCGGGTGGTGGCCGGTGGCGAGAGTCCCGGCGGCCCCGGCTTCTTCTATCCGCCGACGGTCATCGCCGGCCTGGAGCAGGGCGACGAGCTCGTGAGCCAGGAGATCTTCGGGCCGGTCATCACCGTCCAGCGTTTCAGCGACGAGGACGAGGCGGTGGCTTGGGCCAACAGCGTGGAGTACGGGCTGGCCTCGAGTGTGTGGACGTCCGATCACGGACGGGCGCTGCGGGTGTCGCGGCGTCTGGACTTCGGCTGCGTGTGGATCAACACCCACATTCCGCTCGTCGCCGAGATGCCCCATGGGGGGTTCAAGCACTCCGGGTACGGCAAGGACCTGTCGCTCTACGGCCTCGAGGACTACACCCGGATCAAGCACGTCATGAGCGCGTTCGAGTAGCTGGCATCAGGACCGTTCGAGGGAAGAAGAGGGGACCACCACAGTGACTGCAATCATCGAACCGGCACCGACCGAGAGCAGCTCGGCCCGCAGCGGTGGGGAGCACAAGGGCCTCAAGGGGGGAGCCATAGGTCTGCTGTCGAACACCGTCATCGCCATCGCGTCGGTCGCCCCCGCCTACAGCCTGGCGGCGGCGCTGGGCTTCGTCGTCGGCTACGTCGGTCTCCAGTCGCCCATCGTGATGCTCCTGGCGTTCGTGCCGATGATGTTCGTCGCCGTCGGCTACAGCCAGCTCAACCGGGTGGTGCCCGACTGCGGCACCACCTTCACCTGGGGGACCAAGGCGTTCGGCCCCTCCATCGGCTGGATGGGTGGGTGGGGCATCATCGCCGCCGATGTCATCGTCATGGCCAACCTGGCTCAGATCGCCGGTCAGTACATGTTCCAGCTGTTCGGGGCCTACGGCCTGGCCGGGAGCAAGTGGTGGACGCTGCTCGCCGGTGTGATCTGGATCGTCGCCATGACCTGGATCTGCTACATCGGGATCGAGATCAGCGCCCGGATCCAGTACGGCCTCCTGGCGGTGGAGCTCACCATGCTGCTGGTGCTGAGTTTCACCGCCCTCGGCAAGGTCTACGGGGGCAGCGCCGGGCGCCAGGCCATCCACCCGGCGTGGTCGTGGTTCGATCCCTTCCACGCCAGCTTCTCGAGCCTGACGCTCGGATTGCTGACGGCCATCTTCATCTACTGGGGTTGGGACACCGCGGTGTCCATCAACGAGGAGACCAAGGATCGGCACAAGACCCCGGGGCGGGCCGCGGTCATCTCCACCATCGTGCTCCTCGTCACCTACGTGCTGGTGACGACCTCGGCCCAGGCCTTCGCCGGGGTCGGCTCCAAGGGCATCGGTCTCACCAACACGGACAACTCCGGTGACGTCCTGTCGGTCCTCGGCGGGAGCGTCTTCGGCACCACCGGATTCGGTTGGTTCCTCGCCAAGCTCCTGGTGCTCATGGTGCTCAGCTCGGCCGCCGCCTCGACCCTGACCACCATCCTGCCCACGGCGCGCACCACGCTGTCGATGTCGGTGTACAAGAGCATCCCGGCCCGCTTCTCGCGGGTCCACGGCCGGTACCTGACCCCGACGTGGTCCACAGTGGGCATGGGGCTGCTTTCGATCGCCTTCTACGTCGTCATGACCGTCATCAGTCGCAGCGTGCTCGGCGACACCATCTCGTCGCTCGGTTTGATGATCGCCTTCTACTACGGTCTGACCGGCTTCACCTGCGCCTGGTGGTTCCGCAAGGAGGCCTTCCGTAGCGCCGGGGGATTCCTGGCCAAGTTCCTCCTGCCCCTGCTCGGCGGGCTGATGCTGTTCGCTTTCATGATCTACGGGCTGAAGCAGTTCTGGGCCCCCAGCTACGGGGCCACCTCCTGGACGCTGCCCTTCTCGCCCCATTGGCACATCGGGGGCGTGTTCCTCACCGGTGTGGGAGCCATCGTCCTCGGGCTGGTCCTCATGGTGGTGTACCGCTTCGTCAACCCGCCGTTCTTCAAGGGGCAGACCCTGACGCGCGACACCCCGGTGCTGGTTCCCGAACCCGACGCCCAAGACATCGCCCTGACCCACTTCTGAAGCCGCTAGGAGGCGACCGCGCATGAGAGTCGGCGTACCGACCGAGGTCAAGACCCACGAGTACCGGGTCGCCTGCACCCCCGCCGGGGTGCACGAGTTGGTGCGCCACGGCCACGAGGTCCTCGTGCAGGCCGGCGCCGGAGTGGGCTCGTCGCTCCCCGACGACGATTTCGTGGCCGCCGGGGCGACCATCGTGGGGTCAGCCGACCAGGTGTGGGCCGAGGCCGACATGGTGCTCAAGGTGAAAGAGCCGGTGCCCGAGGAGTACCACCGGCTGCGCCGGGACCTGGTTCTGTTCACCTACCTGCACCTGGCCGCCTCCAGGTCCTGCACCGAAGCTCTGCTCGAGTCGGGGACCACGGCCATCGCCTACGAGACGGTGCAGCTGCCAGACGGGTCGCTTCCGCTCCTGGCTCCCATGTCCGAGGTGGCCGGCCGCATGGCGCCGCTCGCCGGGGCCCATCACCTGCAGCGCTTCGGGGGCGGGAGGGGGATATTGATGGGGGGCGTGTCGGGGGTCTACGCGGCCAAGGTGGTGGTGATCGGAGCCGGCGTGGCCGGCATGAACGCCGCGGCCATAGCCCTCGGTATGCAGGCCGAGGTCCTCCTGCTGGACCGCAACATCGCCCGCCTGCGCGAGGCCGACCGTATCTACCAGGGTCACTGCCAGACGGTGGCGTCCAACACCTACGAGATCGAGCGGGCCGTGATCGATGCCGATCTGGTCATCGGCGCCGTGCTGGTGGTGGGGGCCAAGGCCCCCACGCTGGTGTCGGACGATCTGGTCGCCCGTATGAAGCCCGGCTCGGTGCTGGTCGATATCGCCATCGACCAGGGGGGCTGTTTCGAGAGCAGCCGGCCCACCACCCACGCCGATCCGGTGTACCGGGTGGGGGAGTCGCTCTTCTACTGCGTGGCCAACATGCCCGGCGCCGTGCCCCACACGTCCACCTACGCCCTCACCAACGTGACCCTGCCGTACGCCCTCGAGATCGCCGACCACGGTTGGCGTCACGCCCTGGGCGCCGACCCGGTGCTGGCCCTGGGGCTCAACACCCACGACGGCGTGCTCACCTCAGCTCCCGTCGCCGACGCCCACGGGCTGCAATGGGTGCCGCCCGAGCGGTTCCTGGCCTGACCCGCCGGGCCCCCGCCTGACCCGCGTGACCCGCGTGACCCGCCAGCCGTCCTGCGCCCATGCGGCTGGCTTGGCCCCCCGCACTCGGCCTGGCCCCCCCGCACTCGGCCTGGCCCGCGCCGCCCGGGCCTGGCCCCGGCGCCCCGGCCCGCTCCCCACCGGAGCGGGGTCAGGCGTGTCGGCGCAGCAGGGGCGTGATGGTCGAGTGGGCGGTGGCGTCGTCGTGGGACTGCCGGCGGCTGGCGTCGAGGATGCACCTGATCTCCTCGGCGGGGTAGCGACGGTGTCCACCCGGGGTCCGCACCGAAGGGATCTGGCCCTTGCGGGCCCATTCGGAGACGGTGCGCTCGGAAACCTCGAACAAAAGGGCCACGTCTGCGGTGCGTAACATCGTGCCCTCTAGGACGCTGGGGACGGAGTTGCCGAACAACACGTTCAGCAGTGACTGTCTGGCGTCCTGGGAGTACTCGGTCAATCGGGTCACCTCCTCGGATCCCGGACCGTCCCGGAGGTACAAATACCCCCTTCATTGACTTTCCTCCTCGTAACGCAACGGATCAATGGCTCAGACGGGTCAAATCGCTGGCCCCCGTCCGGTCTAGTCAACGCGCCCGACCGGGCCGGCCGGTAACCTCCCCGCCCGATGCTTCTGGTCGGACTCACAGGGGGGATCGGGTCGGGTAAGTCGACCGTGGCGGCGGGACTGGCCGCCCGCGGCGCGGCGGTGGTCGACGCCGACGCCATATCCCGTGAGATCATGGAGCCGGGCGGCCGGGCCTACGGTCCGGTGATCGAGCGGTTCGGGCCGTCGATAGTGGGGAGCGACGGCCGCATCGACCGGGCCGCTCTGGCGGGGGTGGCCTTCGCCGACCCCGAGGCCCTGAAAGCCCTCAACGGGTTGACCCACCCGGCCATCGGTGAGGTCATGGCCGAGCGCACCGAGGCGGCGGCGGCCACCTCCTCGATCGTGGTGCTCGACATCCCCCTGCTCAACATCGCCACCCGGGAACGGTTCAGTTTCGGGGCCATCATCGTGGTGGACACCCCCGTCGACCTGGCCGTGCAACGGCTCATCGCCCACCGAGGCTTCACCGAGGAGGACGCCCGGGCCCGGGTCGCGGCTCAGATGTCGCGCCAGGAGCGGCGCCAGTTGGCCGATCTGGTCCTGGACAATTCTGGTGACCGGGCCGCCTTGGAGGCCGAGGTCGACCGGGCCTGGTCCTGGCTCGAGGATCGGGCCGGCCCGGCGGCCTGATGAAGTCCGGGCCGGCGGCTCGAGGAAGTCCGGGCCGGAGGCCTGAGGAGGTCCGGGCCGGCGGCCCGAGGAAGTCCGGGTCGGGCCGGCGGTCTCAGGAGCCCGAGGCGCCCGGCGGAGATGTCACTGGGGGCCGGTAGCCTTGACGGCGATGCCCGGATCGCAGACCGTGCCCCGCTTCGAGGTCGTATCGGAGTACGCCCCGGCCGGCGACCAGCCCCGGGCCATAGCGGGCCTCACCGAGGGCATCGAGCGGGGCGACCGGTTCCAAACCCTCCTGGGCATCACCGGTAGCGGCAAGAGCGCGACCATCGCCTGGACCATCGAGGCGGTCCAGAAGCCCACTCTCATCATCGCCCCGAACAAGTCGTTGGCCGCCCAGTTGGCCAGCGAGATGCGGGAGTTCTTCCCCCGCAACCGGGTCGAGTACTTCGTCAGCTACTACGACTACTACCAGCCCGAGGCCTACCTCCCCTCGAGCGACACCTACATCGAGAAGGACAGCTCGATCAACGACGAGATCGACCGTCTCCGGCACTCGGCCACCTCCGCCCTGCTCACCCGGCGGGACGTGATCGTGGTCGCCTCGGTGAGCTGCATCTACGGCCTGGGATCCCCCGAGGAGTACTCCAAACGGATCCTCCACCTGGTGCGCGGCGGCGAGTACGACCAGAGAGCCATTCTCCGCCGTCTCGTCGATATGAACTACGAGCGCAACGACGCCAACCTCATCCGGGGCAAGTTCCGGGTCCGGGGGGACACCATCGAGGTGCACCCTTCCTACGAGGAGAATGCTCTGCGCATCGAGCTGTTCGGCGACGACATCGAGCGGATCAGCGTCGTGGACACCCTCACCGGCGAGCAGATCGACGAGCCCGACGAGGTGGTCCTCTTCCCGGCCACCCACTACGTCGCCGGCGAGGAGCGGATGAAGGACGCCATCGCCGGGATCGAATCCGAGTTGCAGGAGCGCCTGGCCTACTTCGAGCGGGAAGGCAAGCTGCTCGAGGCCCAGCGGCTGCGGATGCGCACCTCCTACGACCTCGAGATGCTGGCCGAGGTCGGGGTGTGCTCGGGCATCGAGAACTACAGCCGTCACATCGACGGTCGCCACCCGGGCGAGCCCCCCCACACTCTTCTGGACTTCTTCCCGAAGGACTACCTCCTCGTCATCGATGAGTCCCACCAGACCGTTCCGCAGCTGCACGGCCAGTACGAGGGGGACCGGTCCCGCAAGGAGACGCTGATCGAGCACGGCTTCCGGCTGCCTTCGGCGGCGGATAATCGGCCGCTGCGCTTCGACGAGTTCTACCAGCGGGTCAACCAGTGCGTGTTCCTGTCAGCGACCCCGTCCCCCTACGAGATTCAGCAGTCGACGCAGGTGGTGGAGCAGATCGTGCGACCCACCGGGCTGGTCGACCCGGATGTGATCGTGAAGCCGACCAAGGGCCAGATCGACGACCTCATGGGTCAGATCAGGGAGCGCACGGCGCGCGGCGACCGGGTGCTGGTCACCACGCTCACCAAGAAGATGGCCGAGGACCTCACCGACTACCTGGTGGAGATGGGGCTGAAGGTCCGCTACCTGCACTCCAACATCGACACCATCCAGCGCATCGAGATTCTCCGGGACCTGCGCCTCGGCGAGTTCGACGTGCTCGTCGGCATCAACCTCCTCCGTGAGGGCCTCGACCTACCCGAGGTTTCGTTGGTGGCCATCCTCGACGCCGATAAGGAGGGGTTCCTCCGCGGTGAGACCTCGCTCATCCAGACCATCGGGCGAGCCGCCCGCAACGTCGACGGGCAGGTGGTGATGTACGCCGACCGCATGACCGACTCCATGCACCGGGCCATCTCCGAGACCCACCGGCGCCGGGCCCTTCAGCAGGCCTACAACGAGGAGCACGGCATCGACCCCCATACCATCCGCAAGGCGGTCACCGACATCTTGGTGCTGCTCGGCGGCCGGGGCGGCGACGGGGCTCCGACCCCGGGGCGGGACCGGCGCAGCCGGCGGCGCGACCGGGCCCGCAGCGACCTGGCCGAACTGCCCCAGAGCGAACTGGCCCGTCTCATCTCCGTCCTCGAGGAGGAGATGCGCGAAGCGGCCGCCGACCTGCGCTTCGAGTACGCGGCCAAGCTGCGCGACGAGATCAGCGACCTCAAGTCCGAGCTCAAGGAGCTGTCCCCGTCCTGAGGGAGGGCCCCGGGACGGGATGGCGGGCGGCCCCGGCGGGGACGTGCCGACCGGGCGCGACGCCCGGCACAAGCATGTCTATCGAACACCCGTTCGGCGGTAGCCTGGTCTGATGCCGGCGAGGGAGAAGGCCAGGGAGAAGCGCAAGGTGGCGGCGGACGGTAACCCCAACCGGCTGGTGGTGCGCGGTGCCCGCGAGCACAACCTGAAGAACGTCTCGCTCGACCTGCCGCGCGAGCGGCTCATCGTCTTCACCGGGCTGTCGGGGTCGGGCAAGAGCTCCCTGGCTTTCGACACCATCTACGCCGAGGGG
>JAGWSF010000177.1 GCA_028876385.1 Acidobacteriota bacterium | reverse complement strand
CCTCGGGGCAGCCGGCTGCGTCGGGCGAGGGGCCCAAGCTGTTCTGAGCGTCGCGCCCGACCCCCGCCCCCGACCCCGCCGAGGCGGCCGGCCCCCGGCCGGCGAACGCCGGCCGGGGGCCGGCTCATCGGCTAGACCGTGGCCACCGTGGAAGTTCCCGACTACGACCTGCCCGACGAGGCGGTGGCCCAGACCCCCGTGGAGCCGCGCCACGCGGCCCGTCTCCTCGACGCGCTCGACCCCGACCACCCGCCCCTCGACCGGGTCGTCGCCGACCTGCCCGGCCTGCTCGGACCGGGCGACGTGGTGGTGGTGAACGACTCGCGGGTCATCCCGGCCCGGCTGCCCCTGCGCAAGGGGACGGGGGGAGCGGCCGAGGTGATGCTGCTCGAAGCCGACCCCTCGGACCCGCAGAGCTGGGTGGCCCTGGTCCGGCCCGGCCGGCGCCTGCCCGCGGGCACCGTGCTGTACGCGCCGGGCGGGACTGATGCGGTGGTGGAGATCGGGGGGCGCCTCGACCAAGACGGCCGCCGCCGGGTCCGCTTCCTCGGTTCTTCGGGCGCCGCCATCGACCGCCACGGGGTGATGGCCCTGCCCCCCTACATCCACGCCCCCCTCGATCGCCCCGAGCGCTACCAGACGGTCTACGCGGCCCGCCCCGGGTCGGTGGCCGCCCCCACCGCGGGACTGCACCTCACCGAGGCCGTCCTGCGGGCCATCGAGGCGCGGGGCGCCACCCTGGCCACCGTGGACCTCGAGGTCGGCCTCGGCACGTTCCGTCCCGTCTCGGCCGAGCGGGCCGAGGATCACGTCATGCACCGCGAGCGCTACCGGGTCCCGCCGGCCACCTGGGAGGCCTGCCGGTCGGCCCGGCGGGTGGTGGCCATAGGCACCACGACGGTGCGGGCCCTCGAGTCGGCGGCCCGCACCGGGAAGCTCGAGGCCGACAGCGACCTGTTCATCCAGCCCGGATTCGACTTCGCGGTGGTGGACGTCCTGCTCACCAACTTCCACCTGCCCCGCTCGACGCTCCTCCTGCTCCTCGAGGCCTTCGTCGGGCCCCGCTGGAGAGACCTCTACGGCGACGCCCTGCGCCGGGGGTACCGGTTCCTCTCCTTCGGTGACGCCATGATCGCGGGGCGCCGGTGAGAGCCGCCCGGCTGGTCGTCGGGGACACCGACGGGGCGGCGCGGCGGGCCCGGGTGCACACGGGTCGTGGCTCGTTCGCCACACCGTGTTTCATGCCCGTCGGCACCCGGGGGGCGGTCAAACTGCTCGACGCCGCCGACCTGGCCGGGCTCGGGCCGCAGGTGGTGCTGGCCAACACCTACCACCTCATGATGAGACCGGGGACTGACACGGTGCGCGACCTCGGCGGCCTGCACCGCTTCACCGGGTGGGACGGGCACATGCTGACCGACTCCGGCGGCTATCAGGTCTTCTCCCTGAGGCCGACCGTGGACGACGACGGGGTCACGTTCCGGTCCACCTACGACGGGTCGCTCCACCGCTTCACCCCCGAGGGGGTGGTGGCCGCCCAGGAGGCCATCGGGGCCGACATCCAGATGGTCCTCGACGTCTGCAGCGGTCTGCCCGCGCCCGACTCGGCCATCCGCCAGGCCCTGGAGCGGACCCTGGCGTGGGCGGCGCGGGCCAAGGTGGCCCACACCCGCGACGACCAGAGCCTGTTCGGAATCGTCCAGGGGGGAACGTCCACCGTCTTGCGGGCTGAGGGGGCGGGCCGGCTGGTCGAGATCGGCTTCGACGGGTACGCCCTCGGGGGGCTGTCGGTCGGCGAGCCGCTCGAGGAGGCCCTGCCGGCCATGGCTGCCGCCCTCGAGCACCTGCCCGCCGACCGTCCCCGCTACCTGATGGGCGTCGGCGATCCGGTATCGATGGTCGAGGCGGTAGCCCTCGGCGTGGACATGTTCGACTGTGTCCTGCCCACCCGCCTGGCCCGTCACGGAACGGCGTTGACCGGCGAGGGCCGGGTCCAGCTCAAGGGCCGCCGGTTCGCCGGCCAGCAGGAGCCACTCGACCCGACCTGTCCCTGCCCGGTGTGCGGGCGCTACAGCGCCGGCTACCTGCGCCACCTGCTCACGGTCGGGGAGCCCACCGGTGGAAGGCTGCTCACCATCCACAACCTGAGCTGGCTGCTGGGCCTCGTCGACGACATCGGTGCGGCCATCACGGCCGGAACGTTGTCGGCGTTGCGCAAAAGTGTGGCCGAAGTCTGGAAGGCCCGCCCGCTGCGCTAAGGTCCACCGGCCCGCCCGTGGCGGACCTCTGTTCTCCTATGCACATGCACCTGATAATCCTCGCTCAGACCACCACCCCCACCACGGTGGCCAAGAGTTCCAAGAGCAGCGGCTCCTACGTGCCGCTGCTCGTGATCATCGTCATCTTCGCGCTGGTCTACTTCCTGTTCCTGCGCCCCCGCCAGCAGCGCATGCGCCAGCAGGCCGGCGCCGGCCGCCAGATCGCCGTCGGTGACGAGGTCATGACCGCCGGGGGGATCTTCGGCACGGTCGTGGCTCTCGATGTCGACGCCGTGGAGGTGGAGGTCTCCCCCGGGGTGGTCATGACCTTCCTGCCGCGAGCGGTCAGCCTCCGTCAGCAGCCCGGCCGGGGTGGGCGCACCGCGGCCGCCCCCACCGACGCCCCCTGGACCTCCGAACCCGACGGGCCCGGTGACACCGCCGGCCCGCACGACACCGGCGGCCACGACTCAGGCAGCCCTTCGGGAGACGGCGGCGCCGGTCGCTACCGCGCCCCGGGCGAAGGCCCCGCCGAGCCGCCGCCCGGCGGCACACCCGGAGCCTGATCCATGAGACGTGGCCTGGTCTGGTCCCTCGTCTTCATGTTCGCGGTGGCCGCCGCCTCTCTCGGGGCGACCCTCGGCCTGGGGCACACCCCGCTGCTCGGTCTCGACCTGCGGGGCGGGGTGTCGGTGGTGCTCCAGCCGCACGGCACGGCCACCAGCGGGCAGCTCAACCAGGCCAAGACCATCATCGAGCGCCGGGTCAACGGTCTCGGGGTGAGCAACTCGCAGGTTGCCGTGCAGGGCAACGACGTGGTCATCAACCTGCCCGGGATCAAAGACGCCCAGCACGCCCTGCAGGCCGTGGGGCAGACGGCCCAGCTGTTCTTCCGGCCCGTGTACTGCGCTATTCCGGCCTACGTCGCCCCCACCCCGGCCGGATCGACGGCCACGACCCGGCCGGCCACCACCCCGACCACCGTGCCATCCAAGGTCGTACCGGCCAGCCCCACCACCACCCCCAGCGCCAGCACCACCAAGTCGGCGGTGGGGGCGGCCCAGCCCCGACCCGCCCTGCTCACCTCGGCGGTGGCCGCCGCCTCGACGACCCTGCCGGCCAGCCCCACCACCGCCACCGCTACCCCCACCACCGTCGCCGCCAGCCCCACCACCACGGGGGGGACCACGGCCACCACCACGCCGGCCGGGGCGGTCAGCCAGAGCGACTGCAGCAACTCCAACTCGTCGTCGCTGCCCACCACCACACCCGACCAGGACATCCCCACCAACTCGGTCATCCTGCCCGTCGATCCCAAGGCCTTCCCCCAGAGCCCCACCATCCGCTACGTCCTCGGACCGGCCGACATGACCGGTAAGGCCGTCTCCGATGCGGCGTCGGTGATCGACACCACCACCGGCCAGTACCAGGTCAACCTGACCCTCACCTCCAGCGGCGCCACCCAGTTCGACAACATCGCCGCGGCCCGCTACGCCTGCTACAAGCAGAACCCCACCAACCCCCCTCCGTGCAGCCAGGAGGCCTTCGAGCTGGACGGGACGGTGGAGTCCTCGCCGGACTTCCAGGCGGCCACGTTCAACGGGCAGGTGTCCATCAGCGGCAGCTTCACGAGCAGCCAGGCCTCGTCGCTGGCCGACGTCCTCAAGTACGGGTCGCTCCCGGTGCGCTTCGTGCCCCAGTCGGTGCAGACGGTATCGGCCACCATCGGCAAGGACTCCCTGCGGGCCGGCCTGCTCGCCGGCCTCGGCGGCATCGTGGTCGTGATGCTCTACATGATCTTCTACTACCGGGCCCTCGGCTTGGTGGTGCTGGTCGGCCTCGCGGTGGGCGGCGCCATCCTCTACTCGGTCATCACCGCCCTGGGCCAGGGCAGCAGCCCCTACACCCTCACTCTCGCCGGGGTGACCGGCATCATCGTCTCCATCGGTATCACCGTCGACTCCTACGTGGTGTACTTCGAACGGCTGAAGGACGAGGTGCGCTCCGGGCGCTCGGTCCGCCAGTCCACCGAACGGTCCTTCAGCCGGGCCTTCCGCACGGTGCTGACGGCCGACCTGGTGTCGTTCATGGCGGCCCTCATCCTCTACATCTTCACCATCGGCGACGTCCGGGGTTTCGCCTTCACCCTCGGCCTGTCCACCCTGCTCGACGTGTTCACCGCCTTCTTCTTCATCCGCCCGGCGGTGATCTTCGTGGGCCGCCGACGGGCCTTCACCGAGAACCGCTACCTCGGCATCTCCCGGTCGTTCGCGGCGCGCTCGGAAGCGGGGTCCCTGTGACGACCACCGAGCGGCCCAACGCCTTCCGCCGCCTGTTCCGGGGGGAGACCTCCTTCGACTTCGCCGGTCGCTGGCGGCGGTGGTTCGCCATCTCGGGGGTGGTGATCCTGGCCGGGGTGGTGTCGCTCGGCTTCCGGGGACTCAACTTCTCCATCGACTTCAAGGGCGGCACGGTCTGGGACGTGCCGACCACCGCGTCAGTGGCCACCGCCCGCTCGGTCATCGATGCCGCCGTCCCCGGATTCGGCCAGTCGGTCGTGCAGCAGCTCACCAACACCCAGACCGGGCAGCGGACCATCCAGGTCGAGGCCGCCGCCAAGTACGTGGGCGACACCGCCACCGTCCAGAAGGTGACCGACGCGCTGGCCAACATGGCCCATGTCAGCCCCAACGACGTGCAGCTGAACGAGATCGGACCGTCGTGGGGCTCCGACATCACCAACAAGGCCATCGAGGCGGTGATCATCTTCCTCGTCGTCGTGTCGCTGTACATCTGGCTGCGCTTCGAGGGCAAGATGGCCATAGCCGCTCTCGGGGCCCTGCTCCACGACATCCTGATAACCGCCGGTATCTACTCACTGTCGGGGTTCCAGGTCAGCCCCGACACGGTGATCGCCTTCCTCACCATCCTCGGGTACTCGCTCTACGACACCATCGTCGTCTTCGACCGCGTCCAGGAGAACACGCGGGGTCTGGCCTCGACCAACAAGCTGACCTACAGCGACACCGTCAACCTGTCCATGAACCAGGTCCTGGCCCGCTCGCTCAACACCTCGCTGGTCGCCATCCTGCCCATCCTGTCCATCCTGGTCATCGGCTCGTGGCTGCTCGGCGCCACCGCCCTCAACGACTTCGGCCTGGCCCTCTTCGTCGGGCTCACCACCGGTGCCTACTCGTCCATCTTCATCGCCTCGCCGCTCCTGGCCCTGATGAAGGAGCGCGAGCCCCGCTACGCCGAGATCCGCCGGCGGCTGGACCAGGGTCGGCCCCGCAAGCTGACCCCGGCCTCCGTCGCCGGGCTGGGCCCCGACGTCTCCGACGCCGACCTCGACAGCCCCGCCACCGCCTGGGCCCGCCGCTCCGGGCCGCCCCGCCCCAAACGGCGGGAGGCGCCCGCCGGTGGGGGAGACCTGCCCGCCGAGGTGGAGTTCGGCACACCGGCCAACGGCCAGGACCGCCCCGACGCCGCCGTAGGGGAACAGGCGGGCATCCCCCTGCGCCGGGACGTGCCGCCCCGCTCGGCCAACCGGCCCCCGCCCCGACCCCGCAAGAAGGGGCGGCGGCGCTGACCGGGAGCGACGTGCTTTGCCGGGCGATGCCAGAGTTGGCGGCCCGGCGCTAGTACCTTGGTCATATGGAGGACCGCTCCGGATGGCTGAAGGACCTGATCCGGGACATCCCTGACTTCCCGCGCCCCGGCGTCGGTTTCAAGGACATAACCCCGCTGCTGGCCGACCCCAAGGCCTTCGCCGGCACCGTCGAGGCCATGACCGAGCCCTTCCGGGACCGCGGCGTGGACAAGGTGATCGGCATCGAGGCCCGCGGCTTCATCATCGCCGCCCCCGTGGCGCTGGACCTCGGAGCCGGTTTCGTTCCAGTCCGCAAGGCCGGGAAGCTGCCCTGGGAGGTGCACGCCGAGAGCTACTCCCTCGAGTACGGGGAGGACACCCTCGAGGTCCACCTGGACGCGGTGGGCCCGGGGGACCGGGTGCTCATCGTCGACGACGTCCTGGCTACCGGCGGCACGGCCGCGGCGGTGGCCCGCATGGTCGACCACATGGGCGCCGAGCCGGTGGGCTACTCGTTCATCCTCGAGCTGGCCTTCCTCGGGGGGCGGGGAAGAATCGGGAACCTGGACACGTTTTCCCTGGTGACCTACGAATGAGAGCCGTGAACCCGTGGCCGTGAGCCGAGCCAACGACAGCACCAACCGGGCCCGGGCGGTGGTGACCGTCGAGCGGGTGCTGCCGTGGCGCCGGCAGGTGCAGACCGCCGACGCGCTGATGCCGCTGCTCACCGCCTTCCGGGCGCGCCACCCCAAGCACCCGGCGGCGTCCATCGTGCGGGCCTACGAGATGGCCGCTCAGGCCCACCAGGGCCAGCTGCGCAACTCCGGCGAGGCCTACATCAGCCACCCTCTGGCCGTGGCGACCATCCTGGCCGGCCTGGGCCTCGACGACGTGACCATCATCTCGGCGCTGTTGCACGACGCCGTCGAGGACACCGCCCTCGGACTCGACGAGATCGAGTCCGAGTTCGGCGCCGACGTGGCGGCCATAGTCGACGGGGTCACCAAGCTCGACCGGGTGCGCTTCGACTCCCGCCAGGCCCAGCAGGCGGCCACCATGCGCAAGATGCTCGTGGCCATGGCCAAGGACCCCCGGGTCCTGCTCATCAAGCTGGCCGACCGCCTGCACAATATGCAGACCATCGCCGCCATGCCCGAGTGGAAGCAGAAGCGCTCGGCCCAGGAGACCCTCGACATCTACGCCCCCCTGGCCCACCGGTTCGGTATCCAGGACATCCGCTGGCAGCTCGAGGACCTGGCGTTCGCCGCGCTGCACCCGAGGCGCTACGCCGAGATCGAGCAGATGGTGGCCACCCGGGCGCCCGAACGGGAGATCTACCTGGCCCAGGTGATCGACCACGTGAACGAGCGGCTGGCGGCGGCCCGGATCACCGCCCAGGTCACCGGCCGGCCCAAGCATCTGTACTCCATCTACGAGAAGATGGTGGTGAAGGGCAAGGAGTTCGACGAGATCTACGACCTGGTCGGGGTGCGGGTCCTGGTGGAGTCGGTGAAGGACTGCTGGGCCGCGCTGGGCGCCATCCACGGCGCCTGGACCCCGGTGCCGGGCCGGTTCAAGGACTACATCAACACCCCCAAGTTCAACCTCTACCAATCCCTCCACACCACGGTGGTCGGACCGCAGGGCAAAGCCATCGAAGCCCAGATTGCTTCTTCCTCAAGTAATTCAAGCGCAACTTGCGTTCCGTACTCCGAATCTACAGCCATCCCAAACCATTTTACCGATCCGATGCCAGCGACCCACTCCCTTCCAAAAAAAATCCCTCCTGCAATTCTTCCCCAGCTTCCTGCTAGCCCAAGTCTTCCCCCCATTCCTTACACCCCCTCGACCCCAATCCAACACAGATATCAGAATTCTTATGCTTCTCCCATGTCTTCTCCAGTTTTGGATCCGCACATGCACTCTTTGCCTCCAAACTCCCCATATCCGTACAAATGAGGTCGCAATGCGACTAATTTACAACCATAAATCAATACCATGTATGAATGTATATTTCCACTAAATGTAAAATTCCAGCAGAATCGTCAGCTGAAATGAGTTCAACACAAGTTACGAAGCAATTCGGAATGAATTACAATAATCGTTGTATGAAAAGTCTACGTCAGAAAATATGCAGTGATCCAAAGAACTCAAAAAGGTATCCTTGAACGTGTCAAAATGTCTGCCTTCAATCAGTTCTGGGAGGTAAGAGATCCAGATGTTCAAGTCTGAGTGT
>JAGWSF010000019.1 GCA_028876385.1 Acidobacteriota bacterium | reverse complement strand
GGAGGCATCCACGAGGTCCTCGAGAGCGCCGACCAAGGCGAACGGGGCGCCCTCTACGCCGCTCTCGGCGTCTCAGCCGTCTACGACCCGGCAACGCGGAGCGCCGCTCTGATCGTTGCGCTTCCGCGTGGCGCAGAAAACGTGTCGGAGGGGGGACTTGAACCCCCACGTCCTTGCGGACACTAGCCCCTCAAGCTAGCGCGTCTGCCTATTCCGCCACTCCGACGTGGCCGCCGTCTCCGGCGTAGACGAGCAGCATAGTGGAGCGCCGCGCCCCCTGGCGGCCCGGCTAGAGACAAGGGTCAGGAGGGCCGGGAGGGCCGGGAAGGTCGATGGCCGGTGAGGGGCCGGGCCCTCAGGGGGTGTCGAGGTCGAGGCGGCTCAGGCGGCGGTCGGGCACGAACCACATGACCGAGACCCCGGCGTAGAGGGCGTAGGAGATCCAGGGACTCACCCAGGCCAACCCGATACCGGCGGCGTAGGCTAAAGGGGACAGCCGGCCCTTGACGTCGCGCCCGAGGGCCCGGGCGACGTCGGATCTGGACCCGTTGGCCGACACGATGGCCGACACCAGCATGCTGTAGGCGACGGCCGCCCCCAGGCACGCCACCCCGTAGGTACAGGCCGGCAGAGGGGCCCGGTGGTAGTCGGCCACCCACTTGGTGAGCACCGGTATCAGGGACAACCAGAACAACAAGTGCAAATTCATCCACATCACCGCCCCACTTATGCGCTCGGTCGAGCGCAGGAGATGGTGGTGGTTGTTCCAGTAGATCCCGATGAAGGCGAACGAGAGCATGTAGACCAGCAGGCCGGTCACGCTGTGACCGAGGTCGTGCAGGCTCACCCCGCCGGGCACCCTCAGGTCCAGTGCCATGAGCGTGATGAGGACGGCCATCACACCGTCGCTGAACGCCTCGAGCCGCTCGGGGTCGCTGCGGCGGGTCGAGGGACGGGGAACGCCCTCGTCCATCAGTAGTGCCAGGGAAACGAGGACCAGTCCGGCCGGCGCTTCTCGAGGAAGGCGTCGCGTCCCTCGGCGGCCTCGTCGGAGGCGTAGGCCAGCCGGGTGGCCTCCCCGGCGAAGACCTGCTGGCCGACCAGCCCGTCGTCGATCAAGTTGAGCGCGAACTTGATCATGCGCTGCGCTGTGGGGCTCTTGCCGAGGATCTCCCGGGACCACTGCAGGGCCGTCGTTTCGAGCTCGGCGTGGGGCACCACCGCGTTTACTGCGCCCATGGCGAACATCTCGGCGGCGCTGTACTCCCGGCCGAGGAAGAAGATCTCCCGGGCGAACTTCTGGCCCACCTGGCGGGCCAGGTAGGCCGACCCGAAGCCCCCGTCGAAGCTGGCCACGTCGGTGTCGGTCTGCTTGAAGCGGGCGTGCTCGGCGCTGGCCAACGTCAGGTCACAGACCACGTGCAGGCTGTGACCCCCGCCGGCGGCCCAGCCCGGGACCACCGCGATGACCACCTTGGGCATGAACCGAATGAGGCGCTGCACCTCGAGGATGTGCAGCCGCCCGGTACGGGCCGGGTCGACGGTGTCGGCCCCCTCGCCGCTGGCGTACTGGTAACCGTGCCGTCCCCTGATGCGCTGGTCGCCGCCCGAGCAGAAGGCCCAACCCCCGTCTCGGGGTGACGGCCCGTTGCCGGTGAGCAGCACGCAGCCGACGTCGGCGCTCTGGCGGGCGTGGTCGAGCGCCTGGTAGAGCTCGTCCACGGTGTGGGGGCGGAAGGCGTTGCGCACCTCCGGGCGGTTGAAGGCCACCCGCACCGTCCCCTGGTCCACCGCCCGGTGGTAGGTGATGTCGGTGAAGTCGAAGCCCGCGACGGCCTGCCAGGCCGACTCGTCGAACAGCTCGGAGATCATGGGCCGAGGCTACAGGCGGTTCAGTGCAGCCGAACTCTCGGGTCCAGCACCGCGTAGAAGATGTCCACGAGTATGTTGGCCACGACCACCGCGGCGGTGGCCACGATCACTATCCCGATGATGACCGGCAGGTCCTGGCGGTCGATGGAGTGCACCGCGGTGTAACCCAGCCCGGGCATGCCGAACACCTCCTCGGTGATGATGGCGCCGCCGAGAAGGGTGCCCACGTCGATGCCGAACTGGCTGGCCACCGGCGTCAGAGCCGACCGGAGGCCGTGGCGATAGATGACCCTCCGCTCGGTCAGGCCCTTGGCCCGGGCCGTGCGGATGTAGTCCTCGCCCAGCACCTCTAGCAGCGAGCCCCGGGTCAGTCGGGTGTAGGTCGCCGATGACACCAGGGCGAGGGTCAACCACGGGAGGGTGAACACCTGGAGGAACTGGACCGGGCTGCTCGGGAAGTGGATGGGGTACTGGCCGGGGAACCATTTGATGCCGTGCTGGGTCAGTTGGTAGAAGAACAGGTCCAGGATGAGCAGGCCCAGGACGAAGGTCGGCATCGAGTAGAAGATCAGCGCCATGGTGGTGAAGAACCGGTCGATGAGCGATCCCCGCCGCACGGCCGATGTGACACCGGTGAGGACTCCGAGCACGATCCATATCAGCGCCGATCCGAGGGCCAGGGACAGCGTGATCGGGAACGCCTGGCCGAGTATCTGCGACACCGGCACGTTGTTCTGGTAGGAGAAGCCGAGGTTGTGGTGCCAGACCAACTGGTCGACGAAGTACCAGTACTGGTACCAGCGGGGCTGGTCCAGGCGTAGCCGGTGGGTGATGAGCGCCACGGTCTGGGCGTTGGCGTTCTTGCCGGCCAGGGTGCGGGCCACGTCCTGGGAACCCCCCGACAGGTAGAAGACGCCGAAGACCAGCACGGTGACCATCCACATGACGAAAGCGCCGAGAGCGATCCGGCGAATGACGAACCTGAGCACTGGACCGCCTCCTACAGTCTCTCGAAGCGAGGGTCGAGGGCGTCACGCACCCCGTCGCCGAGGATGTTGAACGCCAGCGTGGTGATCACCAGGGCCACACCGGGGAAGACCAGGAACCACCAGGCCTGCTGGTAGAGGTCCTGATTGTCCACCTCGGCCAGCATCTGTCCCCAGTCGGCCGTGGGCGGCGGGATGCCCAGCCCGAGGAACGACAGGCTGGCCTCGGCGACGATGCTCACCGGTATGAGCAGCGTGGCGTAGACGATCAGCTGGGCTGTCACATTGGGCAGCACGTCGACGAACATGATCCGCCACGAACTGGCGCCGAGGGACCGGGCCGCCTCGATGTACTCCTTCTCTCGGATGGACAGCACCTGGCCACGGACGATACGGGCGACCGCCGCCCACCCGAACACCGCGATGACGATGATCACGATCTGCAGGCTCGGCCCCTCGATCGACACGAGGGAGATGGCGAACAGCAGGTACGGGAGCGAGAGCACGAGGTCGATGATCCTGGCGATCACCGTGTCGACCAGGCCCCCCAGGTAGCCGGACGCCAGGCCGAGCACTGCGCCGATGGCGACGGTGGACAGAGTCGCCACCACACCGACGAACAGGGAGATGCGGGCGCCGTAGGCGATTCGTACGAGGATGTCCCGGCCCTGGTCGTCGGTGCCGAGCAGGAAGGTGTGGTTGGGCGCGACGGGCAGGCCGAAGGTGTCGAGGCCGGTGGTGCGGAACTGCTGGTTGGGCCCGTGTCCGGTGATGCTGGCCACTAGCGGAGCGAATATGGCGAAGAGGATGATCAGCACGATGACGATGGCCGAAGCCACCGCCGCCTTGTCCCGGCGCAGGCGGGCCCAGGCCAGCTGCCAGGTGCTGCGGCCCTGGATCTGCTGTGCGACCTCCCCGTCCGGCTCGCTGCTCGGAGCATCCCCGGCCACCGGTTGGGTGGCCTGAATCGGCACGTCCGCGAAGCTCATTCGGCACCGCCCTCCGTAGTCATGTCTGTCGACTGTTGTGCTATTTCAGATGCCACCAGTTCATTGCTCACACCTCCGCCGGGCTCCGCGTGGAGGGCGTACAGCCGGCTCAGGTCCTCGCCGTCGGCCACCGGGAAGTGGCAGGCCGCGGTGTGGGAGGCGTCGTCACCCAGCCGGCTCACCAGCTCCGGATCTTCCTGGGCGCAGCGCTCCTGGGCCTTCGGGCAGCGGGGATGGAACCGGCAGCCCGTCGGCGGGTCGATGGGCGAGGGGACGTCGCCTTCGAGGACGATCCGGGTCCTTTCCCGGACGGCGCGGGGGTCGGGCAGGGGAACCGCCGAGAGCAGCGCGTTGGAGTAGGGGTGGCGCGGGTGGCCGTAGATCTCATCGGCGGGCCCGCTCTCCACGACCTTGCCGAGGTACATGAGCATGACCCGGTCGCTCACGTGGCGGACCACTGACAGGTCGTGGGAGATGAAGATGTAGGTCAGTCCCAGTTGGGTCTGCAGATCGGCCAGCAGGTTGAGCACCTGGGCCTGGATCGACACGTCGAGGGCGGATACCGGCTCGTCGCAGATCACCAATTTGGGCCGCAGCGCCAGCGCCCGGGCCACACCGATGCGTTGGCGCTGCCCCCCGGAGAACTCGGCCGGGAAGCGGTTGTAGTGCTCGGGGTTGAGGCCGACCAGCTCCATGACCTCCTGGACCCGCCGCTTGCGGTCGGCCCCGCTCGCCACGTTGTGGATCACGAAAGGATCGCCGATGATCGAACCGACCCGCCGCTTGGGGTTCAGGGACCCGTAGGGGTCCTGGAAGATCATCTGCATGTCCCGCCGCACCAGCCCGAGATGGCGGGGCTTCAGCTTCGAGATGTCCTGACCTTCGAACTCGACGAAGCCCGAGGTCAGGTCGTAGAGCCGGGCCAGGCAGCGGGCCAGGGTGCTCTTGCCGCAGCCGGTCTCCCCCACCAGCCCCAGGGTCTCCCCTTTGCGGACCTCCAGGCTGACCCCGTCGACGGCGTGGACCTTCTCCCGGCTGCGGCGTAGACCCCCCGACTGGACCGGGAAGTACTTGACCACGTCCTTGGCTCGGAGCAGCACCTCGCTCATCGGGCCACCGACTCTCCCAGCACCCGGATACGGGCCTCCTGGCGCTCCGCTGCGGTATGGGGCAGCCAGCAGGCCGAGCGATGGTCGGGATGCAGGTCCACGGCGGTCAATTCGGGCTCCTCCCGCAGGCACCGGTCGAAGGCGTAGGGGCATCTCGGATGGAACTTGCAGCCACCCGGCAGGTTGATGAGGCTGGGCGGCTGCCCCTGGATGGACAGCAGCCGCTCCCGCTCGCTCCCGTACCCCGGCAGGGACCGCAGCAGTCCCTCGGTGTAGGGGTGATGGTTGTCGTAGAAGAGGCGGTCGCGAGGCGCCTGCTCCTGGATGGCGCCGGCGTACATGACCACCACGTCGTCGGCCATCTCGGCGATCACGCCGAGGTCGTGGGTGATCAGGATCACCGCCGTACCGAACTCCTCCTGCAGGCGCTTGATCACTTTCAGCACCTGGGCCTGCACCGTGACGTCCAACGCGGTGGTCGGCTCGTCGGCGATCAGCAGCGCCGGATTCAAGGCCATGGCCATGGCGATCATGGCCCGCTGGCGCATGCCCCCGGAGAACTGGTGGGGGAAGTCGTCGACGCGCCGCTGCGGCTGGGGGATGCCGACCAGGGTCAGCAGTTCGACGGCCCGCTTTCGGGCCGTGGCCTTGGACATGCCGTGCTCGTGGGCCCGGATCATCTCGATGATCTGCCACCCCACCCGGTAGTAGGGGTGGAGGCTGGAGAGCGGGTCCTGGAAGATCATGGCTATCTCCCGACCGCGGACCTGCTGCATCTCCTTGGTCGACAGCTTCAGCAGGTCCCGCCCCCGGAACGTGGCCTGACCGCTGATCTGAGCGCCCCTCGTCAGACCCATGATGGTCTGGGTCGAGACGCTCTTGCCCGACCCCGACTCCCCCACGATTCCCAACGTCTTGCCGGTGTCCACGGAGAACGAGACACCCCGGACGGCCTGGACCAGGCCGTCGGTCGTGGGGAACGACACGCGCAGGCCTTCTATCTCCAGTAGCGCCATGTACATCCTGCCTTTGCTGTTCTATCCGATTCCCGCGACGTTCGGTCGGCGGGTCTGACGTACTCCGGCCCGGCGGTTACCCGCCGGGCCGAAGTCAGCTAACTCACCGGTAAGGCAGACAGCTCAGCTGCTGACCCAGACGTTGGCCAGGTTGCAGTTCTGATACGGGCCGACGAAGACGCAGTTGTGCACCTGGGACCCGTGGATGGTTGCACTGTTGGGGTCGGCGATCGGGTAGACCGACGCCTGCGCCATGGCCTCGACGTCGGCCTGGTGCCAGGCGGCCGCCGCGGCGTTCTCGCTGGATGCGGCGAGAGCCTGGTTCATCAGGTTGTCCAGGGTGGGATCGGTGAAGAACCCGTAGTTGGAGCCGTTGGGCGGCACGCTCTGGGTGGACAGGATGGGCAGGAAGTACGACGGACCTCCCGACGGGTACCAGTCGGGGCCCCAGCCGGCTTCAGCCAGGTCCCACTGGCTGTTCTTGGCGGCGGTCCCGGGGACCAGGTACTTGCCGTAGAAGTCGGCGTTGCTAGCCGTCAGGCCCTTGAGGGTCACGCCCACCGCCGCCAGGTTGGCCTGCAGCGTCTGGAAGTCCTTGACCGCCGAGGCGTTCTGGTTGCGGTAGAGGAGCGTGAGGGTCAGGTTGCTGGCCCCGGCGGCCGCCAAGAGCTGCTTGGCCTTGGCCGGGTCGTAGGGGTAGTCGTCGAAGTTGGGGCCGGAGCCGTCAGTGCCCGGGGCGATCAGGTGGGTCAGGGGCGGGTCCACCTGAGGACCACCGTGGTTCTGGATCAGCTCGGTGCGGTCGATGGCGTAGGAGAGGGCCTGACGGACCTTCGGGTTGCCCAGCGCTCCCGCATTGTTCTTCGAGATGGTGTTGAAGATGATGTACGGGTTGGTGGCACCCTCGGTCTGCAGCTGCAGCCGGGGGTCGTGCAGCAAGCCGGGGATGGCCGTGGCCGGTACCCCGATGTCCCACTGCATGTCGGCCTGGGGACTGTTGGTCTCGATCTGCTGCAGAATGCCCTGCTGGTTGCCGGTCTCGGAGATGTCAATCTCGTTGACATAAGCCTTGTCCACCGGATCAGCCGCCTGGCTCCACGCGGAGTTACGGGTGAACACGATCGAGGTGTTGGGGTTGTAGGACTTGATCTGGTACGGCCCGTCCGACGGGATGTGGGTGGCCAGGGCCACGCTGTCGGGCAGGTAGCTGAGGCTCTCCACCGGCGCCGGGTTGAAGGGGGGCAGGTTGAGCACCCCGGGGAAGTACGACGCCACCTTGGTCAGGTGGAACTGCACCGTCAGCGGATTGGACGGATCGACGGTGACACCGCTGATGTTATTGGCATTGATGTAAGCGGCCTGGGCGGCGGCGTCACTGGTCGACACCTTGGAGAAACCGTCACAGAAGGTGGTGTAGCCGGCGAGGACGCCCGAGAAGTCGGGCTGGCCGCCGAAGGGAAGGGTCGGGTTGCAGCTGCGCTTCACACCGAGCACCACGTCTGCGGCGGTCACCTGGCGGGGCGGGGTGGTGTTCCACATGGCCCCGGTCCGGATGGTCACCGAGTAGAGCAGACCGTTGTCAGACACGGCGGGTGCGGCGGTGGCCAGGTCGGGCACCGCGGTGAAGGTCTGGCCGGGGATGCTCGGGTAGGCGTAGAGCGGCCGGTTGTAGAGCAGCGAGGCCAGGTAGTCGAGGGTGTAGTAGCCGACGTTCGGGTCCAGGTTGTTGTCCACGTCGCTGGTCCCGAGCACGGTGAGGGTGCCACCGGTGACCGGGGTCCCGCCGCTGTTGGGGTTGGCTATCTGCAGGCCGGTCACCGGGGCCTGGTTGGGTCCGAGCGTGCTGGCACTCGAACCACCCCCGGAACCGCCCGCGGTCGTCCCGGGACTGTTGTTGGTTGCGCTCTTGGAGCTGCTACTGCAGGCTCCGGCGATGATCGCCAGGCTGCACAGGCCGACGACGGCCCGACCAGCCCGCTTATTTTTCCACACCATATTGTGAGACCCTCCTCGTCTCGTCGGCCGACGCGTTCCCGCCCCGACCGTTGATTTACCGCCCCTTCTTTTGTGAAGACCCCTGTGAACGAGCACCCGGGTTCGGCATTACTGCAGTCGAATCGCCAGGATGACCGTCGTGAACATGAAGCAGACCGCGCAGGCGACCGTCGCCCTGTCGAGATTCCTCTCGGCGACGGTGGAGCCAGCGGCGGCCTGACCAAGTCCCCCACCGAACATCTCCGACAACCCCCCGCCCTTTCCGCTGTGGAGCAGGACCATGGCGATCAGCAGCAACGAAACGGCGATGTGGATAACGATGACGAGGGTAGTGATCAAGGTGTCTTCTTTCCGCTTGCCTGAGCAGAACAGGCGGTAGGGGCAAGATAGCAGGACTAACGTTCGTTTTGCGTGACAGCCCTGTGAATCAGTTTCGGGCGTGGTGCACTATCTGGGCGAACTCGGCGGGATCGAGGCTGGCGCCCCCGACGAGCGCCCCGTCGATGTCGGGCTGGGCCAGCAGTTCGGCGGCGTTGGCCGCCTTGACCGACCCCCCGTACTGGATCCGCAGCCGGGCCCCGGCCGCCTCCCCGTGGTCGGCCAGCACCGCCGCCCGCAGGGCGTTGCACACCGCCTGGGCGTCGTCGGGGGTGGCGTTGCGGCCGGTGCCGATGGCCCAGATGGGCTCGTAGGCCACCACCAGGACGGCCATCTGTTCGGGGTTGAGGGCGGCCGTGCCGGCCCTCAGTTGGCCCACCACCCGCTCCTCGGTGGCCCCCGCCTCGCGCTCGTCGAGGGTCTCGCCGACGCACATGATGGGGGTCATGTGGGCCGCGAACACCGCCGCCACCTTCTTGGCCACCATCTCGTCGGTCTCCCCGAAGAGCTGGCGACGCTCCGAGTGGCCGACGATCACGTAGGAGACGTTGAGCTTGGCCAGCATGGTCGGGCTGATCTCGCCGGTGAAGGCGCCCCTGTCCTCCCAGTGGACGTTCTGGGCTCCGAGGGAGATGGGCATGTCGTCGGCGTCGAGGACCGTCTGCACCGAGCGCAGGGCGGTGAAGGGAGGGTGGACCGACAGGTCCACGTAGGACGGGTCGGACGCCTCCAGGCTGTAGGAGAGCTTCTGGATGAGGTTGATGGCCTCGAGGTGGGTCATGTGCATCTTCCAGTTGCCCGACACCAGCGGTTTGCGCCGCCGCTCAGCCACGGTCGCCCTCCGGCCGTCCCTCTCGCAGGGCCGCCAGTCCCGGCAGGTCGCCCCGTTCGATGAACTCGAGGGAGGCCCCGCCGCCGGTGGAGACGTGGCTCACCTGGTCGGCCAGGCCGAAGGCGGCCATGGCCGCGGCACTGTCGCCGCCCCCCACCACGGTGAAGGCGCTGCTGGCCGCCATGGCCTCGGCCACGGCCCGGGTCCCGGCCTCGAACCGGGGGTCCTCGAAGACCCCCATCGGCCCGTTCCACAGCACGGTGCGGGCCTCGGTGACGGCGTCGGAGAACTCGGCCGCGGTGCCGGGGCCGATGTCGAGGCCCATCCACCCGTCGGGTACGTCGGCGCCGACCTGGCGGGTCTCGCCGCTGCGAGGCGTCGAGCCGCCACCGAACGCCCCGCCCGGCGACAGGACGGTGAGGTCGGTGGGGATGCGGATGTCGCGCCCGGAGTCGAGCAGGCGCCGGCAGGTGGCGACGTGGTCGGCCTCGAACAGGGACGCCCCGACGCGGTGGCCGGCGGCGGCGAGGAACGTGAAGCACATGCCGCCCCCCACGATCAGCGTGTCGACCCGCTCGAGCAGGGCCTCGATGACCCCGAGCTTGTCGCTCACCTTGGAGCCGCCCATCACCGCCACGAACGGTCGGCGGGCGTCGTTGAGCAGGCGGTCGAGGACCTCCACCTCGCGGGCCATCACCCGGCCGGCGGCCGAGGCCAGCAGGCGGGGCGGCCCGACCACCGAGGCGTGGGCCCGGTGGGCGGCGCCGAAGGCGTCGTTGACGAACAGGTCCTGGCCGGCGCAGAGCTCGTCGGCGTAGGACAGGTCCCCGGCCTCCTCGCGGGGGTCGAAGCGCAGGTTCTCGTGCACCGAGACCCGGTCGGGGTCGTGGCCGGCGGCGCGCACCAGGGCGGCCAGCCGCTCCCGCACCGGGTCCATGGAGTACCTCGGGTCGGGGTGCCCCTTGGGCCGGCCCAGGTGGGAGGCGGTGGTGACGTGGGCGGCCCCCTGGTCGAGCAGCCAGCCGATGGTCTCGAGTGGCAGCCGGATGCGCAGGTCGTCGGTGATCCGCCCGTCGACCATGGGGACGTTGAAGTCGGTGCGGACCAGCACCGCCCGGCCGTCTACGGGGGGCAGGTCCTCCAGTACCGGGACCGACTTCAAGACTTCGGGGTGGCGACGATGCGGGCCAGGTCGACCAGGCGGTTGGAGTAACCCCACTCGTTGTCGTACCAGCCGAACACCTTCACCATGGAGCCCATGGCCATGGTGAGCAGCGAGTCGAAGGTGCACGACGCCGGGCTGCCCACGATGTCGGAGGACACGATGGGGTCCTCGGTGTAGACCAGCACCTTGGACAGCGGCCCGTCGGCGGCGGCCGCCCGGAAGGCCTCGTTGATCTCCTCGACGGTGACCTCGCGACCGAGGATGCCGGTGAAGTCGGTGATCGAACCGTCGGCCACCGGGACCCGCAGCGAGCTGCCGTCGAGCCTGCCCTTCATGGACGCCAGGACCAGGCTGGTGGCCCGGGCCGCCCCCGTCGAGGACGGCACGATGTTGACCGCCGCCGAGCGGGCCCGGCGCATGTCCTTGTGGGCCAGGTCGAGCAGGTTCTGGTCGTTGGTGAAGGCGTGGACGGTGGTCATGAGCCCCTTCTCGACCCCGAAGGCGTCATCGAGGACCTTGATCATCGGCACGAAGCAGTTGGTCGTGCACGAGGCGTTGGACATCACCACGTGGGCGGCCGGGTCGAAGGTGTCGTCGTTGACCCCCACCACGAAGGTGGCGTCCACGTCGGTGCCCGGCGCCGAGATGATCACCCGCGGCGCGCCGGCCTCGACGTGGGCGGCGGCGCCGGCCCGGGTGGTGAAATGGCCGGTGGACTCGATCACCACGTCCACCCCGAGATCGCCCCACGGCAGGGCCTTGGGGTCGCGCTCGGCGAAGACGGTGAAGGAGTGGCCCCCAACGGTGATGGACCGCTCGTCGTGGCTGACCGGGGCGGCCAGGACGCCCTGGGTCGAGTCGTACTTGAGCAGGTGGGCGTTGGTCGAGGTGGGCACCAGGTCGTTGACCCCCACCACCACCAGCTCCTCGGCCCCGGGGTTCTGCTGGGCCTGCTGAAGCACGGACCGGATGAAGTTGCGGCCTATGCGCCCGAACCCGTTGATACCTACCCGGATGGTCATTCCAAGCTCCTTGCTCCGCGAACGTCGCTACCGCCCGCCACTATGTCAGCCGACCCAGCACCGCGGCTAGTGCCGAAGGATCATGTCCTCCGCCGTCGAGGCGGGCCAGCGGCGCCCGCACCACCGGCACGCCCGCCACCCGGTCGGGACCGGGCTCGCCGGAGGCGACCATCACGTCCACCGCCACGCCGTGGTCGAGCAGCGCCCGCAGGTGGTCGGCTTCGTCGAAACCGGCCGTCTCGGGCAGCTGCGGGCGCAGGTTGCACACGTACACCCGACCCGCCGACCGGGCGGCCAGAGCCTCCCGGATGGCCGGCACGGTGGCCACCGCCAGGACGCTGGTGTAGAGCGATCCGGGCCCGATGACCACCTGGGCGGCCGAGGCGATGGCCTCGAGGGCGGCCTCCGGCACCGACGCGTCGGGGGGCACGATGGACACCTTGGTGATGAGACCGCTGGTCTCCGACACCGCCACCTGGCCGAGCACCTCGCGGCCGGCCACCTCGGCTTTGAGGACCACCGGCGTGGAGGTGGCCGGGAAGACCCGGCCGATGGAGCCGAGGAGGTCGCCGGCCAGCTCGAGGGCCCGCCCGAAGTCGCCGGTGACGTTGGCCAGGCCGGCGATGATCAGGTTGCCGAGGGCGTGGCCCTCGAGGTCGCCCGAGCCCTGAGGGAAGCGGTACTCGAAGGCCGGCGCCCACGGCGACCCGTCGGCCGACATGGCCACCAGGCAGCGGCGCAGGTCACCCGGGGCGGGGATACCGGCGATCTCCCGCAGGCGCCCGCTCGACCCGCCGTCGTCGGCCACCGACACCACCGCGGTGATCGAGCCGGCGTAGCGCCGGACGGCGGCGAGGGTGGAGGCCAGGCCGTGGCCGCCGCCCAGAGCCACCACCGCGGGGCCGGTCGAGACGGTCACCTGGAGATGTCCCGGTGGAAGACCGCGGCCGGATAGCCCCTCTGGCGGATCCGCCCGGCCAGCTCCTCCACCAGGGCCACCGACCGGTGGCGGCCGCCGGTGCAGCCCACGGCCAGGCTCATGTAGGACTTGCCCTCCTTGATGTAGCAGGGCAGCAGGAACGACATCAGGTCGTCGACTCGGGTCACGAACTCCACCGCTTCGGGCGACCCGAGGACGTAGCTGCGGACCGCCTCGTCGCGCCCGGTCAGCTCCCGCAGGTCCTCGACCCAGTGGGGGTTGGGGAGGAAGCGGACGTCGAACACGTTGTCCACGTCGGGGGGCAGACCGTGCTTGAACCCGAACGACATGACCGAGATCTGCATCGGCTCGGAGCGCCGGTCGACGAACAGCTCGATCAGGCGCTCGCGCAGCTGGTTGACGTTCAGCTGGGAGGTGTCGATGAGCAGGTCGGCCCGCTCCTTGATGGGCGCCAGGCGCTCCCTCTCCACGGCGATGGCCTCGAGGATCTTCTCCCGCCCCAGGGGGTGGCGGCGGCGGGTGCCCTCGAAGCGGCGGACCAGCACCTCGTCGGTGGCGTCGAGGAAGATCGTCTGCACGGCCACCCCCCGCCGGCGCAGCTCCTCGACGGCGGCCACCAGTTCGCCCAGCTGTTCGATGTCGCGCCCGACGACCAGCACGACCCGGTCGCGCCCCGAGCTGGGGGCGGTGGCCAGGGCGGCGAAGTCCAGGATCAGGGCGGTGGGCAGATTGTCCACGACGAACCACCCGAGGTCCTCGAAGGTGGCGCCGGCCTGGGAGCGGCCGGCCCCCGACAGCCCGGTGACGATGACGAACTCGGTCACGCCGTCACCTCCCCCCGGTTGGAGTCGCCGGGGATGCGCGGGGTTGGGGTCGGTCGGCTCCGGGGCCCGGCGCGTGGAGCTTCCAGCTTCTCGGCCCGCAGGGCCAGGAGCCGGGGGATGGTGGCGGCGTCGCGGTACTCGGCGGCGCGGGCCAGGAACCCGGGCGGGGGGGCCGGCTCGGCCATGAACGTCACGTACAGGCCGGCGGCGGCCATGGCATTCACGTAGCGGGAGAGCGGCCGGTGGATGAAGGGGATCCACACCCCCTTCTCGACCTCCTCGAGGGTGTCGTCCTCGATCAGGTAGGGGCCGATCCGCCAGTACTGCTCGTCGAGGATGGTGTCGTCGATCCAACCCGATCCGGGGGTCTGCAGGAGGGGGTGGTTGAGCAGGAACAGGAAGCACCCGCCGGGGCGCAGGACCCGCCCCACCTCGTGGATGGCCTGGTCCATGGCCTCGATGTGCTCGAAGACCAGGCACGCCACCGCGGCGTCGAAGCTCCGGTCGGAAAAAGGTAGGGCGGCGGCGTCGGCCTGCCCGATCAGCACTCCCCCGCCGCGGCGGGCGGCCTCGAAGACCTGCGCCTTGGTGGGGTCGACCCCGACCACCAGCTCCACCCCTGGCCGGCCGGCGGCCAGGCGGGCCACCTGCCCCTCCCCGCAGCCGATGTCGAGGACCCGGGTGGCGCCTTCGAGCTCGGAGGCGATGAGCGGCAGTATCTGCTCCTCGTACTCGGCGTCGGCGCCTTCGGTGAAGCCGGCCTGCCACCAACCGGCTACGTCCTCCCAGCCCACCCGGTCGGTCACCGGCGCCGCCGGCCGGTACGCCCCCCGGGGGGCGTCGAGGCTCTCACCGGGCCGGGATCCCGCTCCGCCCGCAGTTGGCGGCGATGCGGTCGGCCGTCTCGTCGAAGAGCGCGGCCGGGATGTCGTGGCCCACCCCCGGCTGCAGCCACAGTTCGGCCCCCGGAACCGCCGCCGCGGTGGCCTTGCCCCCCGAGGGGTCGACCAGCCGGTCGGCCTCGCCGTGGATGACCAGGGTCGGCACCGATACGTCCCCGAGGGCGGCGGTGCGATCGGTCTGGTGGAACACGGCCAGGGCCTGGCGCAGGACTCCGGCGGGGTGACTGGCCCGCTCGAACGCGGCCCGCCCGAAGGCCCGCAGCTCGGCCTCGTCCACCGGGTAGCCGGGGCTGCCGATCAACCGGTTGCTCGCCACCGCCGCCTCCTCGGCCTCTTCGGCCGAGGTCGGACCCGGGGACAGGAACAGCTCGGCGACGATGGCCGGGTCGGGCTGGCCGACGGTCGGGTCCCCGGTGGTGGACATGATCGAGCACAGGCTCGCCGTCCGCTGCGGATGGCCGAGGGCGAAGGCCTGGGCGATCATCCCCCCCATCGAGGCCCCCACGATGTGAGCCCGCTCGATGTGGAGGTCGTCGAGGAGACCGGCGGCGTCGGCGGCCATGTCCTCGAGGCTGTAGAGGGCGGGCGGAATCTCTCCCGTCTCGAGGACCTTGGACAGGTCGGGGGTCCCCAGGTGGTCCAGCCAGGTGGACAGGCCGATGTCGCGGTTGTCGAAGCGGATCACCCGGAAGCCCTTCCCGGCCAGGGCCTCGACCAGCGGCTCCCGCCAGGTCGTCATCTGGGCGCTGAGACCCATTATGAGAAGCATGGGAGGATCGGCCGGGTCGCCGTGCTCGTCGTATTCGAGTTCGATCCCGTTGGCGTGCGCTCGGGGCATGGCCCAAGTCTGCCGGATGCGGCCGGGCCCCGCCGGGACCGGTCGGCCCGGTGGCGGCAGGGGCCCGGCCGGGTCAGCTGTGGAGGCGTTCGTAGACGGCGTCGGCGACCCGGTCGGGCAGCCAGGGCAGGTCCTTCAGGGTCTCCAGCGACACCGTCTTCAAGGTGCGGGGCCCCCCGAGCTCCTTGACCAGACGCTTCTTGCGGGCCGGCCCGAGACCCGGGATGTCGTCGAGGGCCGACGCCGTCATCCGCTTGCCCCGGAGGTTGCGGTGATAGGTGATGGCGAAGCGGTGCGCTTCGTCGCGGATCTGCTGGAGCAGGTACAGCGCCTCGGAGGTGCGCGGGATGCGGACCGGGTCGGGTCGGCCGGGCCGGTACACCTCCTCGAACTGCTTGGCCAGAGAGGCGACCGGTATCTCCTCGTCGAGGCCGAGCTCCTCTAGGACCCGCACCGCTACCCCCAGCTGGCCCTTGCCGCCGTCGACGAGGAGCAGCTGCGGCGGGTAGGCGAAGCGCCGGCGACGCTCCTCGAGGGGCTTGGCCCGCTCGGCCAGGTAGGCGGTCAGGCGCCGGGTGAGGACCTCACCCATGGCCGCGAAGTCGTCGTTCTGGTCGACGGTGCGAATCTTGAACCGCCGGTACTCCTGGGGGCGGGGGATGCCGTCCTCCATCACCACCATCGACCCGACGTAGTCGGTGCCCTGCAGGTGGCTCATGTCGTAGCACTCGATGCGCAGCGGTGACTCGGGCAGGTCGAGAGCGTCCTGAAGGGCGGTCAGAGCCTTGGCCCGGGCGTTGTGGTCGGCGGCCCGTTTCAGCCGGTGACGGACGAACTCCTCCCCGGCGTTCTTGGTCACCATCTCGAGCAGGGCCTTCTTCTCCCCCCGCTGCGGCACCCGGATCTCCACGTGCGACCCCTGGCGGGCCTCCGGGTTGACGCTGCGCTCCACCCGGTAGCGCGACGTGGCCGCCCACCACTCGATCGACGTGGCGGTGGCGGCGCGCCGCCCGACCGGCCCCACGGGGCCGTCGGTGACGGCGGGGGGGGCGGGGGGGCCGGCCTCCAGGACGGGCCCGGGCGGGCCGCCGGCGCCCGGGCCGACCTCGTCGCCGACCCGGAGCAGTGCCAGCCACTCCTGGATGGTTTCGGCCTCGGCGGGAGTCTCGGGGACCAGAACCAGCGGTGGCACCCCGAGCGGCGGGTCGTCGTAGTGCTGTTCGAGGACCTGCAGGACCAGCTCCGCCCTCGACAGATCCTCCACCTTGTCCACGATGAATCCCTTGCGGCCCACGACCCGGCCGCGTCGCACGTAGAACACCTGGATGGCCGCCTCGAGCTCGTCCTCGACGAGGCCGAAACAGTCGAGGTCCTCGGCCCGCTCGGTGACCATCTGCTGCTTCTCGATGGCCTTGCGGACGGCCGCCAACCGGTCCCGCAGCCGACCCGCCCGCTCGAACTCCAGGCGTTCCGACGCCTGGAGCATCTCCTGCTCGAGCCGCTTGACCACCGGCTGGGTGTCACCGTCGAGGAAGGTCAGGAGCTCCGCCACCAGGTGGTCGTAATCGGCCTTGGCGATCTCCTTCACGCACGGACCCGAGCACTTCTCGATGTGGAACAGCAGGCAGGGCCGTCCGAGGCGCTCGTGGTTGCGGAACTTGACGTCGCTGCAGGTGCGGATGGGGAAGGTCCGCAGCAACGAGTCCAACGTGTCGCGGATGGCGTAGGCGTGGGCGAACGGACCGAAGTACCGGCTGCCGCGGTCACGGGCCCCCCGGCGGACCATGGCCCGGGGCCACTCGTCGCTGGTCGTCACCGCCAGGAACGGGTAGCTCTTGTCGTCGCGCAGCCGGACGTTGAACCGGGGCTTGTGCTGCTTGATCAGGCTGTACTCGAGCATCAGGGCTTCGACGTCGTTGCGGACCTGGATCCACTCCACGGACTCGGCGTTGGCCACCATCTGGGCCGTCCGGGGCGGGAGGTTGACCGGGTTCTGGAAGTAGTTGCCCACACGGCTGCGCAACGACTTGGCCTTGCCGACGTAGATCACCCGTCCGTCGCGGTCGCGGAACTGGTAGGACCCCGGCGCATCGGGGATGGTGCCGGACGGTGGGCGCTGCAGCATCTCCCTTCGATTGTGCCGGATGGCGGGGACATCGCCGGGATGGGCGGGCCACCTGACAAATCCCCCTAAAAGGTAACTACGCCCCATCTCGGACAGAGCCCGGCCCGACCTGGGCAGAGCCGGAGCAAAAGTCCTATGCTGGGCCGCGCCGGCCCGGAATCCGGCGACATATCCCCCTCGAGGTCGACATCCCCGCGGATGGGCGCCCGGGCTGTCCCCGCCGACCGCAGTTTCGAGGGCCTCTCCGTCCTGGAGGTTGACAGAGATGCTCCGGCTGCAAGCCCCTCTTCCGGAGGGGTATTCGACATCCACACCCGAAGACCTGGTCTCGCGCATCGAGGCGGCCAAGGCGGCCCTGGGCGAGCGCCTGATGATCCTCGGCCACCACTACCAGCGCGACGAGGTGATGCGCTGGGCCGACGCCCGGGGCGACTCGTTCGGGCTGTCGCGGCTGGCCGCGGCGTCGGACGCCGAGTACGTGGTGTTCTGCGGGGTGCACTTCATGGCCGAGTCGGCCGACGTGCTCACCGGCTCCCACCAGAAGGTCATCCTCCCCGACCTGAACGCCGGCTGCTCGATGGCCGACATGGCCGACCTCGAGTCGGTCGAGGAGGCCTGGGAGGCGCTGGCCGAGGTCACCGACGTCGAAGCGGTGGTGCCCATCACCTACATGAACTCGGCGGCCGCCCTCAAGGCCTTCGTGGGCCGCCACGGCGGCGCGGTGTGCACCTCGTCCAACGCCCGGAAGATCCTGACCTGGGCCCTCGACCAGCGGGGGTCGGCGACCAAGATCCTGTTCTTCCCGGATCAGCACCTCGGGCGTAACACCGCCTACCAACTCGGCTTCGACGCCGGCGACATGGCGGTGTGGAATCCGCGGGCCGTTCTCGGCGGGCTCGACGAGGTCACCGTCAAGGAGTCCCGTTTTCTGCTGTGGAAGGGTCACTGCTCGGTCCACCAGCGCTTCCGGCCGGCCCACGTCGAGGCGTTCCGGGCCGACCACCCCGGCGGTGTGGTGGTGACCCACCCCGAGTGCAGCCACGAGGTGGTGACCCTCTCCGACGAGGTCGGCAGCACCGACTTCATCATCGCCGCGCTCGACCGCATCGAGCGGGAGCGGCCCGGCACGGCGGTGGCCGTGGCCACCGAGATCCATCTGGTGCAGCGCCTGGCCGCCGAGCACCCGGGGCTGACCGTCGTATCGCTCGACCCGTTGATCTGCCCCTGCTCGACCATGTTCCGCATCGACGCCGCCCACCTGGCGTGGGTGCTGGAGGAGCTGGTGCACGGCCGGGTCGTCAACCAGATCACCGTCGACCCGGCCACGGCCGCCGACGCCCGAGTGGCCCTGCAGAGGATGCTCGACATCTCCTGAAAGCCCCCGGGCCCGAAGGGTCCGGCCGGCCGGCCGGCCGGAGTCCGGCGCGGGCCCGAAGGGCTGGGTCGGGTGCCGTTCCGGGCTAGCGGGGGCCGGTTCGGGCGGCTCCAGCCGGCGCGGCGGGGGCCTCAGGCCAGCAGGGGGGCCAGGAACCGACCGGTGTGGGAATCGGGGGTCTTGGCGACCTTCTCGGGGGTGCCCTCGACCACCACCTTGCCGCCTCCGTCACCACCCTCGGGGCCGAGGTCGATGATCCAGTCGGCGGTCTTGATGACGTCGAGGTTGTGCTCGATGACCAGCACCGTGTTGCCCTGGTCGACCAGGCGGGACAGGACGGCCAGCAGCTTGCGGATGTCCTCGAAGTGCAGGCCGGTGGTCGGCTCGTCGAGCACGTAGGCGGTGTGCCCGGTCGACCGCTTGGACAGCTCCGACGCCAGCTTGATGCGCTGGGCCTCGCCCCCCGACAGGGTCGGGGCCGGTTGGCCGAGGCGGACGTAGCCGAGGCCCACGTCGACGAGGGTCTGCATGTGGCGGGCGATGGGCGGCTGGTTGGCGAAGAACTCGAGGGCCTCCTCGCAGGGCAGGTCGAGCACGTCGGAGATGTTCTTGCCCTTGAAGGTGATGTCGAGGGTGTCGCGGTTGTAACGGGCCCCCTTGCAGACCTCGCAGGGCACGTAGACGTCGGGCAGGAAGTGCATCTCGATCTTGATGGTGCCGTCCCCGGCGCAGGCCTCGCAGCGCCCTCCCTTGACGTTGAACGAGAAGCGCCCGGGCTGGTAACCGCGCACCTTGGCCTCGGTGGTGGTGGAGAAGAGGCGGCGGATGTGGTCGAACACCCCGGTGTAGGTGGCCGGGTTGGAGCGGGGTGTGCGCCCGATGGGCGACTGGTCGATGCTGATGACCTTGTCCAGCTGCTCGATGCCCTCCACCCGGGTGTGGCGGCCCGGCACCTCCTTGGAGCGGTAGATCTTCTGCATCAGGGACCGCAGCAGGATGTCGTTGACCAACGTCGACTTGCCTGACCCCGACACCCCGGTGACGGCCACCATGCAGCCGAGGGGGAACTCGACGTCGACGCCTTTCAGGTTGTGCTCACGCGCCCCCTTGACCCTGATGACGCCCTTGGGCTCGCGTCGCAGGGCCGGCACCGGAATGGAGCGCCGCCCGGTCAGGTACTGGCCGGTGAGGGAATCCTTGGACTTGAGCAGGTCGTCCACCGTGCCTGACACCACCACCTGGCCGCCGTGCTCGCCGGCGCCGGGGCCGATGTCGACCACGTGGTCGCAGACCCGGATGGTGTCCTCGTCGTGCTCCACCACGATGACGGTGTTGCCCAGGTCGCGCAGGCGCACGAGAGTCTCGATCAGCTTGTGGTTATCCCGTTGGTGCAGGCCGATAGAGGGCTCGTCGAGGACATAGAGCACCCCGACCAGCCCGCTACCGATCTGCGACGCCAGGCGGATGCGCTGGGCCTCCCCCCCGGCGAGGGTGGACGCCGAGCGGTTGAGCGAGAGATAGTCGAGACCGACGTCGAGCAGGAACTGCATCCGGGACCGGATCTCCTTCAGCACCCGGTCGGCGATCAGATGGTCACGCTCGGACAGCTCGAGAGCGCCTATGACCCCGGTGGCGTCACGCAGCGACAGGTCGCACAGCTCGAAGAGGTTGTGCCCCGCCACGGTGACCGCCAGGCTCTCGGGCTTGAGTCGGGCCCCCCCGCAGGCCGGGCAGGGCACCTCGCGCATGTAGCCCTCGATGGTCTCGCGGGCGTAGTCGGAGTCGGCCTCGGAGTGACGCCGGGCCAGCCACGGGACCACCCCCTCGAAATGGGTGTCGTAGGAACGGACCCGGCCGTAGCGGTTGCGGTACTGCACGTGCAGCTTCTTGGTCCCGGTGCCGTACAGCACGGATTTCTGGTCGGCCTTCTTCAGCTTGCGCCACGGGTCCTTGATCGAGAAACCGCCGGCGTCGGCGACCGCCTCGAGCACCCGCTGGAAGTACTCGCCGCGCGCCCCCGACCACGGCGTGATGGCTCCCTCGGCGATGCTCAGATCGGGGTCGGGGATGACCAGGTCGGGGTCGACCTCGAACTTGGTGCCGAGGCCGTCGCAGTTGGGGCAGGCCCCGTACGGGGAGTTGAAGCTGAAGTTGCGGGGGGCCAGCTCGTCGTAGGACCGACCGCAGGTCGGGCAGGCCAGGTGCTGGCTGAAGGTCAGCACCTCCTCCTCCCCCTCGGCGCCGGTGTCGCTACCGTCGGCCGCCGGGCGGGGCACCAACTGGACCTCGGCCACCCCCTCGGCCAGGCGCAGCGCCGTCTCGAGGGAGTCGGTGAGGCGGCGCTCGATCCCCTCCCGCTTCACCAGGCGATCGACGACCACCTCGATGGTGTGGATCTCGTAGCGGGCCAGCTTGGGCGGATCCGACAGCTCGTGCACCTCACCGTCGATGCGGGCCCGGGCGAAGCCCTGACCGGCCAGCTCCTCGAGGAGGCTCTGGTACTCGCCCTTGCGGCCCCGCACGACGGGGGCCAGGACCTGAAAACGGGAACCCTCCGGTAGCTCGAGTATGCGGTCGACGATCTGCTGGGGGGTCTGGCGGGCCACCACCGTGCCGTCGTGAGGGCAGTGGGCCACCCCCACCCGGGCGTAGAGCAGCCTGAGGTAGTCGTAGATCTCGGTGATGGTGCCGACGGTGGAGCGGGGGTTGCGCGACGCCGACTTCTGATCGATGGAGATGGCCGGGGAGAGGCCCTCGATGAAGTCCACGTCGGGCCGCTCCATCTGGTCCAGGAACTGGCGGGCATAGGTCGACAGGGTTTCCACGTAGCGGCGCTGCCCCTCGGCGTAGATGGTGTCGAAAGCCAGGGAGCTCTTGCCCGACCCCGACAGCCCGGTGAAGACGATGAGCCGCTCGCGCGGCAGGTCGAGCGAGACGTTCTTCAGGTTGTGCTCGCGGGCGCCGCGCACCACCAGCCGGTTGGGGTTACCGACCGCCGTCACCTTGCGCTTCTCCCTGGCCTTCTCCCTCGCCGGCATCAGACCAGGCTACCGCCGAACGGGTGTTCGATAGACATGCTTGTGCCGGGCGTCGCGCCCGGTCGGCACGTCCCCACCGGGGCCGCCCGCCATCCCGTCCCGGGGCCCTCCCTCAGGACGGGGACAGCTCCTTGAGCTCGGACTTGAGGTCGCTGATCTCGTCGCGCAGCTTGGCCGCGTACTCGAAGCGCAGGTCGGCGG
>JAGWSF010000018.1 GCA_028876385.1 Acidobacteriota bacterium | reverse complement strand
GTTGGGTTACCTCGAAGGTGGCGCTGCCAATCTGGTAGCGATCGCCGATGCACACTTTGTCGTCGCCGAGCCCCGCCACCGTGAAGTTCTCGCCGAACTGTCCGTATACGAAGTCGTCCCGGCTCAGCTCCCGCTCCCAGTAACGGTACGAGTCGATCTGGTACACGAATACCGCGCGCTGCTCGCCGCCGTGCCCCGCCAGATCACCTTGGCCGTCCCCCTCGACGTTAAGCCGGCTGACCCGGTGCGAGCCGGGAACGGAGTCCTTGAAAACCCCCGTAACGACCGTCCGCCCCTGCCACGACACCTCCTTCGGCAGGCCAATGTTGACAGATAACAAGGTCCCGGCCGCCTCGGAGGAGGCAACGGGTTCGGGCGGATCGGAGCTGCGTTCCACCTCGCCAGCATCGCGCGTCGGCGGCGGTCATCGATCTGTGGCGGACGAGCAAGCGGGTCTCGTCGGAGGCGCTCGGTGCCATCCGGGCCGAGATGGAGAGAGCTGACGGAATCCGAGGGAATCAGACGCCGTGGCGATCACAGAAGATGGCACATCAGGAGGTTGATCGATCGAGGGTGTAGTCAAGGTTGCGTAGGTCGGTCAGCAGGTCCGGCCCATGGGGGTCCCAACCGAGCTGTTGGCGCGTCAGCGCACTGGAGGCCGCAAGATCAATCGTGACGAGGTTCGCCAACGGGCCGAAGTAATCCGACGCCTCCTGCGGTGTGATCGACTCGACCGGCACCTTCATTCCCGCACCGATCACCTCCGCGATGTCACACAGGGCGACACCTTCCTCGCCGACGGCGTGGTAGCGAGCGCCTGCCTGACCTTTCTCGATCGCCAGTCGGTAGAGATGGACGGCGTCGGAGACGTGCACGGCCGGCAAACGGTTCCTGCCCTCGCCCACATACACAACGCGGCCCTGCTGCTGGGCCAACTTGATGTGTTGGGTGATCCGGCCAAACCGACGCGTGTCGTGTACCTGGGGTAAGCGAATCACCATCACGTTGCCGCCCGAGGCGATGAGGGCGTCCGCCGCCTCCTCGGAGGCGGCGCGGGGAAACTCGGCCGAGGTGACGTGATCGTCGGTCTCAACCGCCGGGCTGCCCGTCCTGGACCGGGCGAGGCCCGTCCCGGAGGTGACGACGAGCGGCCGGTCCGAGCCGGCCAGCACGTCGCCCAGTGCCTTGATGACCTTGCCGTCTGCTTCGCTGTGCTGCTTCAGGTTCGAGAAGTCGTGGTTGAACGCGGCGTGGATGACGGCGTCGGCTGTCTCCGCGGCGCTCCGCAGGCGGCCCAAGTCGTTTACGTCGCCGCGGAAGACTTCCGCCCCGGCACCGGTGAGTGCCTCGGCACCCGCGTCCGATCGGCTGAGCCCGACCACGTGATGGCCTGCGCTGATGAGTTCCGGAACGAGATAGGAACCGATAAAACCGGTGGCACCGGTCAGAAACACTCGCATTCTGCGCCTGTATGTGAGATCTGGCTTTCGCCCAGCAGGCGGAGAGCCTGTCCGTTTCACTCTAGCGACCATCGGATAGCCTGTCCACTTAGACCACTATGTTTCCGGACCAGCTCCCCCCGCCCACGAAGCGCGCCGACGCCGAGCGCAACCGGGACAAGATCCTGGCGGCCGCCCGGACGGCGTTCGCCGACCCCGGTGCTGAGGTTTCGATGGCCGAGATCTCGCGTCGTGCGGGTGTCGGGATGGCGACGCTCTACCGCAACTTCCCCGGTCGCCGTGAACTCCTCGAAGCCCTCTACGGTGACGAAGTCGATGCCATCTGCGCCGCCGCCGAACGGGTCGACGGTGATACGCCCGGAGCGGCGCTTATGGCGTGGCTGCACCGGTTCTTCGCCTTTGCGTCCACCAAGCATCACATCGCCTCGGAGTTGCTCGCGCAGACAGGCAGCAGCAACCCCGTCTTCGGCGAGAGCCGCGCCCGGGGGCTAGACGCGGGCCGGCCTCTCCTCGCTGCCGCTCAGCGCACCCGCGAGGTCCGTGACCATCTCACGATCGAACAAGTCCTTGACATGATCGTCGCCATCGCCCAGATTCGCGGCGAGCCCGACTACCGCGAGTCGATCCTGCAGATCGCGCTTGACGGCCTCCGCCTCCCGCCCGAGACGGGCCCGCGTGAGACAGCTCGAGTCGGGGATCGGTAGGCGAGAGTGAAGAGATCCCCTCAGTCGGGAAGGACTAGGACAGAGGGGGCGAGCCAAGCTCAGCGACGCCACCCGGATGGGCGCCCGTCGTTGCGCCGCGTACATCCGTCTCGGTCGCCGATGGCGCGGCGGGCGGACCGCCGGCAGGGAGTACGAGGCGGAACTCGGCCCCTTTGGAGAGTTCCGACTGCAGTTCGATCCGGCCGCCGAGGCGCTGGGCGGCGCGACGGGCGATTGCCAGGCCGAGCCCCGTGCCGCCGTTATCTCGGTCCCGTGACGGTTCCACCCGGTAGAAACGGTCGAAGAGTCTCGCCTGTTGCTCGAAGGCGATGCCTGGCCCGGTGTCGCGCACGCTCACCACGCTCATTCCCCCGGTGCGTCGGGTGGAAACCACCACGTACCCACCTGCCGGCGTGAATCGGTAGGCGTTGGTCAAGAAGTTGTGAACGATGGTCCGGACAAGTTCGGGATCCGTGCGCGCCACCGCCGGCCCCAGGCTGCGCCGCACCCGAACGTGTGCCGCCATCGGTGCCAGGTCCTGCACGATCTGGTCGACCAATCGGCCCAGCTCCACCGCTTCCAGGTTGGGCGGCCGTTCGTCATCGAGCATCCGTAGCTCAGAGAGCTCGTCGAGGAGTCCTGACAGGCGCGCCGTCTGGCTTTCGATGGCGGCCGTAGCAGTCTCGGCTGAGATCGTGCCGTCGAGCACTGCCTTGGCGTACCCGCTCAGGGCGTGGATCGGTGTAGCAATCTCGTGGGCCAGGTCGGCCAGAAGCTCCCGTTGGGTGCTGTCGGCCTTCTCCAGCCGAGTCGCCATTTCGTCGAAGCTTCTACCTAGCGACCGCAGCGGCTCGGGACCTTCTGAGCCGATCCGTGCACTGAAGTCCCCGGAAGAAATCCGGTCGGCGGCGCCGACGGCCAGCGCCACCCGCCGACGGGTCTGCCGGCTCAGAACCACGTTGGTTACCACCGCGACGCCGAGCACGAGCAGGAGCGCTCCCGTCGCCAGGAGGACCACTAGGAACGGGGGATCGGGGAGCTTGCCGACGCTGCTGACGACCGTGACGGAGCCCCCTCCGGCTATTTGTTGTTCGACTTTGGCCAACTGCACGCCGCCGGGTGGAGTCGGTCCGGCCTGGAGCACCGCACCCGAGTGGACAATGGTGGCGTGCATGTCCTCCAGCGCCAGGAGCCGTTCCATGGAAAGGATGGTCGCCGGCGTGAGCCCATGCTCCACCTCTGTGACCAGCACCTGGGCGATGGCTCGGTCCTCGTTCTGCTGGCTCAGCAGCTCGTTGTGGCCGCCGATCCGAGCGACCAGCACATAGACGATCACGAGCGCGACGACGGTGGCGAATGCCGTCGCAATGAGAAGGGGGACCCTGATGCCGGCGCGAACGTACGGCTGTGCTCGCTTCACGCCGGTTCCAGCCGGTAGCCGACGCCACGAAGCGCTGAGATGTTGAGCGCGGCGCCGAACTTGCGCCGCAGCATGGCGATATGAACGTCCACCGTCTTGGGCGTCACATGCTCGGTATCCCACGCCAGATGGAGCAACTGGTCCCTCGAAAGGACCCGCCCCTGGTTCTGGACCAGAGTTGCAAGCAGGTCGAACTCCCTACGGGTGAGGTCGATCACGTCGGCTGCTATCGAGGCGGTGCGCGACGCCAGGTTTATGGTCACCTCACCTATCGCCAGGATGTCGGAGTGGCCGTCACCCCTGGCCCGGCGAAGATTGGCCACGATCCGGGCCACCAACTCGGCAGTGGAGAAGGGCTTCACTACGTAATCGTCGGCGCCCTGGCGCAAGCCCAGAACGCGGTAGTCCTCATCCCTCCTGGCAGTGAGCATGATCACCGGTGCGTCGCTGAACTCTCGGGCCTGGCGAAGCACCGAGAAGCCGTCCTCGCCAGGCAACATGACGTCGAGTACGACCAGGTCGATCCCGCCGCGCTGGAGGGCGTGCAGGGCTTCTGGCCCGGTGGCCGCTTCGACGACGGAGAAGCCCTCGGCTTCGAGATATGGCCGCAAGAGATCGCGCAGCACCTTCTCGTCGTCGACCACGAGGATCGTGGAAGTGTTCGGCACGTTAGACATGCTAGGGCTGATTCGTCCGCCCGGACCGAGGCGTAACCCTCCCGCGGCCGTGTCGTTGCCGTTCCATAACCGGGCGCTCTGATTTGGCCGAATGACAAGCGCCACTTGGTCGTTCCCTAACCTCGGCTGGGCAGAGTTGATGCAGGAGGTGACCGGGACCATTCCCCCAATTCCTGGCCCCGACTACTAATGATCTGGATTCTCATGCTTCCGTTCATGATCCTGGGTTTCGCCATCGCGACCGTCCCCCTCATCGTGGCCATGTGGAGGGACGAGCAGGAGCGTCGCAGCGGCGCCAACTCCCTTCACGACGACGTCCTCCGTGACCTGTCGGTGCTCGACCAGCGGGACTTCGTCGACGTGTCGAGACCTGCCGATCGAAGCCGGTCGGCCGCCAACTGAAGGCCCGATGGCGGCAGCGGGCTGCTGGGCGGAGCCCGTCCTGTGGGCGCAGTCGGACCACGGGACCCGGCATCGCCCTGGTGTCGCTAGCCGACTGGGAACCGGGGACTGTGAACCGGGGTGTGCGTTTGTGCACCGAAACTGCGATATAGCGTCACTCTTGGTTCACGGAGTGAGGCAACGGTTCACAGAAGACCAAGGACGGTGCAGTACCACCCGGGTCGGGTCCGTCTCGCTGGGTGGTGTCGTCCGTCGCCCACCTAAGGTTGGACTACTGTTTGGCTGGCTGAGGAGGGGGCGGCACCGAGCGGGACGGGAGGAAGAAGTTGCGGTTTGTGTGGCGCCATTACCGTGCGCTTCCGGGGCGGGCCCAAGGGGCGCTGATCGCGGCGGCGGTCGTCCTCGTCGTGATCGCCGCCGCCGTGGGCGGGGCCAGCCGAAAGGCCACGAATACCTCCCAGTCGGGTGCCATGGCCCCAGGGCCCACAGTAACCACCCTAACCTCGCCGGCCAACCGAGCTCCGATCCAAACCACGGCGAGTACCGCGGCACCGTCGACCACACCGGCCACCGCCATCCCGGCTCTGGCGACCACGCCGTCGGCCAACGGCCCATCCGCCGTTCCCCAAGGCCCCGGAGCCTGCCATGTCAGTGGCGCCGGGCTCTACGTCCTTCCCGATCCAGGTTGCACACCGGGTGAGATCAATCCCGACGTCACCCAGTCGGACATTGCCTCGACCATCTGCGCTTATGGCTGGACCTCGACGATCCGGCCGCCCGAGTCCTACACCGAACCGCTCAAGATTCAGCAGATGAGCGCTTACGGCGAGACCGGGTCGCTGAGCTCCTACGAGGAGGACCACCTCATCTCCTTGGAGTTGGGCGGTTCGCCGACGGACCCCCGCAACCTGTGGCCGGAGCCGGGAGCGTCACCGAACCCCAAGGACGAGGTGGAGAACGCCGCCCGCAGGGCGGTGTGCGATGGGCAGATGTCCCTCGCCTCGGCTCAGCAGGCCATCGCCACCAATTGGGTGGCCCTCGGTCAGCAACTCGGCGTGGTCACCGGCACCGGACCGGCGACCGGATCGTCCGCTACTGCCACCGGACCGGCCACCGGAGCGGTCGCTCCGTCCCCACCGCCGGTCGCGTCGCCGGCTACGCCCGGCGCTCCCGGCGCTCCCAGCGCTCCCGGCGCTCCCGGCGCTCCGGCCGCCGTCGGCTGTTCGCCCACCACCCCAAGCGGCAACTGCTATCAGCGAGGCGAGTACTGCCCGAGCGCCGACCGCGGCGCGACCGGCACTGATGCCAGTGGGGGTCCCATCACCTGCGAGGACGTGAACGGTACCTGGCGGTGGGAGTAGCCGCGGTTGGTCCGTCCCCGCTCGCGTCGCCGGCGACGGCCGCCGCTCGGCCAGCTAGGTGATAAGTCAACTATCTGGCGGCTAGACTGGGATCGTGACCAAGGTTCGGTGGCTCGACGAGCGCGAGGAGCGAGCGTGGCGGGCTCTGCAGTTCATGCAGATGCGCCTCAGCGGCCGCCTGGCTGCCGACCTGGCCGCCACCTCTGACTTGTCCTACCCGGACTACTTGGTGCTGGTCGCTCTCGGGGATCGACCGGAGTGGCGGGCCCGGTTGTTCGAGCTGGCCGAGGTCCTCGGTTGGGAGAAGAGCCGGGTCTCCCACCAGGTTGCCCGCATGAGCGGGCGGCGGCTGGTCGAGAAGGAACGCTGCGACGACGACCGCCGAGGGGCTTTCGTCGTGGCTACCGCCCAGGGCCGTCGGGCCATCGAAGCGGCCGCCCCGCACCACGTGGCGGCCGTGCGGCGCCTCTTCATCGATCAGGTTGACCCCGACGAGCTCGACGTCATCGCGGCGGTCGCCGAGAGGGTGCTCTTGGCGCTCGACGCCGAGGAGGCCTCCTAACCAGCCGGCTAGGGAGCGGGGTCGGTCGTGCCTGAGCGCGGGCCATCCGGGCCGTGCGTGTGATCATCGGACGGCCGTCGGTCACCCGGCTCACGAAGAGCAGGTGATCGGCGCCCAGTGGGGCAGATGGGGGAGAGCTGCTCAGTGGACCCGGGGTGGGCCAGTGAGTCGTCGATGCAGCCGGTCGGCGAGGCGTTTCAGGTGGCCGCGGCTTTGGACCACCACGACGTTGGAGCCCGCGGATGGGTGTCGGGACAGGACTCGGTGGGCTTCCAGCAGTTCCACGAAGGCGGCGGGGTCGCCTCCGGCATCGGGATGGCGGACCCGGGCCTGGCGACGGAACGCCTCGTCGAGCTCGGCCGGCCCGAAGGTCACAGGTAACCCGAGGATGTCCCGGGCCTCACGACGCAGCACCGTCCCCACCGTACCGCCAGCCCCGGCCAACCCCGGCACAACCATGAACACGGATGGCTCCAGAGGTGGACCTGGCCGCCCGGCTGGTCAAGCCAGCTGGCGCGGCGGGGATGCGGCCTTGAAGCGGACGGTGATTTGCACCGGCGCCGGACGTAGCTGGGCGGTCGAGGCCAGTGCCGAGAGAGACCGCTCGACCTGTCCCGTCAGCGTGTCGAGGTCGACGTCGTCGTCGACGTCGAGGACCGCCCGGGTCTCGACTTCGGGGTAGGCGCCGAACAGGCCGACCATGGCTTTCTGCACGTCGGGGATGCGCTCCAGGTCGGCTTCCAGGCCGTGGGCGAGAGCGGCGGCGCGGACGCTGGTCTCGCCCCGCCCGTCGGCGGCGGCCGGGTAGGCGAAGTTACTGACCCGGGAGCGACCGTCGTTGCGCCGCAGCTGCCAGGCCATCAGTACCGTTCCCGTCACCGCGGCGACGAAACCGATGGCGACCACCGTGGCGAACGACATCCAGCCGCCCTCGTTCCACCAGCGGACCACGGTGGTGTCGAACACGGCCCGATCGGAGCGGGCCGAGCCGAACCCGCCGGCGCCGAGGAAGCACGAAAGTCCGCCCCCTGCGGCGAGCAGGAGGCCGATGACCACCAGGATCCGTCGGTTGCGCCGGTCGCTCACTGCGCCTCGCTCGAGGCGGTGTCGGACTCGATCATGACGGGGCGCCAGTCGGGGACGCCGCAGCCGCCCCGTCCGTAGCGGTGGGGGTTCGTTTCGAGGACGGGCCAGCCGTCGGGGCCGTGGCCCCGGTGGCGTGCACCTTGATCCGGCGGCGTTCGGGGGCGTGCAGAAGGTCCAGCTCGGCCTGGGCGGCTCGCTCCAGGTCGGGACGGGTCGAGGCTGCGGCCTTGGCCCTGACGGTCAGGGTCCAGCGGTCCCGACCCGGCTTCAGCCGGGCCCGCACCGGGCTCACGGGAACCTCCCGGGACAATCGGCGGCCCAGGTGGGCCTCGGTCGAGCGGCGCAGGAGCAGAACCGTGATCTCGTCGTCGGTCCGGTACTCGGCCACCCGCTGGCGCTGAGGTTTCAGCTCGCCCAGGGCCAGCAGCAACCCCACTGCGCCCACCGCGGCGCTGACGGCGATGACTATGGGAGCCGACCACGCCGTGGTCTCGAAGCTGTGCAGCCACTCGTCGCCGGGGATCCACACGAATCCCGAGTTGGTCCAGGTCCAGACGCCCTCGATCACCACCAGCCCTCCGCCGCCGAGCAGGGCGGCACCGATGACGAACACCAGGAGCCGGTTCACGACTCGGATCACGGCTCGGGTCGCCCTTCCAGGCCGCCGAGGTCGACGTCGGCCACGTGGACACGCACCGTTCGGGAGTCGCCGGCCCGGTCCATGGCCGCGGCCACCGTCCGGTGGAGCGCCTCGAGCAGGGGAGGGAGCGGTACGGCGTCGGCGACGATCTGCACCGTCACCTCCTCCCCGGTAAGCGATACGCCGAGCACTCTGCCGCCCCGGTACTGGGTGGCCACGGCCACCCCCGAGCCTGCGCTCAGCCTCGCTCCGGGGACCGATCGGACAGCATCAGCGATGGCCATCGCCAGGCGAGCCCGCGGAGAGGCGACCGGCCCCGGGAGCTGGGATGTCATTCGACCCGCGACTCCGGCACCCGGTCGTCGCCCTCGATGTAGAGGTCGTCCACCGACACGTTGACCTCGACGACCTCGAGGCCGGTCATGGACTCGATCCGGTCGATCACATTCTCGCGAATGGCGTCGGCGGTGTCCACGATGCTCTGGCCGTAGTAGGCGACGATGTCGATGTCGATGGCCGTCTGGCGCTCACCGACCTCGACCGACACACCCTGGGTGGTGGCCGCCGTGGCGCCCCCCGGGATCTTCTGGCGCAGGGCCCCGAGGGTGCGGGCCATACCTTTACCCATGGCCTGCACGCCCGGTATCTCCTGGGTGGCCAAGCCGGCGATCTTGGCCACCACCGACGACGCGATGGTCGTGGTCCCCTGATCGGTGCGTAGCGCCGCCCCGCCCGGGGAGGACCGCTCCAGCGACGAGGAGCGGCCGGGACCCGAGCCGCCGGAGCCGCCTGAGCTGGTGCCCGAGCCAGCCGACCCGCCGAAGCTGGTGCCCACGCCGCCCGGGCCGGAGCCCGGGCTGCCCGGCGACTGGACGGCCGGGTCGGGCCGACCGGCGGTGGCCGTGGCGGTCGACATGGAAGGAGTATCAGGCATCAGAGGACCTCAACTTTCGACGTGATGGGTTCGAACTGGGACGGAATGGGCGGCGAGGGGTGCCAGCGGGATGTCGCGGTTTGCCGGGTGCTCAGCGGTTGCGACCGGAGGTGGCTCTGAAGCGGGCGCTCAACTCGCCGAGGTCGATGTCGCCTTCGAGGACTCGGACCACGCCCCAGCCGATCAGGCCGGCGGCGATGGCGGCCAGCACCACCCAGCCCGCGACCCAAGCCAGCCACACCAGGAGCACCCCGACGATAAATGCGAACTGTTGACGAGACACAACCTGTTCCTTCCCACCGGGCCACCGAGCCACCGGGTGCGATCGGCTACCGCTAGCGCCCTACCCAACTCGGGGCCGGACCACGCCCATTTGATTCGCTAGATGGCGGATATCGCCACAGGCGCCGCGTTAGCGGCCTGTTCATCCGGGCGGTCGGTGGTTGCCGTTCCAGACCACTGCGCCGGCCGTGCGGTCGGCGGTGAGGCGGACCTCCACTAGCTCCCCGGTTCGAAAGCCGCCGGCTGCGCCTCTGGGGAGTGCCTGGACCACTTCCAGCTCGAAGGGTTCCTCGTCGGGGTCGACGGTGACCAGCAGCCTGAAGCGGATCATGGGAAGCGGATCCAAGAACCCGCCCAGTGTCCGCACCGAGAGGACCTCAGCTTCCGCGGCATCCCCGCTGGCCAGGATCTCGGAGGTCAGCACCGGCCGCGGTCCCTTCGACGAGCGCCACGCCACCAGCGGAACGACGACGGCGGCCACCCCGAAGGGAACGAGGAGGAACAGGACCACCAGCGCCTGGGCGGTGGAGAGGCCGAACAGCGAAGCCGTCAGGACGGTCAGGGAGGCGGTGATGGCCCCCCAGCGTAGGCGTTGGTGGCCGTGGACCCTACGACGCGTGAAACCTGGCGTCAGGCGGCCGAACCCCAGAACGGGGCGTTGAAGCTGAACAGTCCGCCGTCGGTGGCCACCTCCCAGTAGCCGCCGGTGGACAGGTCGGCACCGCCGCCGGTGACGGGCTTGGCGAGCGACACCCCGCCGGTGGAGCCGTAGAAGCCGGCGTCGCCGAAGGAGAAGACGCCACCGTCCGAGGCGAAGAGGTGGTAACCCTGCCCGGTGACGGTGGGGGCCATCCCTACGACCGGCTTGGTCAGGGCCACGCCACCGGTGGAGCCCTCGAAGGGTGCCCCGAAGGCGAATATGCCGCCGTCGGACGCCACCAGCCAGTACCCGCCGGTAGCCGGGTCGGCGGTCATGCCCACCACCGGCCGGTCGAGCTTCACGCCGCCGGTGGAGCCGTGGAAGACGGCATCGCCGAACGAGAACACCCCGCCATCCGAAGCGACGAGCCAGTAGCCGCCGGCGTCAGGCGTGGCGGCCATGCCCACGATGGGCTGGGCCAAGGCGACATCCCCGGTCGAGCCCATGTACGCCGCGTTGAACGAGAAGACGCCTCCATCGGCGGCGACCAGCCAGTAGCCGCCGGTGTACTTGTCCACCGCTACGCCGACGATGGGCTTGTTCAGGGGGATCCCGGTGAGCGACCCGTAACAGGCGGCCTGCCCGAACACCGCCACGTCGCCTGCAGCGTCGGTCTCGACGTAGCCGTTCCCGTCGCTGAGGGGGGCCATGCCGACCACGCTGCCGGCCGGGAGATGGGCCTGACAGTTCGTCGTCACCGGCCCCGGTGAGGCCGGGGCCACGCCGGGTAGGGTCTGGAACCACAGGTAGGCGTTGGTCGGAGCGATCACCGCGCCCCCCGCCGTTACCTGGGCATCGACCGCCTGCAGGCTCTTACCGGCCTCGATGGCCTGGAAGGCGGCCGGCGTCTTCACCCCCACCACGACGACGTCCCACCACTCCGGCTGATTCTGATTGCGGGTGGTCAAGATGTGGTCGTGGCCCGGGATCGGCGTGCTGGCCAACTGGGCGGCAGACACGCCAAGGACCGGAGCCAGGCGGGAGAGATCGATGCTTGGAGGATGGTCGATGCAGGTGTAGCCGGCATTGCACTGCAGCGGATGGGTCGGCCCGGGCGAGTAGAGAGGGACCGGAATGTACAGCGGGTCGATGTTGGTGCCGGTGTACGAGTTCGACGAACTCGGTACGGCGCCCCCTACGCCGGGGGGGTTGCTCTGGGCCGACGCTCCGGCCTCGCAGCCGTCACTGGCCGAGGAGCTCACGCTGGTGTCGCAGAAGAAGTTCTCGGTGTACAGCGCCGACACGTCCTGGCCGGATATCCAGTCGCTGGTCCGACCCACGCCCTGGCAGTTGATCCCGTCGGAAGAGCAGTTGTCTATCAGGTTGTTGATGCTGGCTCCCGACTCGACGTCGGCGTTGTTGGAGTCGGTCGGGGCCGGGCCGTTGGGAGCCGTGGACGAGAAGTCGCCGGCGGCCGCCGACCCGTAGGTCGAGGGTGCCACGGTGCCGGGCATAACCTGGAAGAAGAGGTAAACGTTGCTCGGCGCCAGAACGGCGCTGCTGCTCGCCACCTCTTGATTGATGGTGGCGACATCCTGGGCTGATTCGATGGCGTTGAAGGCCGAGGAGTTGGTGACGCCGACGACCACGACGTTCCACCACTCGGGTAGGCCGGAGTTACGGGTGGCCACGATGTGGTCGTGGCCCGGCAGCATGGCGCTGTACAACGTGGTCGGGTCGCTTACCCCAAGCGTGGAGGCCAGAGCCGACAGGTCCAGGCTCCCGGGGTGATCGACGCAGGTCGCCTTGCCGTTGCACTGCAGCGACGGAGGGTTGGCGAACAGGGGGACCGGTATGTACAGGGTGTCGAAGTTTCCGGCCGCGTTGCGGGTGTTGTCCGGCGGCGGGGTGGCCGGCGGGGAGGTGGTGGCGGCAGTGCCTGGACCGGCCCCGGCTTCGCACCCGTTGCTGTCGTGGGAGGGGAAGTCGGTCGAGTCGCAGTAGAAGTTCTGCGTGTACAGCAGGTTGACGATCGAGCCGTTGAGGCCGGCGTAGGTTTCCCCCACGCTGGCACCGCTCGATGAGGTCCCTGTAGCGGTGCCGCACGTCGGCGAGTCGTAGCCGCAGCGGGCCAGGAGCGGATCGACGGTGGTGCCCGCACTGCTGGCCACATCGGGAGGTGGTGACTGCGAGGCGTGGATCGCCGCCGGAGCTGCTCCGGAGGGAACCGACTGCGCGACGGCGACCCCTCCGACTCCGAACAGGACGATCAGCATTGACGCCGTCGCCAAGAGCAATCCGCGCCGGACGACGGACAAGTTGATTCGGTGCACGGAGGCTCCCCCCAGTCAGTTCCGCCCCGTCCTACCCGGGCGCTCGTCGCCGAAACGCGGTGGGCGGGAAAAGTTCTGCGGAGTCGTCGGGGGAAGGCGGTCGAGAAGGAAAGAAGGAGGTCGGAGAGAAATTGTTAGACCTCACTCTTTGTGGGAAGAGCTACGAGTGACCTGACAGGTCTGCGCTCCTCGCGAGTGAACGCCGGATTCCCTGAGGGATCGGCACCCCCCAAGGCTCTTGCACGTAGTAAATCCGACGTCCGGAGGGCGATCGTTGCCACCTTTAGTTTCTCCTTCCGTTGCGGATCTGGAGCTCGTGATACCCGCCCTGAATGAGGAAAGCCGTATCGAGGCGACCGTCTCCGCCGTGTGCGATTGGGCGCAGGCATCCCGCCGCCGGGTACACCTGATAGTCGTCGACAACGGGAGCGCCGACGCCACCACCGAGGCGGTCGACCGGGCCCTGGACGGGCACCTGTCGGCCGAGGTCGTCGGGTGCCGGTTCCGGGGGAAGGGAGCCGCGGTGCGGGCCGGGATAGCAAAGTCGCGGGCTCCACTCGTGGGATATTGCGATGCCGACCTGGCCACCCCGCTGTCTGTGCTCGACCCCGGGCTGCAGCTGCTCGAGGAGGGCTGGGACGTGGTGATCGGCTCCCGGCTGTGCGCCGGCGCCAGCTACGTGGTGCCCCAGCCGTTCCTGCGGCGATCGGGGAGCTGGTGTTTCCGGCGGGTGGCCCGCCGTTACGTGGGAGCGATCTCCGACACCCAGTGCGGGTTCAAGCTGTTCCGCGGCCCGGCCGCGCGGGCCATCTTCTCGGCCACGTCGATGACCGGCTTCGCCTTCGATGTCGAGGTCATCGCCCACGCCCAATCGCGGGGTCTGCGCATCGTCGAACTGCCGGTCACCTGGTCGGACAAGGACGGGTCGACGTTCCGACCGCTACGAGATGGGCTGTCGTCGTTTCGCGACCTGGCGGTACTGCGCCGCACCCTGGCATCGGCTGCATGAGGATCCGATCACACTCCGCTCGAGGGCTTCGCCGGGATCCTCTGCTCGTCGTGTTCAACTGGCGCGACCGGAGGCATCCCGACGCCGGAGGAGCAGAGCTGGTCTGCGAGGAAATCGCGGCGCGCTTCGCCGAGCGGGGCGAGCGAGTGGTGCTGCTCACGGCTTCGTCGCCGGGCAACGCCCGGCGCGAGGAACGCGATGGGTACACGATCGTGCGTCGGGGCGGGCGTTTCAGCGTCTACCCGATGGCCCTGGCCTGGTTGCTCGCCCATCGCAGGGAGATAGGTGCGGTCATCGACTCCCAGAACGGCATTCCGTCGTTCGCTCCGCTCGTCGTGCCTCGGGCCACCCCGGTGGTGCTGCTGATCCACCACGTCCACCAGGACCAGTTCGGTGACTACTTTCCCCGGCTGGCAGCCCGCGTCGCCCGAGTGCTCGAAAGTACCGTCACGAGGTGGGTGTACCGCGACCGGGTGGTCGCATCGGTCTCGCCCTCGACGCGCCGGGACGTGCGGATCCGCCTCGGACTCAAGGGCACGAGCTATGTCGTTCCTCCGGGAGCTCCCAGCCCCCGCCCGCTCGGGCCCATCTCCTCCCGATCGCCCGAGCCGCTCATAGTTTGTGTGGGCCGTCTCGTCCCCCAGAAGCGGACCGAGCTGATCGTGGAAGCCATGATGGCGGTGCGATCCGAACTGCCGACGGCGCGGCTGGTGGTGGTCGGCGACGGACCCCACCGCCACGCCATCGAGGCCGAGGTGGCCCGGCTCGGACTCGGCGACTGTGTCTCGCTGGTCGGAGCCCTAGCTGCGCCTGAGCGTGATGCGCTGGTCGGGCAGGCGTGGCTAACCGTGAGCGCTTCGCGTCGCGAGGGGTGGGGGCTCACCATCCTCGAAGCGAATGCGGCCGGGGTCCCCGCCGTAGCTTTCCGTGTTCCGGGGCTCAAAGACGCCATCCGGCACGGCGAGACGGGCTGGTTGGTGGACCCCGATGGCCCGCTCGCCCCCTCAATCGTAGAGGCCCTCCGCGAGCTGCGCGATCACGACGTGGCCCGAGCCGTGCGCCAGCAGGCCCAGGCGTGGGTCGGAAACTTCTCCTGGGATGCCATGACCGATCGGTTCGCCGCCATTCTGCGCGACGAGTCCCAACGCCTGACCCAAGCCAAGGACAATCGCCGTCTTCGCACCGACCTGGGATGCGTGGCCGAGATACCCCGCCGGTTGCTGCCGTCCGACTGGGCCGGCGACATGCGACTGGGTGACCAGGCGGTGGTCACCGCCGAGCAGGTCACCTTCTTGTTCCACGGCGCCGACACCCAGTCGGTGCATCGGGCTCTCGTCCGGATCGGAGTGCCGTCCGATCGGCTGGCCGACCCCGAGGTTCGGGTCCGCCTGGCGAGGCCGAGGGATCTCGTCGCCCTCTCGGCCTCCGCTCCTGTCGGCGGTATCACTGGCGCCGCAGCCCCACCGGCCGACGATCCTCTCGCTGAGCCGGTTCTGTGACCGAGACGGTTCTCGCACCGGTAGCGATGCCCAGCCGGTCCTCCCGCCGGGCGAGTCGACCGCGGTCGCCTCGCGTCGTCGTGGTCGCCGGCTCAGTCTGCGCGCTGGCCTGCGCTCTCCGCATGGTCCACATCCGGACCACCTACGACATCTTCATCGACGAGGTGACCTACACCCGCCTGGCCCGCAACCTGGCGACCGGCCGTGGGGTGACCCTCGGCGGCAAGCCGTTCGACCTGCACCCTCCAGCGGTCATCGGGCTCTTCGGCCTCGTCGCCGGGCTCACGTCGAGGGTGCCGCAGTTGCTGCAGACGCTCCTCGATCTGCGCTACGTGACCGCCGCCTTCGGGGCACTGTGCTGCGTGGGGGCCTACCTGCTCGTGCGCCGAGCCGCCCCGGAGCTGGCCGCTCTCGCCGCCGCCCTCATCCTGGCCGTCGACCCGTTCACCATTCATTTCGACAGCCGGGTACTACTAGAGGCGCCCACCCAGGCGGCGACGGTCGCCTCCATCGGCTTCCTGGCGGGGCTCGTAGGGGCCCATCCTGGGCGTTCTCGGAACGTCATTGTGGGGGCCAGCGGTCTTACGGCGGCTGTCGCCTTGTGCTCCAAGGAGACCTTCGGGCTGGCCCTGGCCATCACTATCCTCCTGGTGATCGCCACCGGTTGGGTGGTGAGGCGGACGGTCGCCGCTGCAGTGCTGGCCATTGCCGTGATGGGATGGACCGTCCAGGTGGTCGCCACCGGATTGACCTCGGGATTCGGCCCCTGGTGGAGCGCCCAGACCGGGGGCTTCGCCCGGCTGATCGGAACCAGCCAGCCGACCGGGTTCAACTCACCGCACACCCACGTCTCGCTGACCAGCCGCATCTTTGCCAACGCTTCGACCGAGGGATCGACCTACCTGCTCCTGGTGTTCGGCGCGGTCGCCGCGCTCTGGGTTCTAATCCGAACCTGGCGGGGTCGCCACCAGGAATGGCCCGGCGACGACGCGGCCCGAGTCGAGGTCCTGGTGGCCACCTGGACCGTCGGCAGCCTGGCCTACCTGGGCTATGCGACGCTGTTCGGAACCATAGAGGAGCAGATGTACTACATCTGCCTGCTGCCCTGCGTGGCCGTCCTGGCCGTCGTGATCGGGCGCCGGTGGGGGAGCGTCTCGGCCGCCCTGAAGGCGGTCACCATCATCGGGCTCGGATGTGTGCTGGTCTTCGATGTCGGAGTCTGGACCGGCCTGCGCACGACGACCGACAACGCCTATCTGCGCCTCCTGGCCTGGTCGGCGCACGGCCTGCCCGACGGCAGCGTCGTAGCGGCCACCGACGAGACCTCGCAGTTCCTCCTGCACCACGTGACGATCGGGCAGTGGAACACCCTGCCGGAGTTCCGGGACCACGGCGTGGCGTACGTGATCGTGTCCACCACGTTGACGGACCAGGGCTACGGACTGGCCAGCCCCGCCCTCCTCTCCGCTCTGCAGCACCGGGCACCCCTCGCGTTCTCGGCCGACGACGTCACCATGGGGCAGCTCGACGTGTTCGATGTGCGGGCCCTCGACGGGGTCCGATCGTGACGGTGATCGCCGCCCCGCCGCCCCCCGCCGTTCCGGTCCTGGGCCGCCTCGGGGGGCGGCCCGAGGCCGCGCTGGTGGTGTCGGGGGCGGTCGCCTCGGTGACCAACTACGGGTACACGGTGGCCGTGCTGTGGCTCCTGCCGGCGTCGCAGTACGCCATCTTCGGCTCCATCGCCGCCTTGTTCCTCGTCTGCGGGACCATCTCGTCGGCGTCGACCCCGTGGGTCCTGGCCCGGGAGGTGACCCGCTCGGCGCCGGGATCGGAACGGCGGGCTCGGGCCATTTCCTTCGGACTCGTCTCGGTCGTCATCCAGGGCCTGGCCGCGGGCGGGGTCACGGCCGCCGTGGCCGCCCACTACGCCAGCGGAGCCACCGTGGCGGTGGTCCTCGGGGCCAGCGTGGCCATCTTCGTCGAGGCGGCCGGGATCGGGTACCTCCAAGGCCTCGAGCGGTTCGGGGAAATCGCCCTTCTGCGCATCGCCGAGGTCGTGGTGAAGCTGGTCGCCGGGCTGCTCCTGCTCGGACTCGGCGGGGGTGCCACCGGCGCCGTCGCCGGCTTCCTGCTCGGCGCCTCGGTGGTGACGGTGGTCACCGTCGCCGCCATGCGCTCGGACCTGCGATGGGTGCGCGGCGCCCTGTGGGATCGGGAGCTGTGGCGGGTGTCACGGGGCCTGCTCGGCATACAGTCCGGTGTCGCCGTGATGGCCGGCATGGACATCGCGATCGGAAGCCTGTTCCTGGTCCACCGCACGCTGCTCGCCACCTACCAGGCGGCTCAGATCCTGGGCCGGATCCCCGTGTTCGTCGGCACCGCGCTCTCCCTCGTGGTCTTCGCCCGACTGGCCCGGGCCGAGGGTCGGGGAATCGAGTCGGCCGAACGGGTGGTCGCCCTCTTCCTCGGTGTCTGCGTACCGGTGGCCGTGGGCACCGCCACCCTTCCCACCGCGGTCACCGACGTGATATTCCCCAGCGGCTACCACGGTGTCGCCACGGTGCTGCCCCTGGTCGCGGCCGGGGGCCTGGCCATGGGCTTCGTCAACCTGGTCAGCACGGTGTTCCAGGCCACGGAACGCTACGCCCCCGCGGTGATGACGGTCTGGGCCGGAATCTTCGTCGGAGTACCGATCGAGTACGTCGCCCTCCGGACCCACGGGATCGTAGGTTTGGCATGGGCGGTGATCGGCGTGGGTAGCGGCGTGTCATTGGTGCTGAGCGTCCTCTGGTGGCGGATGTGGGGGCTGGCCATCGGCGCGCTCGTAGCCAGGCTCCTCTCCGGGGCGGTCGTCAGCGTGCCCCTTCTGGCCCTGCGGCCGTGGGCGCCCGCCTGGATTTGCTGGAGCGTTCTTGCCGTGGCGCCTTGGATCGGTCGCGGCCTGGTCAGGGCCGGACACACCCCCGGCCCCGACCGCGGGGCCCGTCCCCGTCCCCGGATCCTGCACCTCGGCTTCGAGGACCACATCGCTCCCGGAGCGGGGGGCGGCTCGGTCCGCAACCACGAGATCAACCGCCGCCTGGTCGCCGACTACGACATCACCGTCGTGTGCTCGGCCTACCCGGGCAGCGTCGATCGCACCGAGGACGGCGTTCGCTACGTGCACGTCGGGCTGGGGCGGGGAATGAACACGGCTCGGATGTCCTACTTCTTCGCCCTCCCCTTCGCCCTGTGGCGCCACCCGTCGGACCTGGTGGTGGAGGACTTCGCCGCCCCGCTGTCGTCGGTCGCGGTGCCATGGATGACCAGGCGCCCGGTCATCGGCGTGGTCCAGTGGCTCTTCGCCAAGGAGAAGGCCAAGCAGTACCACCTTCCGTTCAATCTCGTGGAGCGCATCGGGCTCGGCTCACACCGGGATCTGATCAGTGTCTCCGATGACCTGGCCGGCGAACTCCGCCGCCGCAATCCGAAGGCCCGGGTCGCCGTCGTCGCCAACGGGCTGCGCGATGACGCCTTCGCCTCCGGCCCGACCGAGGCCCGCTCCGACCTCGGGTACATAGGACGTCTCGAGATCGCCCAGAAGGGCCTCGACTGGCTGCTCGAGGCGTACGCCCTGATCGCCGGGCGCATCGAACAGGATCTGCTCCTCGCCGGGGACGGTCCCGACGCCGAACGTCTGGCGACGCTGGCCGGCGAGCTCGGCATCGACAGGCGGGTCCACTTCGTCGGGCGGGTAGACCCCGCCGACCGGGGGCGCTGGCTCGCCGCCCGGGACCTGCTGGTGGTCCCCAGCCGCTACGAGACCTTCGGTATGGTCGCCGCCGAGGCGCTGGCGGCGGCAACGCCGGTCGTCTCGTTCGACCTTCCGTGCTTGCGCGGCCTGGTCTCCTCCCAGAACGGGGCGCTCGTCGCGCCCTACGATGTCGCCGCCCTGGCCGAGACGATAGAGGCCCTGGCCACCGACCCGACCCGCCGCCGCCAGCTCGGAGCGGCCGGCCCCGGCACGGTCGGGGCGCTGCGCTGGGACAAGCTGGCGGCCGCCCAGGGTGAGTTGTACCGCGACCGCCTCGGCGGCGACGGGGCGGCATGGTCGAAGACGGCCACCTCGCCGTGGCGTCCGGCTCCGGCCGGGGCCCGTGCCGGCGCCCAGCTCCGCCACCTGCCCCGCAGCTCCCCAGCGCACCGAAAGGAAATGTCGTGAGCGATCACCCTTACACGACAGGTGACCTAGGCCGGGGTCCGCAACTCGATCCCGTCTCCTATCGCTCGGCGCAGCCCTGGCCGTACCTGGTGATCGACGGCGCCTTCGACCCCGAATTGGTGGCGACCGCCGAAGCGGAGCAGTTGGAGGTGGCCCCTGGCTTACGGCAGCACGTATCCCGACGGCAGCGCAAAGCGGAGTCCTCCAAGGTAACCGGGCGGGCCAGCCGGGAGCTCATGGACTACCTCGACGGCGACGAGTGGGTCGGGCGACTACGGGCCCTCACCGGGATCGAGGACCTCGAGCCCGACCCCTCCCACTTCTGGGCCGGGCTCCATGTGGGACCGGTCGACGCCTTCCAGGCGGTGCACCGCGACTTCCAGAAGCATCCGGCCACCGGTCTCTACCACCGGGTCAATGTCTTGCTCTACCTCTCCTCGGGATGGGAGGAGGAGGAGGGGGGCGGCCTGGAGCTGTGGTCTTCGGATGCCGCCCGTTGCGTCACGCGGGTCCTGCCCGCCGCCGGTCGTCTGGTGGTCTTCGAATCCCACCGGCTCACCCTCCACGGCGTCGGCCGCCAGACCAGCTCTCGCCCCGGGCGCGTCCGCCTCTCCCTGGCCGCCTACTACTTCAGCAGCAAACCGCCGGCCTGCGGGCTACACCGGACTGGTACGCTGTTTCAACCGAGGATACCGGGCGGATCGGTACTGGGCTCGGTGATCGATATAAGCGACGCGGCGCGAGGCGGCGCGCATCGCCTCAGTGTGCTCCCGTCGCGCCTCGCCCGCCTAGTCGCTCACCAGAGGTGACCACAGCTCTCTAGTTCACGGCCACCGACGACCGCACTCGCCCCGTCCCTGCCGGCGGGTCGGGGTGGGCGGCGCCGGGCATCTCCAACCCCCCAATCGTCGAGGATGCTGCTTTGTTGTTCGATTTCGTAACCCACCTGTGGATCGCCAACGTGGCGATCTCGCTCCCTATGGTGGCCTTCTCCCTGGCCAATCTTTACTGGTCCACCTACGCCTGGCACTCGCCGGTGACCCACGAGGAGACCACGTCGAGCCCCGCTCGCAACGATGTGCACCAGCACACGTTCTCCGTCATCGTGCCCCTGCGCGAGGAGCCGATCGAGGTGGTCGGCGCGACGATAGCCAAAATCCTCGCCCAGACCCATCCCGCCGTCCAGCCCGTCTGCAGCGTCGGTTACGACGACCCCGACACTCTGGCAGTGGTCCGCCGTTTGATGGACCTGTACCCGGGTCGCATCACCCTCGCGGTCAGCCAGAGCGACGTCCGCAACAAGCCGACGCAGCTCAACGCCGCCCTCGCCGCGTGCACCGGTGACGTGGTCGGCATCCTCGACGCGGAGTCGCTGTCCGCTCCCGGCCTGCTGTCCCAGATCGACGCCACACTGCAAGATCCCGAGATCGGCGTGGTTCAAGGCGGGGTGATGATCGTCAATCACCGGGCGTCGTGGGTTGCGCTGCGCTCGTCGCTCGAGTACTACGCCAACCACCGCTCGAAGATGCACTTCGCGGCCGCCCACCACTTCATGCTCATGGGCGGCAACACGGTGTTCTTCCGCCGGAGCCTGCTCGACGAGGTCGGCGGCTGGGACCCCGAGATGCTCACCGAGGACGCCGAGATCGGTGTCCGCCTGTCCGTGCTCGGCCACGACGTCCGCGTCGCCTACCAGCCTCATCTGGTGTCGCGCGAGGAGGCACCGACCACGATCCGGAGCTGGGTCAAGCAGCGCACCCGCTGGAACCTCGGTTTCATGCAGACGATCCGCAAGGGCGTCTGGCGGCAGCTGCCCACCGCCGGTCGGCGCCGCTTCGCCAGGTGGCTGCTGTGGCAGCCGTCCATAATGGCCATCTCCGGGGTCATCATCCCCCTCGGGGTCGTGGTGGCGCTGTTTGCGCCGTCGCCCCTGTGGGCGACCATGATCGCCTTCCTGCCCGCCGTTCCCACCGTAATGCTGGTCGTGCTCGACGCCACCATGCTCTACCTCTTCGGGCGGGAGATCGGGGAAAAGGTTCGCCTGATCGACTACCTGCTCCTAGTGGTGACCACGCCGATCTACCAGTTGATGAGCGCCTATGCCGCGGCGAGAGCGGCGGTCAAGTACCTGCTCGGCGATCTGCGTTGGGAGAAGACCGCACACACCGGGAGCCACATCGAGGACATCATCGACCTCACCGTCTACGACCGGGTAGCGTCGTGAGCCTCGATCTGGCCCAGGAGACGTTCCCGGCCCTCACCGAGCCGCGCCGGGTTGGCGCCAGGCGCTCGGTCAGGATCCCGAAGAGGATCGACGCCGTCATCGTCGCCTTCCTGGCTGTAGCGGTGGGGGTGGTGGACGCCTCGGGCCTGACCCGCTGGCCGGGCTTCAACGGCGACGAGGGCATCTACACCAGCCAGTCATGGTCGGTGCTGCACGGCAGCATCGAGGCCTACACCTACTCCTACGACCATCCCTTCCTCGGCTGGGCGATGATGGCTCCGTTCGAGTGGCTGGCCGAGACCCTCGGCATCACGGGGACCGGCATGGCCGTACTCGACGCCAGGGCGGTCATGGTCCTGCTCGCCGTGGCCGACGCCGCTCTGCTCTACGGGGTGGCCTGCCGGCTCGGCTTCCGGAGGGTGGTGGCGGCATTCACCGTCCTGGCCTGGGGGTGGTCGCCCCTGACGGTGTCATTTGCGCGCCAGGTCTACCTGGACAACATCGCCCTGCCGTTTCTGCTCGGAGCGCTGTACCTGGCTCTCGACCCGGCCCGCCGGCAGTGGTTCTACGTCGGTGCCGGAGCCGTCTTCGCGGTTGGCGTGCTCAGCAAGGAGACCACGCTGCTGTACCTGCCGGTCCTGCTCTACATCGTCGTACAACGCACCGCTGGTCAGGTCCGCGTCATGGCCATCGCGTCCATGGCCACCTGCAGTGTGGCCATCATCTTTCTCTATCCTCTCTTTGCCCTGCTGCGCGGCGAGTTCTTCCCCGGCTCCGGTCACGTGTCGCTGTGGAGCGAGCAGATCTGGGCGCAGCTGTTCAGCCGGGCCGGATCGGGTTCGCTCTGGAACGTGGCGTCGTCGCGATTCCAGCTGGTCGATTCCTGGTTCCATCTGGACTGGTGGCTCCCGATCGCCGGCCTGACCGGTGCAGTACTGATGACGGCTGTGGCGCGGATGCGTCCGATCGTGGTCGCCGTGGCCATCAGTGTCGCGGTGGTGGTCAAGTCCAGCGGCTACCTCCCCGGGATGTACATCATCAGCGTGCTGCCCTTCCTGGCGTTGTGCCTCGGCGCCGTGCTCAACTGGCTTGGGGGACCTGCCGGGGCAGGGAAGCGGCGGGTGACGCCGCGCCGGGTCGCTGCATTCACCGCCGTCGTAGCCCTGGCGGTGGCGATGACCCCTGAGTACGCCTCGGGCATCAGACGGGAAGCAACGGTGAACCTGGTCGGTCCGGCAGAGATGGCCGACCAGTACGCCATCTCCCACATCCCCCACAACGCCAACGTTCTGGTGGACCCGATCTTCTACGTCGACCTGATCCACCACGGCTTCCGTCACCAGTGGCGCGGCGCCATCGCGTACTACCAGTACGACCTCGACCCCGAGTCGCTGACGAAATTGCCCGGCGGTTGGCGGGATCTGGACTATCTGCTGGTGACCCCGGCCATGCGCGACCAGATATCCGGCAAGTCGGTGGCGCTTCCCCGAACGGCGGCGGCCATCGCTCACAGCAGAGTCGTCGCCGTCTTCGGACGGGGCGCCCAGCAGGTTCAAGTTCGAAAGATAATCCATTCGCCGTCGGATACGGCGTCCGTCCCGAAAGCTTCTTCCTGATATGACCAACGACCTCACCATCATCATCCCGACCCGAGACGAGGAGGACAGCATCGCCGAGCTGCTCCGCCAGATCGAGGAGGTGACCGGCGGTCTGAGGGCCGAGGTCATCGTCGTCGACGACTCCGACGACGACACCGAGCGCCGGGCCCGCTCCGTGGCCGAGGCCAGCGCCCTGCCGATCAGCGTCGTGCACCGCGACACCGACGAGCGGTGGGGGGGTCTCGGGGGTGCCGTCTGTGACGGGCTGTCGGCCGCCGACAGTCCATGGGTGGTGGTCATGGACGGTGACCTTCAGCATCCTCC
>JAGWSF010000176.1 GCA_028876385.1 Acidobacteriota bacterium | reverse complement strand
ACTGGGAGCTCTTTGTCGACTCGGGCCAGGGCGGCCAGCAAGCGCCCGGTGGCGCCCGGGATCACTGCCTCCACGGGCCGCTGGAAATCCATATGTTCACTATATCGAACGTTGATGGCTCATTTACTGACTTGTTTGCTGGACTGGCGAAAGAACCGTTCGTCCAGACGGGCGGCTGCGTCTCGGTCCGCGTCGTGGACAGCTTGGGCGTAGACGGCGAGGGTTAGGCGCGGGTCAGCGTGTCCGAGGCGCGTCTGGACCGTCTTTAGATCGACCCTGGCCGGCCAGAAGGCGTCCGGGTATACAGAGGCGCACCGGCGGGACCCCGGCGGCCCGGAGCTGTAGGCGATGCCGGCAACCAACTCGATACAGCGGGCCCGTACGGCAGCACAAAACGTCATCGACGCCCCCAGACCCGTCCTCTCCCATCACCGCCCATCCCCTCATGCCCGTCCCGCCCTTCCCCAGAATCCCCCTCCCTCCAGCCCCTCAGCCTCCCGCCACTCCTTACATGCCCGGCTCTCCTTCCACCCCCGGCAGACACCTCGGCACCCGGGGTGCGACCGGTGGGCCTCGCCGGTGGAGGTGACCGTCAGGTGATGGGGCTGGCGAAGATCGCCCCGGACGGCTGGGCCTATTACGCCAAAGAGGTCGCCGCGGGGGTGGAGGACTATTTCGTCGGTCACGGTGAGGAGGCGGGCCGCTGGGTCGGCCGCGGTGCCGACGATCTCGGCTTGTTTGGGGAGGTCGATTCGGAGGGTCTGTCCCGGCTGTTCGGACAGGGCTGCCACCCCGTGACGGCTGACAGTTTGGGTCGCCCGTTCGGGTTGGACAAGGCCGCTGTCGCTGGTTACGCCCTGTCGTTCTCGCCGCCGAAATCGGTGTCGGTCCTGTGGGCTCTGGCCCCGGCAGAGATCGCCGATCAGGTCCGCCAGGGCCACGACGCGGCGGTCGCTGCGGCGTTGGAGTTCTTGCAGGATCACGCCGGTTTCTGCCGCCGCGGGCATGGCGGGACCGTCCAGGAGGCCACCGGCGGGTACCTCTCCGCTCTGTTCGTGCACCGGACTTCGCGAGCCGGTGATCCTCAACTGCACAGTCACGTGTTGGTGGCCAACAAGGTCCACGCCGTCTCCGGCAGACGGTGGCTGACCGTCGACGGGCGGGAGCTTTACGAGGTGCAGAAGGCGGCCGGGTTGCTCTACAAGGCCGCTTTGCAGGCGGAGCTGACCGCCCGGCTCGGTGTTGCGTGGGACGACGTCGACGACAACGGCGGAGCCGAGATCATCGGCGTCCCTGAAGGGCTGATCGGGGAGTTCTCGAAGCGGCGGGTGCAGGTCGAAGCGGCCGCCGCCCGCCTGGCCGGCGAGCGCGAAGCCGCGCTGGGCCGGTCGTTGACCGGTGATGAGCGGGCCGCCGTCTACCAGCTGGCCGCCTACCAGCCCAGGTCGGCCAAGAGGAAGAACGGGGCGGAGACGACCGACGAGTTGAAGGCCCGGTGGCGGTCAAAAGCGGCCGCCGCCGGCTTGCCGACAGAGCGTTGGCTCGGCCAGGTCCTCGACCGTCGCAGCGCCACCAAAGTCGAGCTGGCCCTGGCCCGGTTCGCCATACACAACGAGGCGGGGATTCTCGATGGCTTCCTGGGGGACCTGACGCCGGACACTCCGCTAGCAGAAGCGCAGGCAGCCCTCCTTGCCCGAGTCGAAGCCGACACAGGGATCAGATACGAAGCGACGTGGACCTCGACCGAGCCGAGCTGGTGGAGCGCCGAACTGCGGCCACAGGGCGAACCTCCCGTCGCGTGGACCGACAAGTAATCGGCGTTATGTCGTTTCTTCAACTGCCGTGATGGCTGATGTCTGTGCGTTATCTTGACCACTGACATGATGTTCTGGTGTGTTACATATCGCCGATTTTGCTCGGGCCTCACCCTCGACGCGAGAAAGCCTGCCCCGTGATCTGCGCTCACCTTCTGTACCATGTGACGCCGTGCTATCATGATGGTATGACGAGAAAGACCACGACCGTGCGACTCCCCGAGGAGCTTGCCGACCAGGTCGAAGTAGTTGCCCGCGGCCGAGGCGTCAGCGTCAACGCGGTAGTAGTCGACGCGCTCGTCGCCGAGGTCGAAAAAGTCAGGGCCGACAAGACGTTCATGGATCACCTGCGCCGGATCACCGAGCGAGACAAGGAAATCCTGGATCGTCTGGCCGAGTGAGGTATCTCACCTTGGCCGAGGCGCTCGTCATCGCCGAGGCCGTCACCGGGATCGACCACGCCGTGTTAGCCAAGGCGGCCGGCGTCGGGTTGCTCGACTCCGCTCTGCACGCCCCCCAAGCCGGCTTCGGCGGTTACGAGCTGTACCCGGAGTTCACCGCCAAGGCCGCGGTGCTCTGTGCGGATCGCTCGCAACCACCCTCTACCTGACGGCAACAAGCGACTGGCCTGGGGTTGCCTGACCATGTTCTGCCTTCTCAACGATCGCGACCTCGAAGTCGACACAGATGACGCCGTCAATCAGATGCTCGGAGTCGCCGCCGGCGACATCGATGAAGTCGCCATGACCGAGTGGCTGTCAACGCGGCTAACGGAGACCGGTAGCTCGACGTAGTTCTGTCGCGGCCAAGCCCTCGACGGCCAGCGACACCACCTATCCCGGAGCGCCGATTTCTTGCCGCCTCAGCGAGGCGGTGGGCTTCGTCGATCTGATCCGACAGCCTTTCGATACGCGCCCGGTCGGCTTTGCTGTGCCACCAAAGCTCAGAGCGCCCCGGGTCCGTCATCGCGCCCGATTATCCCATCTGGACATTGCCGACCCTGGCCTGGGCGGGCTTCCAGGACGATCCTAACGACGGTTCCGGGAAGTGCGGATGGCCTCTGATCTCGCCTTCCGTGTACAGAACTGGAGCGCAGAACGCCGAGGTGCGTACCACTGTTACCGTTTGGCCCGATGGCAGCTGATGACGAGCTCCACGCCGGTGGCGAGAAGGCGCAGCGGCGGGCGGCCAGGAAGATGATCGCTGCTTATCACGACGAGCAGCTGCGTCTTCTCCTCAACCACATCCGCGATGGCTTCGCTGAGTTCGATGCTGGCGAGATAGACGTCTTTGATCTCGACGAGATCATCGGGCACTACAAGCGCAGCGCCGCGAAGCTGGAGAAGTTCTGCGGGTATAGCGGGGCTCAGTGGCTCCGAGCGGCTCGGAATCTCACCTACTTCCGTGACGAAGGCGATAAGCCCGATTGGTGGGAGGCGGGCACGTCCCGTCGAGACCGGTAGCCGGCCGCGACAGCGGGCGCGGGGGCCCCGAGAGCGTGGCGGGCGTGACGCCGTCTGGCATCACGAGCGGAGCCGTTCGCCGGTAGAACCGTTACCTTCGCTAAGTTGTCGTGCGCGATCCGTGCGCGAACGAATCGGAATACGGCCGGATTTGGCGTCACTGTCCGGCATAGAAAATGGCCTCTGAGCAGGGGTTTTACGATGAGCCCCTGATCGGCCAAACCCGCTGGAACGCCCTCGTAATGCGTAGGTCAGCGGTTCGATTCCGCTCTCGGGCTCTCGGAATAGTCCTGATGGGGCGCAATTCCTCGGAAGGGGGCAACTACCGGCACCGCAGGGCGGGCGCGATTCGTGCACGAAGGCCCAGCGGCCCTTCTACAGACCTCTGTCTCCGGGGCGTCGGGCCGAGTTGACCAGATCAGCCCGCTCGACCAGCCGTCTGGCCGTCTGGCCGGTTCGACGGCTTTGGCGGCGTCGCACTGGGGGGTCGCCCCCTGTCGGGGTTAGGGCAGTTCGCCCTCGCCTTTCACACGGGCCCCGCGTTCGGCCATCTCCTGGTAGTGGGCCGCGGTCTCGGGGGAGGGGCTGTCGGGCGCCTCCCGCTCCTCCTCGCTGGTGGGCTCCCGGTCGGCGGTGTGCGGCGCCTTGGCCTCCTTGGCCTCGGCCGCCTCGGTGGCGTCGCTCGGGTTGGTGGGGGAGTGCTCTTCACCGCTCATGCAGACGCTTTTTCCCCTCAGGCCTCGCGGCCAAACGGCTCAGCCCTGGCTGCGGATCCGTTCCGGCTCGATCTGGAGGATCACCCGCTCGGAGCTGATCGGGTTGGCGTAAGGGCCCCCGGTGTACTTGTGGCTCACCTTGTCGATGTGCTCACGCGCCTCGACGCCGGTGATGGTGCCCACGACCCGGCCACGGATCTCGGCGTAGCGGTATGGGTTGGACGGATCGAAGATCATCACCGCGACCCGCGGGTCGTGGCGGACGTTCTTGAACTTCTGGCGTTCCACCTCGGTGTTGATCAGGATGTGGCTGTCGTCGGCGTCGACCCACATCATCTGCGTGGAGAGCTGATCGCTTGGGGTGACCGTGGTGAACGCGGCGTAGGCTTTGCTGGCTAGGAGCTCGCGGGTCGTGTCGTCGAACATGTCCACAAGCTACCTGCAGACAAAGGTCCACCATCTCCCCGACCCGACGGTATTTTGGGACCGTGATCCTCGCCATATTCGCGGTGCTGGTGCTCCTCTTCGTGGTGTTACCGATCATCGGCATGGCGCTGTGGGCCCTTCTGACCACCATTGTCGTGGGGCTGGTCGTCGGCGGTCTGGGTCGCCTGGTCCTGCCGGGTAGCCAGCCCATCGGCTTCTTGGCGACCGTGGGAGCCGGCCTGTGCGGGAGCATTCTCGGAGGCTTCTTCGGCCAGCACGTACTGGCCATCGGCTGGCTCGGCACCCTCCTGCTCGAGGTGGCCATCGCCGCCGTTCTGGTGGCTGTCCTGGCCGGACGTATGAGGCGCGCCGGCGTGGGTGCCCGTCGGTGAACACGGGGGTCCTGCTCGTCGAGGTGGCCGAGGAGGTCGCGGTGGTCACCATGAACCGCCCCGAGTCCCGCAACGCACTGTCGGCAGAGCTGCTGGGTGCGCTGCAGTCGGCCATGGCCGACCTGGCGGCACGAGCGGACGTGGCGGTCGTGATCCTCACCGGCGCCGACCCGGCATTCTGCGCCGGTCTCGACCTGAAGGAGCTGGGACTGAACAGCCGGCTCCTGGAAGGGGGCGGTGCCTCCGAGCCGGCTTCGAGCGCCCCGTGGCCATCGCTGGGCAAGCCGCTCATAGGCGCGGTCAACGGAGTGGCGGTCACCGGCGGCCTCGAACTGGCTCTCAACTGTGACTTTCTGATCGCCTCGGAGAGGGCCAAGTTCGCCGACACCCACGCCCGGGTCGGGGTCATGCCCGGGTGGGGGCTCACCGTGCTTCTACCTCAACGCGTAGGTGCGGCCATGGCCCGACGGATGAGCTTCACGGGCGACTTCGTCGACGCTGCGACCGCTCTACGGGCCGGACTGGTCACCGAGGTCGTGGCTCACGACGAGCTTCTCCCGTCGGCCCGGCGCCTGGCCCTCACCATCGCCGCCAACAACCGATCCGGCGTCCTCGGCATCTACGACACCTACCGGCGCCTCGACGCGGAGGCCACCGCGGCCGCGCTGGCCATCGAGCTGGAGGCGTCGGTGCGTTGGCGCCGGGAGGGGCGAACCGACGGCCTGGCCGAACGGGTCCCCGGGGTCATCTCCCGCGGCCGCGACCAGATCGGACCCGCCTGACGGTTTACCGCCGGTCCAACCGGTCGTCCGGTGAAATCGGAGGATTGAGAGGATTGTCCGTCGCCCCGGACCAACCGTTGCGTGTCACCCAACGGAACGGGTCGGAGACCGGCCCGGCCACCGGCCTTCAGCGGGTTGGGGCCATTCGATATGTTCTAGCCCGAGTCGCATCCTTTTCGGGGGGAACCGCAGCAGGGCAATGAACGAATTCATTTCACTCACCGTCGCTGGCATCGCGACCTACGGGTGTGTCTACGCCCTCACGGCCATGGGCCTGGTGGTCACCTACACCACGTCGGGCATATTCAACTTCGCCCAGGGCGCCATCGGGATGATCGCCGCCTTCTTCTTCTACGAGCTGTCGCGGGTCTGGCACATCCCGTCGCTGCTGTCGTTGATCATCGCCGTCTTCATATTCGCCCCGTTGATCGGCGCCCTGCTGGAGCGGCTGGTGATGAGGCGCCTCGAGAACGCCGCTCTCGAAGCCAAGCTGACGGTCACCATCGCCCTGCTGCTGCTCGGGATCGCGTTGGCCACGGCCATCTGGAACCCGCAGACGGTCAGGAACCTGCCCAGCTTCTTCAACGGCCACCAGGTCTCGGTGGGCGGTGTGAACCTGACCTACCAGCAGGTGATCGTCGTCCTCGCCGCCATCCTGGCCGCCGTCTTCCTGCGCCTGTTCTTCATCTACACCCGGGCCGGCATCGCCACCCGGGCCGTCGTCGACGACCGGGACCTGGCCGCCCTCACGGGGGCCAGCCCGGCCCGCTTCGCCCAGCTCGGCTGGGCCATGGGGTGTGCCCTGGCCGCCCTCGCCGGCATCCTGATCGCCCCCCAGAACGGCGCCCTCGACATCACCAACCTGACCCTCCTGGTGGTGAACGGCTACGCCGCCGCCATGGTCGGGCGTCTGCGCAGCCTGCCCCTCACCTTCGTCGGGGCCATCGTGCTCGGGGTGCTGTACTCCTACGCCCTCGGCTATCTGCCGAGCACGCTGGTGTGGAACGACTTCGCCAACATCACGCCGATGATCTTCCTGCTCCTGGTGATCCTGGTCCTGCCCCAGTCGCGGGCCGTGCTGTCCCGGCGGATCATGGTGCGGGCCCCCCGGGTGGTCGGCCTGAGGGAGTCGCTCATCGCGGGTGGGGCCCTGATCCTCGCCGGGGTCCTGTTCTCGAGGCTGCTGTCGGGCAACAACCTGTCCTACGCCAACACCGGGGTGTCGCTCGGCATCATCATGCTGTCCCTGGTGCTCCTGACCGGCTACGGCGGGCAGGTCTCCCTCTGCCAGTTCAGCTTCGCCGGGCTCGGCGCCTACGCCATGTCCAAGGTCGGAGGGACCCACGGCTCGCTGCTCGGCATCCTGGCCGCCATGGGTCTGGCTGGGGCGGTCGGGGGCCTGGTGGCCCTCCCGTCGCTGCGGCTCAGGGGTCTGTATCTGGCCCTCGCCACCTTGGCTTTCGCCCAGGGTATGGACACCTACTTCTTCGGCAACCCGCAGTTCTTCGGGGTGGCCGGGAGCATCTCGGTGGCCCGGCCCGACGTCTTCGGGTTCAGCCTGACCAGCAGCCGGACCCTGCTCATCGCCCTCACCGTGGTGTTCGCCCTCATCGCCACGTTGATCCTGACCTTCCGGAGATCCCGATTCGGTCGGCGGCTCGTGGCCATCAACGACAGCCCTGCGGCGTGCCTGACCGTCGGTGTGGACATGACCCGATCCAAGTTGGGCGTGTTCATCGTCTCAGCGGCCATCGCCGGCCTGGGGGGCGCCCTCTACGCCGGCGCCCAGACCCAGGTGGGACCCAACGACTTCCAGTTCATCCTGTCCCTGACGCTGCTTCTGATCGCCGTCGTCTGGGGCATCCGGACCACGGCCGGGATGCTGTTCGGAGGCATCGTGTTCTCGCTCGGCCCTCTCCTCGGCCAGCACCTGACCCACCCCCGGGACGCTTTCGACCTGCTGGTCGGCCTGGCCGCCATCGGCGTGTCGCAGAACCCGGAGGGCACCTTCGGCGGCAACACACTGCTCCAGAGGTGGCGGAACTCGAAGGAGGCCCAACCCCCCGAAGCGGCCGGTGCGCTGGCTGCCGACTCGGGGGAGGAGAGGTTGAGTCATGCTGCAGGTTGACGGCGTCACGGTCGCCTTCGGAGGCATCCGTGCCCTCATGGATGTCGATATCGATGTCGAGGGCAACCGGATCACCGGGCTCATCGGGCCCAACGGCGCCGGCAAGACCACGTTGTTCAACGTCATCACCGGTCTCCAGCGACCGAGAAACGGGCGGGTCCTGCTCGACGGCGTGGACGTCACCGGCAAGGGACCGCGGGCCCGGGCCAAGCTGGGTATGGGCCGGACCTTCCAGCGCCTCGAGGTGTTCGGTTCCCTGACCGCCCTGGAGAACGTCCTCGTCGCGGTCGAGAACCGCGGCGGCATCGGCCGGGGCGCCCGTCAGCGGGCCACCGAACTGCTCGGCCGCGTCGACCTGGCCCGGATGGCCGGGGTGCAGGCCGACGTCCTGCCCACCGGTCAGGCCCGGCTGCTCGAACTGGCCCGGGCTCTGGCCTGCGAGCCCAAGGTGCTGCTTCTCGACGAGCCGTTCTCGGGCCTCGACGCCAACGAGAGCTCCCGCCTCGGAGACCTACTGGAGAGCCTGACGTCCGAAGGCCTGGCCATCCTGCTCGTCGAGCACGACATGGAGATGGTCATGCGGCTCTGCAACCGCATCCACGTCCTCAGCTTCGGCTCGATCATCGCCGCCGGAACACCCAGCGAGATCAAGGCCGACGCCGCCGTCCAAGAGGCCTATCTGGGCGCGCCGGTCGGCGCCGGGTCGGAATCGTGATCCCCGACGACCCCGTCGGCGACGGCGGGGTGGCCAACCCAGCTGCGGGCACCACCGCGGTGCCGGCCCTGCAGATCGAAGACGTACACGCCGCCTACGACCGCGTCGAGGTCCTCCGCGGCGTCAACCTGACCGTCGGCGCCGGACAGGTGTTCGCCCTGCTCGGACCGAACGGCGCAGGCAAGAGCACCACTCTGCGGACCGTCGGCGGTCGCATGAAGCCGCTCAAAGGTCGGATACTCGTCGACGGCCAGGACGTGACCGGCAAGCCACCGGAGCAGCTCGCCCGCGCCGGAATCTGCAGCGTCCCCGAGGGCCGCGGCGTCTTCCCGAGCCTCACCGTGGCCGAGAACCTGCGGATGTGGACCTTCAAGGGCGGTCTCCGCCGTTCCGAGGTCGAGGAATCGGCCTACGTCCGGTTCCCGCGTCTGGCCGAGCGGCGCAAGCAGCTGGCCGGCACCCTGTCGGGAGGCGAGCAGCAGATGCTCGCCATGTCCCGAGCCCTGTCGACCCACCCGAGGCTGCTTCTGCTCGACGAGATCTCCATGGGCCTGGCCCCCCTCATAGTGGCCGAGCTGTATGACCTCGTGGGCCAGATCGCCAACGAGGGGTTCGCCATTCTCCTGGTCGAGCAGTTCGCCGCCACCGCCCTCGGCGTGGCCGAGCGGGCGGCGATCATGGTCCAGGGGAGGATCGAAATGGAAGGGACCCCCGACGAGGTGGGAGCCGCCGCCGGCGAGCTCTATCTCGGCTCGGGGGCCAAGTAACAACTCAGAAAGGGAAACCTGATAGTGATACCGCACAAGAGGCGTGCCGCTCTGGCCTGTCTGGCCAGCGTCGCCGTAGTGGGCCTGGGCGCCTGCTCGAGTTCCAGTTCCAAGGGGGGCGGGACCAGTTCCGCCACGACGGTGGCCAACGCCAACCCGTCGTCGTATCCCACGCTGCCCCCGAACCCCAAGGTCACCGGCACGCTGAGCGGTCCCGGAGTGACGGCCACCACCATCACCATCGGCCAGATCGCCACCACCACCGGTCCCGTCCCCGGCCTGTTCCAAGGCGCCTTCGACGGTCTCGACGCCTGGGTGGCGTGGGTCAACGCCAACGGCGGCATCGCCGGCCGTCAGGTCAAGGTTGATCGCGTCGATGACGGGTTCAACTGCAGCACCTACACCAACGCCATGACCAACTTCGCCACGTCGGCGTTCGCCGTCATCGGGGACATATCGCTCGAGGACACCTGCGGGAAGAAGGTGCTCGAGGCCAACCCGAACATGATCGACATCCAGGCGCTGACCCTCGACCCGACGCTGTACTCGGTCCCCAACGTGTTCGCCGGGGAGTCCACGCCTCCCGGTGCTATCACCACGGGCCTCGACTACATGAAGAAGAAGTTCCCCGACGCCGTCACCCACGCCGCTCAGCTGGTCGGGGCGGCCGCCGCAGCCAACGGCAAGGAGGAGCAACTGACGGCCGAGTCGCTCGGCTACAAGTACCTCTATGTCCGGGACATCCCCGACCTGACCACCAACTTCACCACCTACATCCTGGCCATGAAGGCCCAGGGCGTGAAGTTCGTGGACATGACCGACCTTGCTGACACCAGCGATGCCAACTTCTTGCAGCAGGCGGCCCAGCAGAACTTCCACCCTGACGTCGTCTACGGGGCATCCGCCTACGACGCCAACCTGTTCAAGCTGCTCGGAAACGCCTCCCTGGCCAACAACGTCCTGTGGTCGGCACTGTTCACTTCCATGTACCTCGGCCAGGACCGGGCCACCGTTCCGGCGGTCAACACCTACCTGACGTGGATGGCCAACGCCCACCCGAGCGCCGCCTCGACGCTCTACTCGGTGGATGCGTGGGCGGCCGGTCAGCTGCTCGTCCAGGCCATGCAGAACGCCGGCTCGAGCGTCACCCAGAGCACCGTGCTGTCGGCTCTCAAGAACATCAACAACTTCAGCGCCGGCGGCCTGGTCGCTCCGTCCGATCCCGGCCTGAAGCAGGGCACGCACTGCGTGGTCATGGCCAACGTGCAGAACAGCCAGTGGGTGCGGGTCGAGCCGGCCTCGGGCTTCGACTGCAGCGGCACCTACCACAACATTCCGCTGAGCGAAGTCAGCAAGTAACGGATCCCCGGACGGGGATCAGAAAGAACCGGCCGGCGCCTCAGGCGCCGGCCGGTTCACGTTCGGGTGGGTCGTGGTCGAAGGCATGGGCCGCAGCTGAGGCGGCCCGCTACGTCTACAGGTCTACAGGGTGGGGAAGTTGATGAACTTGTGTCCCCAGAACTCGCCTTCGGTGATCTCGTACACCGGCACTTCCTCGGTCACCCTCAAGCCGTCGTAGCCGACCTCGACGACGAAGCCGCCGGGGCCGATGACGTAGAAGGACACCATGTGGTCGTTGGTGTGGCGGCCGAGGGTCTGCATGATGGGCAGCTCCATCTTCTCGGCCCGGTCCCAGGCCCGTCCCACGTCGTCGAGGGTGGCGGCTTCGAGCATGAAATGGATGAGCCGTCCCGGTCCGGCCATGGGGAGCAGCCCCACGGTGTGGTGGCGGGGGTTGCAGCCGAGGAACCACAGGGTCTCGAACTGCGGGGTCCCGTCGGCGGCTGGCGCGGCGGGAAGGCGCATGGTGTTGCGCGGCCGGAAACCCAGGGTCTCGGTGTAGAACCGGTAGGCGGCTTGGCCGTCGGCGACGGTGAGGACCACATGGCCCATGCCCTGGTCCCCGGTGACGAACGACGAGACCTTGGGGGTGTTGACGGGTCGGTGGGCCAGGGCCACCCCCCAGAACAGCTCGACAGGGTTTCCGCCGGGATCGTCGAAGGCGACCGCCGCGGTCACCCGCCGGTCCCGGCAGGCCGACTGGTCCAAGACGGTGACCTTGGTCCCGGTCGCCTCGACGGCCGCCACCATCAGGTCCATCTCCTCGGGCCCGCTCACCTGGAACCCGATGGCTTCCACCGAGTTCTGGGCCGACGGGATGATCACCAGTCGATGGGGATGGTCGTCGATACGGAAATAGGAGTACTCCGAGGTGTCCCCTTTGACGGCTTCGAGGCCGAGGAAGTCCACGGCGAAGCGGTTCCAGGCGTCTACGTCCTCGGCGGCGATCCTTATGTAGCCGAGCGATTGAACCGGCATGTACGCCTCCAGTCAGAGAGTCGGTGGCGCGCTTAGCGTATGGTCCGGCGGTTCGCCTCTCCGGGCCCACGTCCCGGCGAGCGGGACGGCGCTGGCCGGTACTGTGAGCCGATGCGAGCTGAGCAGGTACCCGAGTGGTTCACTCAGGCCCTGAACCATCAACCGGAGGTCGGCCAGGTCGAGGTGTCAGGCTGCCCGATCGCCTTCCGCAGGTGGGGGGACCCGTCCCGGCCGGGGCTGCTGCTGGTGCACGGCGGGGGTGCCAACAGCCGGTGGTGGGACCACGTGGCTCCGTTCTTCGCCCGGGAGTGCTGCGTCACCGCCATCGACCTGTCCGGCCACGGCGACTCAGGGCGTCGGGCGTCCTACACCCATGACGTCTGGGCCGAGGAGATCGCCGTCCTGGCCGGCGCATCGGCCGGTTCGGCGCAGCCGCCGGTCGTGCTGGCCCACAGCCTGGGCGGCCTGGCCACCTTCCGGGCCGCGGCTCTCTACGGGGACCACTTCGAGGGGGTGATAGTGATCGATTCCCCGGTCCACGAGGAGCCGCCCGAGCAGGTGGCCAGCCGGCGCCGGGAGGCGTTCGGGCCGCTGCGCACCTACCCCTCACCCGAAGAGGCCCTGTCCCACTTCCGCACCGTGCCCGACCAGCCGGTGCTGCTCCCCTACGTGGTCGATCACGTGGCGCGTCACTCCATCCGTCCGGCCGACGGAGGCTGGACGTGGAAGTTCGACCCGGCATTCTTCAGCGACCTGGCCCAGATCGGGGCCGAGACGCTCGGCGCCATCGGCTGCCGGGTGGCGGTGCTGCGCGCCGAGCACGGCCTGGTCACCCCTGACGTGGGGCGGCACATGTACCAGCTGCTGGGGCGGACCGCCCCGGTCATCGAGATTCCCCTGGCCTATCACCATGTGATGCTCGATCAGCCCCTCCTCCTGGTCACCGCGGTGCTGGCCCTGCTGGCCGACTGGCGTCATTCCTACGCCATTCAGGTGCCGGCCGCCTCGGAGGGGTGGTAGTCAGAGGGGATGGAAACGGTCGAACATTCCTCGGTCGCCTCCCGCCGGCCGTCGGCCTTGGACCTGGTCGCAGCCGCCGGGCTGGTGGCGACGGTGGTGCTGCACGTCGTCGCCATGGCGCCCACCTACTTCGTGGGGACCGGTTCGCTCATGTCCCAACCCGACCAGGCGACCATCTACGCGGTGGTGGCGGCGGCCTGGGCTCTGGCCCTGGTCATCGGCCTGACCGGGCCCAACCGCACGCCGGTGGCGGCGGCCCTGGCGGTCGGGGTGGCAGCCACCGAGCTCGGGTTCCGTGTCGCCGACCTCGGCGACGCCCTGCGCTACGGCACCCAGACGGTCGGCTCGGGTCTGTGGCTGATGGAAGCGGCGTGGGTCGTGGGGGCGGTCGCCGCCGGGTTGGCCGTGGCCGCCGCCCGGAGCCGCCACACCCCCGGCACTCCCAGGCGTTCCGAGGGCGCGGACGCCCCCGAGCCGTGGTCCGGCCTCCAACCGGGGCCCGCCGCCTACGGGCCTGACCCGGCCGGGGCTGCCGCCTACGGGCCTGACCTGGCCGGGGCTGACACGCCCGACAGCATCGACTGGACGGCGCCGATTGCGGCTGGTGACGCCCGCCCCGAGCCCGATTTGGCGTCCGTCCCTGTGGCGGTCGCCGTCGGCGCGACGGGCGGGGCCACCGAGGAGCCCGGCGTCCCCCGCGCTGCCGAAGACGATCACGAGAGGGCGGCGTGGACCCTGCTGGTGATCATCCTGGCCGCCGTCACCGCCGGGGCGTTCCTGCCGGCGTGGGACCACGCGGTGGCCACCAGTTCGGTCACGGGGAGGTCGGTCGGGGTCGACCTGGGTAACGCCTTCAGCCATCAGCCCTGGCAGCAGGTCGTCGGAACGGTGCTCGCCGCGGTCAGCCTGCTGGTGGTTCCGGCGGTGGCTGTGCGCCTGCGCAACAAGGCCGTCGGTGCGGCCGCGGTGTGCGGGAGCCTGCTCGTTCTGGCGGCGCAGCTGGCCTCAGCGGTGGTCCAGGTCGACCAGCCGGTTTCCCCGTCCTACTTCGGCCTCACGGCCGGCCAGGTGCAGCAGCTCGGACTGTCGCTGTCGCTGCGCCTGACCGTCTGGTTCACCGTCGACGCCCTGGCGGCGTACGCCCTGCTCGCCGCGGTCATGGTGTGGTCCACGCTGCGGGTGGCTCACGACAACTCGGCGGGGACCGTCCCGAGGGCCCCCTTCGAGCGCAACGAGGCGATGCCCTCGGCGTCGTAGCCGGCCTCCATCAGCACCTCCTCGGTGTGCTCGCCGATTAGGGGGGCGGGTCGGCGGACCGACTGCGGGGCCCGTTGGAAGCGGACCGCCGGCGGGATGGAATGGAATGCGCCGGCGGCGGGATGCACCTCGACGGGAAGGGCCTCGACCAGCGCGTCGAGGGAAGCCACGGGGGCGGCCGGGACGTCCTGCTCCCGGAAGAACTCCAGCCACTCGCCGGTGGTCCTCTCGGCCATCATCTGCCCCACCTCGCGGTAGAGGAAGGCGGCGTTGTCGATACGCAGGCGGGCTGTCGAGTACCGGACGTCGCCGAGCAGGTCGCGACGTCCGGCGGCGGCGAAGATCGAGTCGTAGTGCTCCTTGGTGTAGGGCAGGGCCATGATCCAGCCGTCCCGTGTGGGCCACGGCCCTCTCTCCTCGTTCAGCACCCGGCTGTAGCCGGCCGGCCCGAGGGGCGGGACAGGGATGGCCGCGGCACCGTGCTCGACCAGGGTGAAGGCGGTCATGGTCTCCACCATCGGCACCTCGATGCGCTCTCCCTCGCCGGTCATGGCCCGCCGGTAGAGGGCAGCGCTGACGGCGTAGACGATGGTAAGACCGCACACCTTGTCGGCCATGATGGTGGCCGACACCATGGGTCGTCCCGTCAGCCTCGAGGTGGCGTCGGCGATGCCGGTCTCGGTCTGCACGACGTCGTCGTAGGCCGGCTCGTCGGAGCGCGCTCCGTCGCTCGGGTACCCGTGGGCCTGGCAGTAGACGATGTCGGGGCGGCGGGAGGCCACGTCCTCGTAGGCCAGGCCGGCCCGGGCCAGGGTGCCGGGACGGAGGTTGGTCACCATGACGTCACAGGTGGCCACCACGTCGAGCAGGGCGGCGAGGCCCGCCGGGTGCTTGAAGTCGATGGAGATGTTGCGCTTGTTGCGGAGCAGGTTGAGCGCCACCCCCGAGAGTTGGGGGATCGGCCCCGGCCCCATGGACCGGTTGGCTTCCCCCCGTGGCGGTTCGACGGTTATGACGTCGGCGCCGAGATCGCCGAGCACCTGGGTGGCGTACGGGCCCATTACGACCGAGGTCAGGTCGAGGACGCGGATGCCGGCGAGAGGGCCGCCGGCGATCGGGTGGATGGTCACCCGGAGAGGCTACGTTGAGCCACGATGAGCACAGCAATCGAGCCGTTTCAAGTCGCCGTTCCGTCCTCGGCCATCGACGACCTCAGGGAGCGACTGAACCGCGCCCGCTGGCCCGAGCCGGCGACTGTCGCCGACTGGTCCCAGGGGGTGCCCCTCGGATACCTGCAGGACCTCTGCCGCTACTGGCGGGACGGCTACGACTGGACCGCCCGCCAGGACCGGCTCAACTCGTTTCCCCAGTACCGCACCGAGATCGACGGGCTGGGCGTCCATTTCATCCACGTCACGTCGCCCCATCCGGGGGCCCTCCCGCTGATCCTCACCCACGGCTGGCCCGGCTCGGTGGTGGAGTTCCTCGAGGTCATACCGGCGCTGGTGGATCCCACCCTCGACGGCGGCGACCCGGCTGACGCCTTCCACGTGGTCGTACCGTCACTTCCCGGCTACGGCTTCTCCGACAAGCCGGCGGAGACCGGATGGGGGATCGAGCGCACGGCCCGGGCCTGGGCCGAGCTGATGAGCCGACTCGGCTACGGGCGCTACGGCGCCCAGGGCGGGGACTGGGGTTCGATGGTCACCACGAGTATCGGCCAGCAGGACCCGGGTCACCTCGCCGGCATCCACTTGAACATGGTGCTCGGCTTCCCCGGGCCCGATGACGGCGAGATGACCGAGACGGAGCAGTCGGCCATGGCCCGGGTCCAGGACTACAACGAGTGGGATTCCGGCTACATGAAGCAGCAGGGCACCCGGCCGCAGACCCTCGGGTACGGACTGGTCGACTCCCCGGTGGGGCAGTGCGCCTGGATACTGGAGAAGTTCTGGTCGTGGAGCGACACCGACGGCGATCCCGTAGGGGCCCTGGGCGCCGACCGCATCCTGGACAATGTGATGCTCTACTGGCTCACCGCCACCGGCGCATCGTCGGCCCGCATGTACTGGGAGTCCATCCGCAACCCTCCCTTTGGTCCGGTGTCGGTCCCCATGGGGGCATCGGTGTTCCCCAAGGAGATCTTCCGCTGCTCCCGGCGCTGGGCCGAGCGGCAGTTCGCCGACATCCGCTACTGGGGCGAGCCCGACGTCGGTGGCCATTTCGCCGCCTTCGAGCAGCCGGCCATCTTCGTCGAGGAGCTACGCCGGTTCTTCGCCACCGTGCGCTGAAAGTTGCCCTGATCGCGACGGAGCCGGGGCCTTGCGGCCCCGGCTCCTGACTACTGCTTGGACTGTGAGGTGGCCTCGTCGTCAGGCGTGGGCGGTGAGGCCCATCTTGGCCATCTCGGCCTGGACCATGGCCTCGTGAGCGGCCTCGTCCTCCTTGGCCTTGGCCGTGGTCCAGCGGCCTCGCATCAGCGGAACGGTGAGCAGGAAGAAGATCATCCCGCCGAAGCAGATCCAGTACCAGTTCTGCCACTTGCCGGGATTCTCGGTCTTGGCCTTGACCACCGAGGCACCGTGGGCGGTCATGAAGGAAATGACCGACGGCGGAGCGGCCTTCAGGGCCAGCAGATCCTTGATGTAGTTGGGGCCGAGCACCGCCTTGGCCTGGGCCAGGGCGGCCGCGTTGGTCGGGTCCTTGGCCAGCGTGGCCAGGGCGGTGGGCGGAACGGCGAAGGCCGGGTACTGGGCCGCGTAGGCCTGCACCTGCGGGCCGTAGGTGACCAGCGGGTTCATCGAGCTGATGACCGAGGGCAGGATCATGGTGGAACCAAACACCACCACCCGGATGATCCAGCCCCAGATGGCCAGGCCGGTGGCCGTGAGGGCCGGGTTGTGGGACTCCACGGTCTCGGTGAAGCTGGCCATCCAGGGCACGTAGGCCACGCCGAGGGCGAACGACAAGATGGCGGCCAGGATGGCCAGCTTGTAGTAACCGGTGGTCGGGTGGCTGGCCTGGGCCAGGTAGATGACCATCATCACCGCCGAGCCCACACCGCCGATCACCATGAACGGCTTGCGCACCCGGACCTTGTCCGAGAGGAACCCGCAGCCGATGACGGCGATGACGTTGAAGCCCCAGCTCCAGTTGAGCAGGCCGTTGGCGT
>JAGWSF010000175.1 GCA_028876385.1 Acidobacteriota bacterium | reverse complement strand
GGCCTCTGCCGCCGTCCCGGCGCCGATGGCTGAGCCATGGCACAATCCGTTTCCCGCGCCGCAATCCGGGCGCGTTCGGTCAAAGACCGCGCCGGTCCCCGGGCGGGGGTATCCTTTCAGCGCGTCCTTGAATCCACTTTGGGGAACGCAACCGTCGGCCTCGGGTGTCCGCCCAAGGCCGACACGCGCCGAGGCACGTGTCGGCGATGGCCTACGGCCGCCAGCACAGGGGTCCTCAGCAAGCCAGAGGCATCACTCCGTCCTCCGGTTCGTCATGGACTGGCCCGGACCGGGTCGCAGGATGTAGCCCTTGGCCGCCAAGCGACCGAGCCCGCTCCGGACTGTCGAGCCGCCGAACCCGGACTTCTCGCCGAGCTCGGCGTTGATCCACACCCTGTCCGGCTCCGTGTCGATGATCTCCAGCAGCAGCTGTTCGTTGCGCGCCGACGGGGGCTCCGAGGGCCGTACCGGCCCCTCCGCCTCCTGCACCCCTGCAGCCTGTTCGATGGGAAGGTCGCCTTGCGAACCATCGAGGGCTGAGAGTCGACCGAGCAACTCGGCCTCCTCCTGCCGGCAGTCTGCCAGCAGCGCCGACGCTTCCAGACCCACCTCCGCAAGCGCGTGCTCGGCGATATCGTTCAGGCCTGCGAGCAACACAGCAGCCGACCGGGCCTTCTCTGCTGCAGCAGCAGCCCGGCTCCGGGCCTGCGCCGCGGCACGCTCCAGCTCGTCCGCCTCTTCGGCCGCCCTCTGCGCGGCCTCAACCTCTGTAGCCAGTGGGCTCAACGCCTCACGGTGCATGGCCCGGTAGAAGTCGGCTACCCGTTCCCCCGATTCGTCCACAATGTCCGATCCTAGCCCGCTGTGCAACGGGCGTGAAACGTCCCTGCAACGCGCTTCCCCGACGTGGCCTGGGCCCTGAATATCGAACGGCCAACCGGCCAGCCGCTGGCAATGTCGCGAGGTTCCCGGTACAATATCCTGTCATGGACACGACGAAGGAGGCTCCAGCGGTCGCTGCAGTCGTGCGCGAACGGGTGAGGACGGCCAAGCCCGGAACGTTCCTGCGCAGCAAGGACTTCGCCGGTTCCGCCCGAGCAGTCGACAGCGAGCTCAGCCGGCTCAGCACCAGAGGTGAGCTTCGCCGCGTCCGCCGGGGCCTGTACTGGCGTGGAACGCCGACCCGGTTCGGGATGAGCGCCCCCAGCCCCTTGGAGGTGGCTCTCGCCGTCGCCGGCCCGGGGGCGGGTCCCGCCGGCGTGGCAGCAGCCCATCAACTCGGGCTAACCACACAGGTCCCGGCGACCGTGGAGATCGCTGCGCCCGGCAAGACCCCCGAGCCCCTGCCCGGGGTCCGCTTCACCGCCCGGTCCTTCGCCCGGCGCGAACGGAAGCTAAACCCGACCGAGGTGGCCGTACTCGAGGTGCTGCGCGAACCGCACTCCGCCGAGGCCTCCTGGGAGGAAATCGGACAGACAGTCCAACGCCTGGTGAAGACCCGCAAGGTCCGCCCAGAGCTCATCGCAGCCGAGGTTGCTGACGAGCACCACGTGCAGGCCCGCCGGCACTGGGACGAGCTGGCCGTCAGCCTGTGACGGACCGGCTGGTCGAAGACCCAGACGGCGTAAACGCCCTAGCCGCCCGGGTGGCGGAGGTCACGGGGATCCCTGCCAGCCACGTCGAGAAGGACTTCTGGGTCACGGAGGTCCTGCGCGGAGTGGCCCAGCAGGCCACCCGCGAGAGCGTCACCGCCATCTTCAAGGGCGGCACCAGCCTCTCCAAGGCGTACAAGCTCATCCGGCGGTTCTCCGAGGATGTCGACATGCTGGTCGTGCTACCTGCCAGGGGCATCGACGCCCGCAACTCCATCCTGAAACGCCTCGTCGACGGCGCCTCGGCCGCCACCGGCCTCGAAGCCGTCACCGTCAACGAGGCGTGCCGGAAAGGCGAGAAGCGCGGCGCCCGCTTCCACTACCGGGGCCAGCCCGCCGGCGCGGGCTTGAGCGACGGGGTGTTCCTCGAGCTCGGATCAATGGGCGGAGCCATGCCCACCGACATCGCCGAGCTGAGGTCCCTTCTGGCCGAACACGCCGGTGAGCAGATCTCTGGCTTCCCGGAGGCAGAACCGGTCGAGGTGCGCGTGCTCCGACCGGCACGCACCCTGGTCGAAAAGCTGGTGCTACTCCACACCGCCCACAGTGCAGAGAGCCCGGAAGCGGCCCGCCGTGCAGCCCGCCACTACTACGACGTCCACCAACTCCTCGCCGCCTCTGACGTCCTCGCCGATGTCGCAGCATCAGGCGTCGACGTGATGGCCAGGGATGTGTGCACCTACTCCATCGCCGCCGAGCAAGCAGCCAGCCCCCGTCCCGTCGACGGGTTCGCCGCCAGCCCTGCCTTCAACAACGGCCCGCACGTCCCCATCGCCCGTGCGGAGTACGAGCAGCGGGTGTCAGGCCAGTTGCTATGGCCTGGCGCCCCGCACCCCAGTTTCGACGACTGCGTCGCTGCGGTGCACGCCGCCGCCAGGCACCTCTGAGAGTTCTCGCCTAAGTTCCGCCGGTCTGGGATCTCCCGGGCGTGACGAGATGCCTTACCAGGATGGCGACTGCGGCGGCGGTTGCTGCGGTGGCAGCGCCGACGAGGAAGGCCGACGCCGGTCCCGTCGAGGCCACCAGGGCGCCCCCGGCGGCCGCGCCAGCAGCAACACCGGCATTGAAGGTTGTGTTGACCCACGTCGAAAGGAGGGTCCGGTTGTCGTCACCGGCGATGGAATCGACGATGACGTATACGACGACCAGGAGCGGGGACAGGGCGGCGCCGTTGACCATCAAAACGGCCGCGAGCGACGGAAGGGTGGGAGCGACAGTGCTGGCTGCGAGAGTGGCCGCCACCAGCCCGCCGAGCCCGGCGAGTTGCCAGCCTGGGCGGAGCCGATGAGCTACGTGCCCCCAGGTCAGACCCCCGACGACGCTGCCCATGGCGACAGCGGCCAGGACATAGCCGGCGGCGGCAGGTGTTCGATCGTGCACGGCACGAGCGGTGACCGCGACGTCGATGACGCCGGCCCCGGCGGAGACGCCGAGCAGCACGAGAAGAACGGCACGGGCGCGGCTGGAGCGCAATGGTTGGAGGACACCCTTCGACCGACGGTCTGCGTGGCGAGGATGTCGAGCGCCCGGCCGCGCCATTGCAGCTTGACCCGCAACGAGCAAGCTGGCACCGGCAGCGAAGAGTGCGGCGGTCACCCATAAGGCGATCACGGGGCCACCCACGGCGACGAGGGCTCCGGTAAGGAGCGGACCGGCGAAGAACAGCCCGTCCTCCAAAGCGAGGTCTAGCGCGAAGGCGCGCTGACGGTCCGCTACTGCGGTGATCGTGGCCCACCGAGCGCGCATCATCGCCCCTACAGGTGGGACGGACAGGCCCGCCGTGGCCGATAAGGCGATGAACAACGCCGCCCTGTGGAAATCGTTACCGGCCAGCAACGCCAAGCCGCCGAGCGAGCTGACGTAGGCGGCGCTCAGGATGACGACGGGCCCGCGCTGATGTTGATCACCGATGAAGCGGGCCTTGGCTGGGCCCGACAAAGTGCAGAGAGAGAACACGGCGCTTGCTGCACCGGCGGCAGCGAACGACGTGGTGGCGTGCTCGACAGCCAGCAGCAGAGCGAGCACGAGCGTCCCGAAAGAAAGTCGGCAGACGGAAGAAGCGACGACGGCGCGTCGCGCGGTGGGTAAGCGCAACAGGCGGCCGTAGGCCGCAGCGCCAGGAAAGAACGACATGTGGGAGCTCCTCGATTGAGTCCGGCGGGCCAGCGACCGTCGCTCGGACGGTGACCGGATCGACACACGCCCCACTCACGGGACGGGTAACCGGTCGGCTCAATCGAGAAAGGTGTGCACGAGACGACAATAGCGAACAGGACCTCGGCACGGCAGGCTCACCGGATCGCCGGCAGAGCGCCACAGATCAGCGACGCAGCGCATAGTCCGCCCGCCAAGGTCGACACCCAGGTCGTCAGACTGGTATCAGGGCCCGACCTCCGCGAAGCCCAGGCGTTCGTAGAGACGTAGGGCACGGTTCATTGGTGCCACAGCTAGGTGAAGTTCCGTGATACCCAGGGCATCGAGACTCCGGACTGCGTTCTCGATCAACCAGCCACCCAGCCCTTGGCCCTGACGCTCGGGCGCCGTGACCGCGAAGGCAAGTAACGGCGCCCGATCATGAGCATCGTCGAGGACGAGCAGCACGGCAGAGACGACCTCGCTGGCCAGCACGGCCACCAAGCTGGCTTCAGCCAAGAACGGGCCCCACTTCCCGTCGAGAGTCTGGAACACCTCGGCCTCTGCATCGGCAACCGTGTCGAACTCGTCATCGGAGGAACCACGAAACGCCGCCCACATCACTCGGCCAACGGCCAGAGCATCGGTTGCTCGGACCTCGCGAACGTCGACGCCGTGAAGATGTGGAACTGTCGGCAGCGAACCAGCCTCCCAACGACGGCACATGTGTACGCCGGCGGCCACCCCCGTCAAGCTACAAGCCGCACAACGATCCACCGGCGCTGATGCTCCGACAGAGGAAATGCACACCTTCCACCCCTCGTTCGAGTCGGCGATCTACTCGCGGCGGTCAAGGTGTGCAAACAACCCCGCTAAATGCGTGCACCAATCGCCGAACCCCCAAGTCTCACCATGCCTGACCAGCGACTATGGGTTTCGTAAACACCCCGCCGGGGGGTCCTTCCCAAAGGTGGGACCCTCCAGTGACGAAACCCCGGTCCGGTGGCGCTCAAGGCCCCCGGGCCGGGGTTCGCTGCCCCTGGCTTGGCGTTGCAGGCGTGTCAGAGGCGCTGGAGATTCGGGTTGGCGGCCGT
>JAGWSF010000017.1 GCA_028876385.1 Acidobacteriota bacterium | reverse complement strand
GGTCGCACACCCGTGCCGGCGGCCGTCACCGTGGAGTCGCCGGCAACGAGTCGGCCTCACCATGGCCCGGACAGCAGCGGCAACGTCGGGAACCTCGGCGTCATCCCCGAGAATCGAACGGCGCCGTTCGAAGACGGCTTCAGTCCGATCACCCCACACACCCACCCGTGTGTCAAACCGATGTCAACGCCTTGGTCTCGCTTCGACAGCCTCGCAGTGAATGCGGGACCCCTCGGCGCGCTTGTCGCGTTTCTCGATGTCACAGGTGGCCCAGTCGCGTCGTCATTGGGGGCATGGAACGAAATGACAGTGATGCGGTGGTTGTCATCGGCGCCGGTCTGGCCGGCCTGACCGCGGCGGCCACCGCCGCCCGGGCGGGACGGCGGGTGGTGGTGATCGAACGCCACGGGGGTGGCGGCCGGGCCCGCACCGACAGCCGCGGCGGCTACCGCTTCAACCAGGGTCCCCACGCCCTCTACCGGGGCGGGCCGGCCTGGGCGATACTGGCCGAGATGGGCGTACCCCACCGGGGCCACCGCCCGCCGCTCCGGGGGGCCCGGGGCGTGCGCGACGGCGCCCTGGTGAGGTTGGCCGGCGCGCCGCTCGCTCGTTTTACGGCGCAGTTGGCCGTGGCCTCGGCCCGCCGGTGGTCGGGGCGGACCGCTGAGGAGTGGGTCGAGTCGCTGCGCGGCGGCCCGGACGTGGCCGGCATGGCCGTCCGGGTCTCCACCTACGTCGCCGACCTCGGGGCCCTGCCCGCCGATCTGGCCATCACCCAGCTGAAGTTGGGCCTGCTGCGGGGGGTCTCCTACCTCGACGGGGGCTGGGCCAGCCTGGTGGACGGCCTGGCATCGGCCGTGTCAGCCGCCGGCGGCACCATACGCCGGCACCAGACCGTCACCGGGATCAACGCCGTCCCGGGCGGCTGGGAGGTGGCCTTGTCCGACGGCGAGGACCTGCGGGCGGCCGCAGTAGTGGTCGCCGCGGGCAGCCCGGCGGCGTCCCGCCGGCTGCTGGGCATCGACCCCGGCTGGGACAACATCGGCCCCGCGGTGCGGGCCGCCTGCTTGGATCTCGGGGTGCGAGGCCTCCGCCTACCGCTGGTGTTCGGCCTGGACCAGCCCCTCTACCTGGCCCGCCACAGCCCGCCCGGCGATCTGGCCCCCGAGGGCGGATCGGTGGTGCACGTCATGCGCTACGGCCCCCGCGACGCCGACACCGACCGCCGGGAGCTGCGGGACCACGCCCGCCTGGCCGGGGTCGGCGACGACCACATCGTCGAGGAGCGCTTCCTCGCCGACATGGTCGTGACCCATCTGCTCCCCGACCCCCGAAGCGGTCTGGCCGGCCGGCCCGGCGTGGTGGTGGCCGACGGCCTGTACCTGGCCGGAGACTGGGTGGGCCCCACCGGGTGGCTGGCCGACGCCGCTATGGCCAGCGGCCGCCACGCCGGGACGCTGGCCGCCGGGGCCGGGATCGGGCGGCCGGCCTACCACCGGGTGCCGTGAGCCCCGACCCCCGGCCCGGAGACGTCGAGGTGTTCGAGTCCGAACGCCCCCGCCTGACCGGGCTGGCCTACCGGATCACCGGCTCGGCGGCCGACGCCCAGGACGTGGTCCAGGACGCCTGGCTGCGCTGGGCCGCCTCCGGCGCCACTGGCGTGGAGAACCCCGCCGGTTGGCTCACCACCGTCACCTCCCGTCTGGCCATCGACCGGCTGCGGGCCCAGCGCCGCCGCCGGGAGCAGTACCTTGGGCCGTGGCTGCCCGACCCGGTCCCCACCGCGTCCGACGGCGAGCGCACCGCCGAGCTGGCCGAGTCGCTCACCCTCGGGTTCCTGGTCGTGCTCGACACCCTCGGCCCGTCCGAGCGGGTCGCCTTCCTCCTCTGCGACGTGTTCGCCGAGCCCTACCCGGTGGTCGCCGAGGTCCTCGGCAAGAGCGAGGCGGCCTGCCGCCAGCTGGTGTCGCGGGCCCGCCGCAAGGTTCGCGCCGCCCGGCTCGACACCCGGCGGGCCGTCGCCGCCCCGGCCGCGGCCGAGCTTCTCGTCGAGCTGATGCAGGCGGTGCTCGCCGACGACGAGGACCGGGTGCTGCGCCTCCTGCATCCCGACGTGGTGCTCACCTCCGACGCCGGCCCCGCCCGCCGAGCGGCCCGGCACCCGGTGGTCGGCGCCCCCCGGGTGCACCGCCTGCTCCGAGGCGGGTGGAGGCTGCTCGGCTTCCAGTCACGTCCCCGGCCCGACGAGTATCCCCCGACCCGCCTGGCCTACATCAACTCGAGCACCTCGGTGGTGGTGGACTCCCCGGGCGGACCCATCGTGTTCACCGGCGAGGCCCTCGACGGCCGCATCACGTCCCTGTGGATGCTGGCCAACCCGGACAAAATGACCGGCTTCAACGACCCCCACCCCATCCTCTGACCTCCGGGCGGCCGCCCGGCTCGGCTGTTGCCTCAGGCCCCGTCGGGGCCTTCCTGGCGTACCTTCTCGACGGCGGAGATGGCCTGGCGCAGGTCGGCCAGCCATTCCTCCTGGTGGCGGGCCACCAGCTTGACGCACCACGCCAGGGCGTCGGCCCGGCTGCGGGCCACTCCGCCCTCCACCAGGGTGTCGAGCACGGCCCGCTCGAAGAAGCGCAGCCGGGTGGCGACGGGCAGCGCCGCCGAGGTGAACAGGTGGCGCTGGTCGCCCTGCTCGACGCCCCAGGTCACCTTGCGGCGGAAGGTGTGCTCGGCCTGGGCGGCGATGGCCATCCGCTCGGCCCGGGTCTCCTTGCGGAAAGCGTCGACCGGCTGCTCGGCGGGCAGGGCGCCGAGGACCACGATCTCCTCCTGGTCGGAGAAGACCTGGACGGGGGCCGAGAACCACGACTCCGGTACTGCGGTGCGGAACAGGGTCTCGATGGGATCAGCAGTAGCTGTAGACATGTAAACAAGTATACAACCGATGATCGCTTAGGGGCGACGATCAGCCTCTGACCTCCTGCCGGCGGATCTGGCCTCACGCCCCGTTCGGGTCCCTCCTGCCTACCTTCTCGACGGTGGCGACTGAACGGTGGCGACTGAACGGTGGCGACTGAACGGTGGCGACTGACGGTGGCCGCTGAAAATTGGTGCCAGCGACAACCTCGACTACTACCGTGATAGCTGTGAAGACGGCCACTGAGGAACAGATCGTGCGTTTCGCGCAGGTGCTGACCGATCTCGGCGTCCGCCACGGCCTGTCGAACCTCCACCGAGCGGGTGTCGGCCGCATCATCGCCGACATCGCCGAAGGCCAGACCTACCTCGACGTCGCCCGCTTCGAGTTGGAGGCCGAGGCCGTGCTGCAAGCGGGCGTGTCGGTAATACTCTCGGATACCGAGACCGCCACCCGCCTCGATGGGGGTCCGCTACTGGCCAACAGAGCGGCGTGAGCGCTGACGAACCGGGAGCAGACGAGCTTGATGCAGCCATCATTGCTCTAGAGGCCATCGCAGAGCGGGTCGCCGGCAGCCGTCACAGATTTGATGATTCTTCGGACCGACAGCTGGCGCTAGTTCTGTTATGGGTCAATGTCGGCAGCCAACTGAAGCAGTACTGCCGCAAGCGGTCTATCCCCGGCGGAACCGAGCCTTTCGCCGGGCCCATCCGGATGCGGGACAAGCTCGTCTACGGATCCCTACCCGACCTGCGGGCGTCCATCGTCTGGGATACCTGCATCCGCGACGGGCCAGATTTGCAAGTGCTTCTCAGAGACCTACGAGCCACTCTCTGAACCGCCGGCGGCGCCGACGTCCATGTCTTGGCGCCGTTTGGTTGTTGCCGTGCCGGACACTTGGGACTGATTTGGGGGCCACCGCATTAGCCCTCCGCGAGCCCCCTGCCGGCGGATCTGGCCTCACGCCCCGTTCGGGTCCCTCCTGCCTACCTTCTCGACGGTGGAGATGGCCTGGCGCAAGTCGGCCAGCCGTTCCTCCTGGTGGCGGGCCACCAGCTTGACGCACCACACCAGGGCGTCGGCCCGGTTGCGGGCCACTCCGCCCTCCACCAGGGTGTCGAGCACGGCCCGCTCGAAGAGACGTAGCCGGGTGGCGACAGGCAACGCCGCCGAGGTGAACAGATGGCGCTGCCTCCCTGCTCACACATCCACTATCGCTTGGAGCTGACGATCGGCAGACGTGGCCCGGATCACCAGGTCGGCCACCTCCCGGATCTGCCGGTCGGTCACCGGGATACGGACCAGGGCGGTACGCATCACGAACGGAGCGGTGAGCATCTCCACGATCCGGCCCGACGACAGGCCGGGGTCCACCTCACCCCGGGCCTTGGCCCGATCCACCATGGCGATCATGGCCTCCACGTAGGGCTGCCAGTGCCTCTGGATGACCTCCGACGCCCGGGGGTCGGAGTCCGCGGCGAGCGAGCTGACGACCCCGATCTCGACCGGGTCGGAGAAGAAGTGGGCCAGCGTCTGGGCCAGAGCCCGCACGTCGGTCGCCCACGCCCCGGTGTCGGGGACCGAGACGACCCGGAAGAACGAGCTCAGACCCTCGGCGATGAGCTCGCCGCGGGTCGGCCATCTCCGGTAGACGGTGGCCCGGTGGACCCCGGCCCGTTCGGCCACGTCGGCCACCCCGAAGGCGAATTGCCGCTCCCCGAACAGTTCCAGGACCGCCGCCCCCACGGCTTCGCGAATGCGTTCCGACCGCCCGCCGGGGCGGCTGAGGGAACGGGGGCTGTCCACGCTCATGGTCCAAGACCGTACAACTCTTTATTGCGACAGTTGTTGCATTAAGTTACGGTGGGGTCCGGCCACGGCCGCATCGGGGGGACTTGGGGGTGCTTGGCCCGGACCCGTTGCGCGCCGCCTCGGGCCGTCGAATAGGGAGGTTCATTGATGTCCAGGAAGAGATTGGCACCGTTGTGGTTGGGCGCGGCCGTGACCGCCGTGGCCCTCACCCTGTCCGCGTGCGGTACCGGCGCCAAGCCGCTGAGCGTCGTCACCGCCGGCGCCGGCCACGACGACGGCTCCCCCGACTCGCCCGGGCCGACGACCCCGGGGCGCCTGCTGTCCGCCGAACCCATCACCACCGCCGCCGCCCTGCCCGGCGCGGCGGCCACCTACTCGGTCCGCTACGTCTCCTCCGACGACTCCGGCCATCCCATCGTCGTCACCGGGCTGATCTCCCTGCCCCGCGGCGAGGCCCCTCGCGGCGGCTGGCCGGTGCTGAGCTGGGCCCACGGCACCACCGGGGTGATCCCCGCCTGTCAGCCCTCCCAGGACACCTCGACCGGGCTGGACCACGACTACCTGGGCCGCATCGATCTCAGCCTCACCTCCTGGGTCAACCAGGGCTACGTGGTGGCCCAGACCGACTACGCCAGCTTCAACGGCATCCAGCCCTACCTCGACGGCAAGGTGCAGGCCAACAACGTCATCGACATCGTCGGGGCGGCCCGCCAGCTCAGCCGGGAGGTGGGCACCAAATGGTTCGTGGCCGGCCACTCCCAGGGAGGCCAGGCCGCCCTGTTCACCGCCGCCCTGGCCCAGGCCCGGGCCCCGCGGCTGAAGTTCCTCGGCGCCGTAGCCATGGCCCCGGCCAGCCACACGGGGATCATCGTGTCGGCCCTGCTCGCCAATGTCCCCGGCGCCTCGGCCGGGTTGCCCTTCATACCGGTCATCCTCCTCGGCGCCGAGGCCGCCGACCCGGCCGTGCAGCCGTCGCAGCTGCTCACCCCGGCCGGCATGCAACTGCTCGCCCAGGCCCGGACCGGCTGCCTCAGCCAGCTGCGCGACTACGTGATCGCCAACGGCCTGACCATACCCGAGGTGCTCAACACGGCCAGCCCCAACTGGGCCATCCTGCAGAGCTGGTTGGCCGGCCAGGAGCCCGCCAGCCACCCGCCGACGGCCCCGGTATTCATCGCCCAGGGCTCGGCCGACACCCAGGTGGCAGCGGTGTTCACCAACGGCCTGGCCACCTCGCTGTGCGCGTCGGGCACCCCGCTCGACTACCACGTCTACACCAGCGTCAACCACCGGGGCTCGGTGGAGGCCTCCTTCGTCGACTACTCCAACTGGTTGGCCCAGATCCAAAGCGGGGCCACCCCGCCGTCGACCTGCTCCTCCGGGCCGATCGTGGCCAACAGCCCGTAAACGGCCTGGTCCACCGCCCGGGGCCGGGCCCGAGCCGTCCCCGGTCCACCGCCGGGGGCCGTCCCTGGTCCACCGCCGGGGGCCGTCCCTGGTCCACCGCCCGGGGCCGGGCCCGAGCTGTCCCTGGTCCACCGCCCGGGGCCGGGCCCGAGCTGTCCCCGGTCCACCGCCCGGGGCCGGGCCCGAGCTGTCCCCAGTCCACCGCCCGGGGCCGGGCCCGAGCCGGCCCGGTCCACCGCCCGGGCCGGCCCCGGCTCGACGCCGTGGGCTATTCCGGCCCGGGCCAGGGGAGATTGTCGTAGACCGCAGCCAGACCGGCGCCGCCGTCGTCACCCGAACCCCGGCAGAGCTCCTGGAAGATCTCGTTGAGGGTGCGCTGGGGGTCGTGGCCGTCGGCGGCGATGCGGCTGATCAGGTGGTTGCGGTTGACGACGTCGGCCATGGCCGCCGCCCCCTCGGCCGCCCCCTTGTTCCAGGCGTCCTGGTCCAGCTGGCGCTGGTCCTCGCCGCTCTCGCTCAGCTGCACGGTGTGCGACGGGGTGCCCATACCGAGGGCGCCGTACATCATCCCGTAGGCCAGACCCCGGTACCCGGCGCCCCGCTCCTGGGTGTCCATCGCCTTGATCACGTGGTAGGTCGACTCGATGGGGACGGTGAACCACCCGAACGGGGTCCACTCGGCCAGCGCCTCGGGGAGCTGACCGAAGATCTCGGCCACCTGTTCGACGGTCGTGAGGATCAGGTCTCCTTTCCCGATGCGCTCGACCAGCTCGTGCTCTTCCTGCTCGTCCATGGCCTGCTCCTTCTGTTGCCGTCGCCGGACGGGTCCGGCTCCAGGCAGGTCAACAGGTCGGCCACACGGCATCAAGGAACTCTGGCCATTAGGGCAGTTCCGACACTCGATGGCCTAATGCCGCCAGTCGGTCGGCAACACGCCGCCACGGCGGCGACCCCCGAGCGGCACCGGACTTCTTCTCCGCCGGCTGGACGGGTGCGATCTGGTGTCCGGACACCGGCCGGCGAGCCGTGTCGGACGTTGCGTAGCACCCTGCTACGGCGTAGCATTGTGCGACAAGGAGGTGTTCGTGGTGAAGACGGCGACGGATCGCCCGACCCGTGTGGCGGCCGACCTGATGGACGCGGCCGCCGTCGAGGGGGCGCGCCAGTCCCGCTCGGCCAAGCAGCAGCTCGACCACTGGGCCCGCGTCGGCCGCGCCGTATCGGCGCAGACGTCCGCCGCCCGTCGCCGGGTCGAGGCCGCGCTCGCCGGTGAGCTCGACGAGCGGGAGCTGAGCGCGGAGGAGCGGGTGGTGTTCAATGCCGAGCTCGACACGTCCATCTCAGAGGCGGCCCGCAGCATCCGCTTCGGAGAGATCCTCGCCGGGCGCGGCGTGACCACGGTCGCGCTCGACGAGCACGGCCGACTGACCCGCTACCACCCAGACGGCACCACCAGCCCCCTCGAATAGCGCCCCTGGTGCGTCTCGACCTGGTGGTCGGCCCGAACGGCGCCGGCAAGTCGACCTTCGTCGAACTGGTCCTCGCCCCGCTCCGCCCGGGGGTCACCTTCGTCAACGCCGATGCCATCGCCGCGGCCCGCTGGCCCGAAGATCCGAGCGGGCACGCCTACGAGGCCGCCTCCGTAGCGGCCGCCACCCGAGAAGCGCTGATCGCCGCCCGGGTGCCGTTCATGGCTGAGACGGTGTTCTCCCACCCGTCCAAGCTCGACCTCATCTCCGACGCGCAAGCGGCCGGCTACACCGTGACGCTGCACGTGCTCGCGGTGCCCGAGCACGAATCGGTGCAGAGGGTGGCGCACCGGGTCCTGGCCGGCGGCCACGACGTCCCGGTGGAGAAGATCCGCAGCCGATACGCCCGACTGTGGCCACTCGTCGCTGACGCCATCACCCGGACGGAACTCGCCCACATCTTCGACAACTCCCGGATCGACGGGCCCGACGAGGTCGCCATGTTCGCCGGCGGCGTACCGATCGGCCCGTGCCGCTGGCCCGACTGGGCGCCAGCCTCACTCACCGACCGCTGGCCCCGGTAGCCAACGGGCATGGCCGTCTCGAGCAATGGCGATGCCCGACGACGGCCGCCAGACGGTCGGCCCGCCGACAGCGCGACGGGCCGACCCCCACGACTACAGGACTTCGTTCTCCGTCGGCTGGACGGGTGCGATCGTGGTGGTCTGGACGGTGCGGCGGCTGGCCAGCGGGGCGCGGCGATGTCCGAAGCCGCCCCAGCTGGCCCAGAAGGCGATGGACAGTACGGCACCGACGGCACCGACGACCATGAGGACCACGCCGGTGGTGTGAACGTTGAAACCGTGTCCTTGTACGGTCACGGCGAAGCGCATGATGGCGCCCACGGCGATGAGAAACATGCTGGTAACGATGCCCATGACGAACTCTTCCCTGCTGGTAGGTGGCCAAGTCGGCCTCTCTCTGCCACCGTACACCTGTTCGATAAAACTAGCAATCTGTTTCTAGTATTGCTCTGCTAATGTTGGTGGGGTGAGCGAGTGGAGCTTCTTGACCAACCACGCCAAGGCTCTTCTGTTCATCGCCCACGACCCCAACGCCCGACTCCGGGACCTGGCCGTGTTGCTTGGGGTGACCGAGCGCAGCGCCTACGGCATCGTCGCCGACCTGACCGAAGCGGGTTATGTGGTCAAGGAGAAGGACGGTCGGCGCAACCGCTACCACATCCAAACCCATCTCCCTCTGCGCGATTCGATCAGTGAGGAGCACACCATCGGCGAAGTCGTCGATCTCCTCGTCCACACCAAACAGCCCAAGCAGACTCGCCGCCGCGCCTGACCGGTACTGGCCGTTGTCCGACGGCTGGGTCCGGGCCTTTCGACCCTGGCGGACTGACGACAGGAGCAGCAGAGATGGTGGCATGGTCGTGGTGAGGCTCTTCGAGGCGCACCGCCGGACCGTGGGCCG
>JAGWSF010000016.1 GCA_028876385.1 Acidobacteriota bacterium | reverse complement strand
GGACAATCAGAGCGGCTGGGAGAAGTGAAAAGCCCAGTAACCACAGGACCAACAGCAGCCACTCCTGACACAGTGAGTCCTAGCGGCCCGCCGCCCCCCGACGCAAAGGCCATTACGTCAGGAGTCTCCTAGCTGAGTACTGGTCGGGGCCCACGGTCGGCTGGGTCTGGTCTGACTACGGAATCGGCTGACTGTTAGTAGGCGTGTTTTGAAGGCGATCGGTCGGCCAGTCCCTGGCGGTGGTCGATCCTTAGATCGTGGCGGATCGTCCTACGGGAACAGGGACGACCACCGGCCGCTCGGGAAGCGGCTGTGCAACCCCGAACCGCTTAGTGAAGGGTAGGGATGGCAGTGGCAATCGTAAGTACCTCACGCCCCCCACCAGTGGCGTGAACACCACACCTTGATCTCCGACGTGTCCGCCGCGTTGGACGCAATCGGCGGACTCTTGGGCGTCGAGTAGTTCCCGACGAGCCGAACCGGGTCGCTGCTGGGTGTGGCTGGCCAGGTTTCGCACGGGGACCACGGTGGCCTCGTATGGGGCGCCGCTGGCCCGCTACTTACGCCGGGCCGGAATGGTAGTAGTCGAGGTGCACCAACCGAACCGGCAGCAGTGGTGCCGTCAGGGCAACACCGACACCCTCGATGCGGTTGAGGTGGCAAGAGCCGCCCTGGGGTGAACGTCAGCTCGGTCCAAAACCCGGTGACGGCAACGTCGAGGCGATCCGGGCGCGGGTGGTGGCCAAACCGTCGGCCAAGTCGACCAAGATCGCCACTCTGAACCAGATCCGCCACCTCGGCTTCACCGACACCCCGAAGAGTTCCGCCAGGCCGTGGCCGCGCTGACGGCGCGCATGGTCGCCAATTCGAACTTTCGGCCGTGCAGTCCTCGCCTCGACGCCAAGACCGCCGGGATCGCCGGGATCGCCAGACTCCTCGCCCAGCTGCTCCGCCAACACCACCAAGACCTTCCTTCGCTCTACGGGGTCGGCATCCGCTCCAACGCCGCCCTGTTGATCACCGCCGGCGACAACCACGAACACCTGCGCTGCAAAGCGTCATGGGCCTGCGTGCGCGGCGTTGCCCCCGTTTCGGCCAGGTCGAGCGCCTACGACTGAACCCCGGCGACCCACCTGTTATCGTCAACACTTGCCACCTAAGGGGCTGTAAAGGCTGAACAGATTCCGAACTGTGAGCCGAATAGTGATCACCCCACCATGCACTATGTCTGCCGGAGACCAGTGGAGCTAAGTAATCCTTCCGACCTCGATAATCCCCCTGACGGTGCCGCAACTCGGACATCCACGACTGTACTGGTTGTTGAATTGTCGAGAGGCATGGTCGACTTCCATCGGCTCGTCAGCGCTCTGCACCGCAAGCACGTCGGCTTTGCATCGCTACTCTTCGCCGACCGCAGGGTAATCATCTTCTTGACCCCAGACAAGCGCAGCCTTGAGCAACTTGTCTCGATCGTAAAGAGAGAGACAGTTGTGATCAACGTCGAAACACACCGTATCGAGGAGGCAGCCGCCACTTTGGTCCTGGACAAACTCCTCTCGTCTGAGCCATAGCGCGAATCCAGCCCTGAAAGCTGCGATGCAAGTTGATAGTCTCGACCCAGGCATCATCTAACTCCCCGTAATAACGCCCGACTCCCTTTCGCCGAAAGGTCGATGCCGAGGACTTCCTGGCTCAGATGCGAGTCGACCTCACGATGGGTCAGTGGATAGATCCGCGATCCCGCCGCGTCACCTTCAAGGAATACGCGGAGAAGTGGCGCTCGGTGCAGATCCATGGGCCCGGGACCGAGGTGTCAGTCGAGCAGCATCTCCGACTGCACGTTTACCCCGTCCTGGGCGACCGCCCCATCGGGGCCATCCGTCCCACCGAAGTCCAAGGGCTGGTGAGACAGCTCTCGGAAAGGCTCGCTCCATCGACTCTGGCCGTCGTGTACGGCCGGGTGGTGGCGGTGTTCCGGGCGGCTGTCCGCGACCGAATCGTCGCTGCTTCTCCGTGTATAGATATCCGATTGCCCCGCTCGGCGACCAAGGCGGTGGACGAGGTGCTCGAGCCGGACCAGGTTCTCGCCCTTGCCGCCGCCGTCCCGGGCAGGTACCGCGCGGTGGTACTGTCCGGGGCCGGGCTGGGCCTTCGGCCCGGAGAGCTCTTCGGCTTGGCCACGGACCGCTTGGAGTTCCTCAAACGCGTCGTGCGCGTAGACCAGCAGCTGGTGCGGGTGCGTACGAAGGGGGTGATGCTCGGACCGCTGAAGACGTCGGCGTCGTACCGGTCTATACCGCTGCCGGAGGTCGTAGGGCAGGCAATTGCGGCCCATCTTCAGGAGTGGCCCTCGCACCCTGAACTCGGGCTCATTTTCACCAACGAACGGGGCGGGGCCATCCAGCAGTATCCGTTCGGTGTGATGTTCGAGAAGGCTCGCGCCAAGGCCGGACTCCCCGAGTGGCCAACACCTCACGATCTTCGGCACTTCTACGCCTCCACGCTCATTCGGTCGGGCGCGTCGATCAAGGTCGTCCAGACCCGCCTCGGTCATGCGTCGGCCAAAGTAACCCTCGACGTGTACGGGCATCTGTTCCGGGACGAGGACGACCGGACTCGACAGGCGATCGAATCCGCCCTGTCCCCGATCAACGGCGAGCCGGCAATTGCCCACGACCTTGGAGAATGAGCACATTATGGTGTTCATTGGAGGTGGACCCATGGTTGCCAGCGTGGAATCGTTTACGACGGATCAGGTGATCCGGATCACGGGCGTGTCGAGGCGACGGCTTGCCTACTGGCTGGACCGCGGGATAGTCAGCGCGGACATCGACGAAGCACGTGGCCGCGGGCGCACCCGGTTGTGGTCCTTCCGGAACCTGCTCGAGGTTCGGGTGGCTCTGTGGCTTCGCGATCGCCTCTCGCTCCAGCTCATCGGCCGGATCGTCAAGGAGCTGCGAAAGGCCGGGTTGACTTCACCGCTCGCGACCGTCCGATTTGCCGTGATCGCTGGCGGGGGTCGACGCGGTGACAACGTGGTCATTCAGACCGGCACCGGCGAGTGGGCCCACCCAATCACGGGTCAGATCATCTTCGAAGGAACCCTGCCCCTGCAGCGCTTCGGCGAGGAGCTGACTGCCGCGGCCGACCGCGACTACAAGAGGCGCCGCCGCGCCGGGGTGATCGAGCGCCGCCGCGGAAAGCTGGGATCCAAGCCGGTCTTCGCGGGAACCCGTATCCCTGTCGAGACGGTCGTTCGGCTTCATTCAGCCGGCTGGGATCTCAAGCGGATCCTCGACAACTACCCCGGCCTGACGGCAGCTGACGTCAAGGCTGCCCTAGCCGAAGCCGGCTAGGAGACGAGTTTCTGCGCTTCTTCGTCGACCACTGCGTGCCCGGCGAGGTCGCCCGATCACTGCGGGCCGGACGCCACCAGTGCTGGACGGCGCTGGAGGCGAGGCTCAGCGATGCCGAAGACCTCGACCTGATCGCGTACGCCCACGCCAAGCAGGCGATCCTCGTCACAACGAACCGCGACTGCGCCCTGGCTGCCCGGCGGCAGCGATCAGCCCGGACGGTGTGGCTGCAGGTCCGAGAGCAGGACGCGACCGCCGCTATGACGCGAGCGCTTGAGTGGCTCACCGCCAACCGGCTACCTGAAGGGCGCGTGCTGAGGGTGCCGAAACGAGCGGATCCGCGGCTGCTTTCCCCGAGCGAACTCTGAGTGCCGCGGACATTCCGCGGACATCTGCGGCCACTTCGGCACGAAAGTGCTGGTCAGAGGCTAAATGTCGTAGTAGAGCATGAATTCCCAAGGGTGGGGGCGGAGGCGCACCGGGTCGATCTCGTGGGCCCGCTTGTAGGAGATCCACGTCTCGATCAAGTCGTCGGTGAACACCCCACCGGCCATGAGGAAGTCGTGATCGGCCTCGAGGGCGCGTAGTGATTCGTCGAGGGATCCGGGAACTGTCGGTACCGATGCCAGGTCCTCGGGCGGAAGGTCGTACAGGTCCTTGTCCACCGGGTCGGGCGGCTCGATCTTGCGTTGAATGCCGTCGAGGCCGGCCATGAGGATGGCTGAGAAGGCCAGGTAGGGGTTGGCCGAAGGGTCCGGGCAGCGGAACTCCACCCGCTTGGCCTTGGGGCTCTTGGAGTAGAGGGGTATCCGGCACGCCGCCGAACGGTTGCGCTGGCTGTAGACCAGGTTGACCGGTGCCTCGTAGCCGGGCACCAGGCGCTTGTAGGAGTTGGTGGTAGGCGCCGCGAAAGCCAGCACGGCGGGAGCGTGGGCCAGCAGTCCCCCTATGTACCACCGGCCGATGTCGGACAGCCCGGCGTAGCCCAGCTCCGAGTAGAAGAGCGGCTCGCCGCCTTTCCACAGTGAGGAGTGCACATGCATCCCCGACCCGTTGTCGGCGAATATGGGCTTGGGCATGAACGTGGCCGACAGGCCGTGGCGGTGAGCCACGTTCTTGACCACGTACTTGTAGAGCATGAGCTTGTCGGCCATGGCCGACAGCGTGTCGAAGCGCATGTCGATCTCCGCCTGTCCGGCGGTGCCGACCTCGTGGTGCTGGATTTCGATTTCGATGCCCACCTCCTCCATGACCAGGATCATCTCCGAGCGCAGGTCCTGGAAGTGGTCCATGGGGGGCACCGGGAAGTACCCCTCCTTGTGCCTCGGCTTGTACCCGAGGTTGGGCTGCTCATCGCGCCCGCTGTTCCAGATCCCCTCCACCGAGTCGATGTGGTAGTAGCCCTCGTGGGAGTTCTGGTCGAAGCGGATGTCGTTGAATATGAAGAACTCGGCCTCCGGGCCGAAGTAGGCGGTGTCCGCGATACCGGTCGAGATCAGGTGGTCCTCGGCCTTCTTGGCCACGTAGCGCGGGTCGCGCGAGTACGACTCCCCGGTCACCGGGTCCCTCACCCAGCAGTTCAGATTGAGCGTCCGGTGCTGGCGGAAGGGGTCGAGCACGGCCGTGTCGGGGTCGGGCACAAGGAGCATGTCCGACTCCTGGATCTCCTGGAAGCCGCGGATGGACGACCCGTCGAAGCCCGATCCGTCCTCGAAGCTGTCGAGGGTCAGCTCGTGGGCCGGCATCGAATAGTGCTGCATCAGGCCGGGAAGATCGGAGAAGCGGAAATCCACGATCTCCACTCCCTCCGCCGCGACCAGCTCCAGAACCTCTTCGGGCGTGCGCCTGGCGAACCCCAATGAACTACCCCCTGCTATGACGAAGGCCGGCGGCCGCTCGGTGCGACCGCCGGCCCGAGTCTTGCAGACCGGTACAGCCCCTCAGGACCTCAGGTTCAGACCATCAGAGCGCGGCGCAGCAGGTCTTCACGATGAGGCGGGTGACGGTGTAGGGGTCCATGTTGGCGTTCGGGCGACGATCCTCGAGGTAGCCCTTGCCCTCTTGGGCGACCTGCCACGGGATGCGCACCGAGGCGCCCCGGTCGGACACCCCGTAGCTGAACTGGCTGTAGTGGGCCGTCTCGTGGTGACCGGTGAGGCGCTCCTCGATACCGAAGCCGTAGCCGGCGATGTGCTCCTCGGTGTTCTTGCCGAGCGCCTCGGCGGCCTTGATGACCGCGTCGTAGGACTCACGCATCTCCTTGGTGGAGAAGTTGGTGTGGCAGCCCGCACCGTTCCAGTCGCCGCGCACCGGCTTGGGGTCGAGGGTGACGGAGATACCGAAGTCCTCCCCGATGCGGTGCAGCAGCCACCGGGCCATCCACAGCTGGTCGGACACCTCGATCGGGCTGAGCGGCCCGACCTGGAACTCCCACTGGCCGGGCATGACCTCGCCGTTGATGCCCGAGATGCTCAGACCGGCCCGCAGGCAGGCGTCGAGGTGGGCCTCCACCAGGGGGCGGCCGTAGATGTCGTCGTTGCCGACACCGCAGTAGTAGGGGCCCTGGGGACCCGGGAACCCGCCGGACTCGGGGAAGCCGAGGGGACGGCTGCCCTTGAAGAGGGTGTACTCCTGCTCGAGACCGAACAGCGACTCGTGGTCGGCGTACTGTTCGGCCACGGCGAGCAGCTGGGCCCGGGTGTTGGTGGGGTGAGGGGTCATGTCGGTGAGCAGGACCTCGCTCAGCACCAGGAGGTGGTCACCGCCCCGGATGGGATCGGGGCAGGCGAACACCGGGCGCAGCACGCAGTCGGAGGCCTTGCCGGGCGCCTGGTTGGTGCTGGAACCGTCGAAGCCCCAGATGGGCAGGTCTTCGACCGAACCGCCCTTCGAGATGATCTTGGTCTTCGAACGCAGGAGCGGGGTGGGTTCCGTCCCGTCGATCCAGATGTACTCGGCCTTAATGGTCACTCCGTGCTCCTTGGCGAAGGATGATGATGAAAAAAGATCGGGCCCCTTGGCGATGATCGTCTCTTATTTTGTCACGGGAGTGGTACCGGACGGTCAAGGGCGTGTTACGGCTGTGTGACATCAGGGTCCGAACGGGACGGTCCGGGGGGTCACCGTAACTAGTCTTTCAGGGGTGGAACGCCAACAGGACTACGTGCTGCGCACCGTCGAGGAGCGAGGGGTGCGCTTCATCCAGCTGTGGTTCACCGACGTCCTCGGGACCCCGAAGTCCTTTCAGATCACCCCGGCCGAGCTCGAGAACGCCCTCGGGGAGGGGATGACCTTCGACGGTTCGACCATCGACGGGTTCAGCCGGGTGCAGGAGAGCGACGTCCTCGCCATGCCCGACGCCAAGACCTTCCAGCTGCTCCCCTACCTCGCCGACGGCCACCCGGTGGCCCGGGTGGTCTGCGACGTGGTGAACCTGGACGGCTCGCCGTTCGAGGGCGACCCCCGCCACGTCCTGCGCCGGGCCCTGGAGCGGGCCCGTGCCCTCGGTTTCTCCTATTTCGTGGCCCCCGAGCTCGAGTACTTCTACTTCGCCCAGCCCGACCCCACCATGCTCGGCCGGCCCCCGGTACCACTCGACCACGGCTCCTACTTCGACCTGACGACCCACGACCTCACCAGCCAGTTGCGCCGCGAGACGGTGCTGACCCTCGAGGACATGGGCATACCCGTCGAGTACAGCCAGCACGAGGACGCCCCGAGCCAGCACGAGATCGACCTGCGCTACACGGACGCCATGACCATGGCCGACACGGTGATGACGGTCCGGATGGTGGTGAAGGAGGTGGCCGCCCGCCACGACGTGATGGCCACCTTCATGCCCAAGCCCCTCCCCGGGGTGCAGGGTTCGGGGATGCACACCCACATGTCTCTCTTCGACGGCGACCGCAACGCCTTCTACGACGACAGCGACGAGTACAACCTGTCGCCGGTGGCCCGCCAGTTCATAGCCGGCGTCCTGGCCCACGCCCGGGAGCTGACCGCGGTGACCAACCAGTGGGTCAACTCCTACAAGCGCCTGATCATCGGCTACGAGGCGCCGGTCTACATCTCCTGGGCCCGGAACAATCGCTCGGCCCTGGTCAGGGTGCCCCCGACCAAGAAGGGCAAGCGGGACTCGACCCGCATCGAGTACCGGGCCCCCGACTCGGCGGCCAACCCCTACCTGGCTTTCGCCGCGGTGCTCGTCGCCGGTCTGACCGGCATCGAGAAGCAGTACGAGCTGTCGGCGGAGGCCGCCGCCAACCTCTACGAGCTGTCCCCGGCCGAGCGCCTGGCCGAGGGCATCGAGTCGCTGCCGGGTTCGCTGTCGGAGGCGGTCGACGCCATGGAGCGGTCCGAGTTGATGGCCGAGGTGCTCGGCGAGCACGTCTTCGAATGGTTCGTCCGCAACAAGCGGGCCGAGTGGAGCGACTACAAGTCGGAGGTAACCGCCTTCGAGTGGCGCCGTTACCTGACGTCGTTATAGGCGGCGGGGAGCGACATGGAATCGCTGCTGCTGTTCCCCGATCCGGCGCCGCCCGCCCTGGCCCAGGCCCTCGATATGGCCGGCTACCCCTGGAAGGCGGTGTCGACCCCACAGGCGGCCGAAAGACTCGAACCCGACGACGGCTGGTCGGGGGCGGTGATCAGCGCCGACCTCGATCCCGAGACAGCCTTCGCTCTCTGCCGGGCGCTGCGCAAGCGGGACATGCCGCTCAGCCCGCTGCTCCTGATCATCTCGGCCGATCAGCTCACCGAGTTGGAGTTGAGGGAGGACCTCTTCGACGATTTCTGCGTGGCGCCCTGGCGAGGTCAGGAGCTCGACGCCCGTCTCGGTCACCTTTTCTGGCGCACCGGACGCGGCACCCGACCCGACCTGGTCGAGTACGGCGCCCTCGTGCTCAACCTCGAGACCTACCAGGCCAGCCTGTCGGGACGGCCGCTCGACCTCACCTACATGGAGTACGAGCTGCTGAAGTTCCTCGCCACCCACCCCGGCAAGGTCTTCACCCGCGAAACCCTTCTGTCCCGGGTGTGGGGTTACGAGTACTACGGCGGGGCCCGCACGGTGGACGTGCACATCCGGCGTCTGCGGGCCAAGCTCGGCGAGGAACAGGCCAACCTGATCTCGACGGTCCGCTCGGTCGGCTACCGCTTCGGGCAGTCCCGCTGGGGCGCCTGACCCATCGGACCCCTGCCCACGTCGGGGCTCGCCTCCGGCAGGGCTCGCCGCCGCGGACCTTCGCTGACAGCGGTTCAGCCCAGGTAGGCCCAGGCCTCGATCTCGACCCTGGCCCCCATAGGAAGGGCCGCCACCGAAACCGCACTGCGGGCCGGGCGGTGGTCCCCGAAGGCCTCCATGTAGGCCTCGTTCATCCCGGCGTAGTCGCCGGCGTCGGTGAGGAACACCGTCGTCTTCACCACCTGATCGAGGCGCGCCCCGGACTGGGCGAGGAGGGCTCCGATGTTGGCCACGCACTGCCGGGTGGCGGCCTGGATGCTGTCGCCGACGAGTTGACCGTCGCGCAGGGGGACCTGCCCGCTGCATACGAGCCACTCCCCGGCTCGGACCGCCGGCGTGTAGGGACCCACCGGCTTGGCGGGGGTGGTCTGTTCGCTCATCTCCGGGTTCCTCTCATAGTCGGCCAGCGAGACGGTAGACCCTGAGCCAACCAGGTCGCGGCGGCCACCGCGGCGAAAGCCGCGTCGGAGACCCTGACCGGGGGTCGACCCCCACCGGGACGGACGACTATCTGAAGGTCGGGGGTGTCCTTGGCCCGCAGAATCCCGAACGACCGAATGGTGAGGTCGCTCGGGTGGCCGGCGTCATCGACGGCGATGCCCTCCGAACAGACCCACCCGAGCGCCATGTGGGCGGCACCCTGGACATAGGACCGCAGGACCGTCTCGTCGAGCGGGTCACCGCCGTCGACCTCGACCTGGACCCCGCAGGGCCAGCCGTCGGCTCCGAGGTCCACCGAGGCGGTGGCCGCGGCCCCGTCGCTGGTGGTGACCACCGCGGTCGTGGTGCCGGCGGCCAGAGCCGCGGCCGCCGCCGCCAGGACAGCCACCTCGGCCCACCCCGCCGCTCGCAGAGCCACGGACGTGGCCGGGCCGGGCACCTCGACGGGGTATATCTCGAGCCCCGCCGGCGTCCCCCACCCCGGTCGGACCTGATCGAGGTCCGCCTCGGTCGTTGCGAGGAGCACCACGCCGGTGCCGTCGAGTCGTATCCCGGCGCCCACGGGAGGTCGCTTGGGTCCGAATCGGACCACGTCCTCGCGCGAGAACAGGGCCCGGACCGGCTGCCCGTGATGGTCGGCCAGCAGGCGTGCCGCAGCGGCCACCGGCGAGTCCGACTTGGCGCCGAAGGCGCCCCCGTTGGCCAGCGGCGACGCCGGCGTCCCCCCCGGGGGGCACCACGAACCGTCCGGTTCGAGGTAGGCCGGTTCCACCCAGGTGGTCTGCCACGAGATGTCCCAGTCCCCCGGGGGGACATCGACGGGGTAGGCCAGGGCCTGGCCGCTGCGCCGGCCCTGGACCTTGCCGGCCCCGGCCCGGGCCTCGGCCAGCGTCGCCCCCACCGACCATCCTTCGACCCGCACGAGGTCCCCGGCTTCGGCGTCGGCCCGGGGCAGCGCGACCAGGCAGCCCTCAGGCGCCAGATCGTCGGCGAACCCGCCTCCCCCGCCGACCGACCCCGGGCTTATCTCCTGGGGGACGCCGCCTTCGAGGGTGGCCCGAGCCGAGCGGGCCGTCTCAGCCGTCTCAGCCGGGGCGAGGGCGGGATCCACGGTCGTGTCCGCCGGGGCGAGGGCCGCCTCCACCACCGAGCGCCAGCCGGTGCAACGGCACAGGTGCGCGAGCAGGGCGCTCTCCACCTGGGGCACACCGACATCACCGGGTAGGGCCGCCAGGCGGCACAGGATGCCGGGTGTGCAGAAACCGCACTGCGAGGCCCCGTGGTCGAGGAACGCCCGGGTGAGGCGGCCGCGCACATCGTCGTCGAGGCCGTCGGCGGTGACGACGTGGCGACCGGCGACCCGCCGTACCGGCGTCACGCACGACACCCGGGCCGACCCGTCGATGAGCACGGTGCAGCACCCGCACTGGCCCTGCGGGCTGCAACCGTCTTTGACTGAACGCGCCCCGAGGTCCTCGCGCAGGGCCTCGAGCAGGGTTATGTCCTCCCGGGCCACCTCTACGGGGTGGCCGTCGAGAGTGAACTGGATCAGCTGAAGGAGTTCCCGCAGCCGCAGGTGCGGCTGGCATTGGGGTTGTTGATGCTGAAGCCGGCTCCCTGCAGGCCGTCCTTGTAGTCGAGAGTGGAACCCACGAGGAGGCTGGCGCTGGTGGGATCAACGACGACCTTGACCGACCCGAAAGTGGAGGTCACGTCGTCACCGGCCACGTCGGAGTCGAAGAACATCTCGTAGCTGAAGCCCGAGCAACCACCCGGACGCACCGCCACGCGCAACGCCAGCTCGGGATTGCCCTCCTGGTCGAGCAGCTCAGCCACTTTGGCGCTGGCCAGATCGGTAAGGGTGATGGGAGCGATGTCAGTGTCGGTGGTGGTCACCAGTCCTCCTACAGAGTGAGCGCGGCGCCAATCACGCCAGTGACGTAATGCTACCCCGACGATCGGCTTTGGAGGCACCCGCTCTTAGACTGCAGGGTGTGAGGACCGAACCGACCCCGCTCCAGCCGCCGACGCCGGAGGCGGTCGAGGCCGTGATGCGGGCCGTGGTGGACCCCGAACTCGGCGCCGACGTGGTGGAGCTCGGGATGTTCCGGGGCGCCCGCATCGGCACCGACGGTGCCGTGGTCGTGGAGATCGCCCTCACCACCGCGGGCTGTCCGCTGCGGGGTCAGATCTCCCGAGACGTCAAGGACCGGGTCGGCAGCCTCAGCGGGGTCACGTCGGTCGCCGTCGAGACCGTCGAGATGTCCTCCCAGCAGAAGCGCGAGGTCATGGCCCGCGCCCGGGCCCGCGCCGCCGAGTCGCCGGTGGCGACGGAGGTCCCGGCCCGCACCCGGGTGCTGGCCATCTCGTCGGGGAAGGGAGGGGTCGGCAAGTCCTCGGTCACGGTCAACCTGGCCGCTGCCCTGGCCGGGCGGGGCTACACGGTAGGACTCCTCGACGCCGACATCGCCGGGTTCTCGGTTCCCCGCATGCTCGGGCTCGAAGGCGAGCTGGAGGCGACCCCCGGGCCCGACGGTCGGCCCCGCATCGAACCTCTGGTGAAGCGGGTCGGTGACGGCGTCATCAGGGTGGTGTCGATGGGGTTCCTCTCCCCCGAGGACGAGGCCATCATGTGGCGGGGCCAGATGCTCAACCGGGGAGTGCAGCACTTCCTCGAGGAGGTGGCCTGGGGTGACCTCGACTACCTCCTCGTGGACATGCCACCCGGTACCGGGGACATCCAGATGGGCCTGGCCCGCATGCTGCCCCGGGCGGAGATGCTCATCGTCACCACCCCCGCGTTGGCCGCCCAGAAGGTGGCGGCGCGCGCCGCCGACATGGCCCGCAAGGGCTATCTGCGCGTGGCCGGCGTGATCGAGAACATGAGCGGGTTCGTCTGCGCCCACGGCCAGCACCACGACCTGTTCGGGTCGGGCGGGGGGTCTCGCCTGGCCGAAGAGATCGGAGCGCCCCTGCTCGCCTCCATACCCATCCAGGCGGCCATCTCGGCCGGCGGTGACGCCGGCCAGCCGGCCGCCACGGGCACCGGGGAAGCGGCCGAGGCCTTCGCCCGGCTGGCCGAGGCCGTGGTGGCGGTGGCCCCCGTCGTCGACGTCACCAACTGCAGCGCCCGCATCCTCGACGACGTCCGCCGCCGCATCGACGAGCACGAAGCCCAAGCAGCCGGGCAACCGGGCTGAACCCGGTCGCCCAGGCGTCAGGCGGACGCCCCGGGGTGGGGTGGCGGCGGGGGCGCGGTCCAGGGGGCGTCCGGGTCGTCGCGGTCGGCGGTGACGGCCCGGCCCTCGGCCAGCAGCTTCCTCAGGTGAGCCCACACCGAGTAGCGGGCCACCGGGTGGAGGTCGTCGGGGACGTCCCGGTACAGCACCGCCACCACCTCCGCCGCGGTCACCCCCTGGCGTCCCGACCGACCGACTACGTCCTCGACCTGGCGCTCCCGCTCGAGGCGGTGACGCAGGTACCCGTCGAGCACCGCCCCCGGATCGTCGATCATGGGCCCGTGGCCGGGGGCGATCCGGCGCGGGTGGCGATCCCGGACCTTCTCCAGCGACTCGAGGTAGACCGCCATGTCCCCGTCGGGCGGGGCGATGACCACCGTGGAGCCCGACATCACGTGGTCCCCGGAGAAGAGCAGTCCGGTGCCGGTCAGCTCCAGACACAGGTGGTTGGAGGCGTGGCCGGGGGTCCACACGGCGTCCAACGCCATGTCACCGAGATCGAGACGGTCACCGTCGAGCAGGCGACGGTGGGCCACGAAGTCGCCGTCGTGGGGGTCGATCCCCGTCGGACCGACCTTCCCGCCGGGTGGGGGCGGGCCGAAACCGAGGACGGGTGCGCCCGTGGCGTCGTGGAGGCGTCTGGACAGCGGGGAGTGGTCGATATGGGTGTGGGTGGCCACGATCCAGCCGATGCGGTCGCCGAACAGCTCGAGCAGGCGGCCCAGGTGGACGTCGTCGTCGGGACCGGGATCGATGAGGGCCAGGCGCTGGTCGCCCACCAGGTAGGTGTTGGTGCCCGGCCCGGTCATGCGCCCCGGGTTGGGGGCCACCACCCGGATCACCCCGGGCGCCACTTCCGCGGCCCGGCCCGGCTCCATCCCCTCGACGGCACGGTCGCCGTCGGTCGGGCCGCTGACCATCGAAGCTCAGCGTAGCCGTGTCGCCCGCCTCACCCACCCGGCGGAGTACCTTGGGGCAGATGGTTACATCCTCGGGCGGCCCGACGGGTGACGGGCAACGGGGTGGCGCCGATCCCGGCGGCCCAGCCGCCGGATCGGGCCGGGGACGCCCCGGCGGCGACAGCGCCCCACCGGCCCCCGACTGGAGGAGCCTGCCCGGGGCCCTGGTGAACGACGCCGCCCGCCCCCCCCGTCCGCCCCGGCCCGCTCCGCCCCGAGGCGAAGCCGCCGACCGACTTCAGCCCACCAACGGCCCCGGCCCCCTCAGGACGACGGGCCCCGGCGGGTCGGGGGGGGCGTCGGGCGCGCCGACCGGCACGGGAGTGCCCGCAGGGGTCCCCGCCGGCCCCCAACCCGGCGGAACCG
>JAGWSF010000174.1 GCA_028876385.1 Acidobacteriota bacterium | reverse complement strand
GGTGAGGTTCTCTGAGCTCCTTCGCCCGATGGAGGGGCAGCTGCTGTGAGCCGCATCGACGACCTCATCACGAACTTCTCGCGGTTCGTCAGCTTGCCGTGGCCGACCGGCCTCGCACCGGCACAACGCGTGTGGATGGCAGTCTACGCGCCGGAGGACGAGCGACGTCTTCGCCTACATCTGCCTGAGTTCGCCAACGCCTCGAAGAGCGCCGGATACGAGTGGGCAGTCATTGACATCACGAACGCCTTCGAAGACTGGATGGCCGGTCACGAGTATCGGGACGCCTACTTCGCAAACCCCAAGCTGATTCAGCCCGAGCTGGCGGGCTTCTTCGAGAGTCTGGTCGAACGCGTGCGCAGGGAGATCACGGCTCTGGGCGGTGAGCGCACCGTCGTCGGCGTTCTCGGGGCAGGAAACCTGTTCGGCCTCGGCGACCACGTGAAGGTGTCCGCGCTCATCGAGCGTGTGCAGGATCTCGTGGCCGGACGACTGCTCGTGTTCTTTCCAGGCGAGTGAGGTTGCCCAGGAATGGTGGACACACGGTTATGCGGCTTGGTGCCTGCCGGTGAAGGCTAGCTCGTAGCGGATGGGGCTGATGTTGCCGGCCTTGGCGCATCGGCGTTGGTGGTTGTAGAAGTTGATGTAGGTGGCTACGCCCGCTCGGAGTTCGTCGAGGGTGGCGAAGGTGTGCCGGTAGAAGTATTCGTGTTTGAAGATGGACCAGAAGCTCTCGGCGCTGGCGTGGTCGTAGCAGCTGCCGGTGGCGCCCATGGAACGGACCAGATCGACGGCGTCACAGAGTCCGACGACTTTGGCATCGCTGAATTGGCTGCCCCGGTCGGTGTGGAACACCGTTTTTTGGACCTGCCCGAAGCGGGTCGTGACCGCCTGGTCCAGGGCGTCGAGAACTATCTCGGTGCGCATGTGGTCAGCGATCGACCAGCCCAACACCCTAGACGATCCTTCGTCGCGGATGGCGCACATGTACGCCTCGCTCTCCCCGACTCTCAGATAGGTGATGTCGGAGGTCCACAGCTGATCGATCCCGTCGGGGTGGAAGTCCCGGTTGACCAGGTCCGGGGGGTAGGTGGCGGACCGGTCGGGTTGGGTGGTGACCTTGAACAGCCGGGGGCTGATCCCGACAACGCCCAGGTCGGCCATGCGGGCGGCCACGGTGTTGTGGCTCACCTGCTCGCCGGCCTCGTGCAGGTCGGTGGTGATCCGAGGCGACCCGTAGGTACCTCCCGATGCCTTATGGAAGCTGATGATCTTGGCGTCGAGATCGGCCCGGCGGGTCTCGCTCGGTAGAGGGTCACGGTCCTGGGCGGCCCGCCAGCGGTAGTAGCCAGCGGTCGAGACCTCCAGTAGGCGGGCCATACGACAGATCTCGAAGTTCGCGCACTCGGCGGCCATCAACGCAAATCTCTCTGCTTTGGTGGATTCGAAGCGAAGTGCGCGGCAGCTTTTCCCAAAAAAGCCAGGTCCTTGTCCTGCTCGACGACCTGGCGGCGCAACCTCAGCAGCTCCGTGCGCTCAGCCAAGCTCAAAGGCTCATCCGTGCTGCCGGCCACGGTGTCGAGCCGGCGGCGCTCATCGCGGACCCAGCGGGCCAGCGAGCTGTCCACCACCGAAAGCTCAGCCGCCACCTCGGTAACTGACCGGCCCGTATCGATCACCCGATGCGCGGCCTCAGTCTTGAACTCCAGCGTGAACTTCCGTCTCGTAACTCCCATTGAGACACATCCTTCCAGCCGACCCTCGAGTCAGCCTGTCAGGCGTCCACAAAGCCTGGGGAACCTCAGTCCATCCCGCGGCGTCGAAGGCCTCCTCGGGCCCTGGTGAGCATGCCTCGGCGACGTTGGGCAGGGCTAGGCAGTCGAGGGCGACGGCCGTCGTCAAGGCCACAGACTCGACGGTTTCACCGTGCTGGCGGGTCATGAGGGCTAGGTCGTGCAGCCACGCTCGGGCTACTGGAGAGCCCCGCAGGACATCGAGCAGATCCAGGTCCTTGGGGTCGGCCACCCATCGGCGTAGCGTGTCCACTCCGGCCCCGCCGAGGGCGCAGGCGTGCAGAACGCAGCGAAGCAGCATGGTCGCCGCTGACTTCCAGAACCCCCCGTTGGTGACGTTGTCGGTGGACGTTCCGGCCATGAGTGCCTCGGCCCGGCGCATCGCCACCTCCGGTCGCTCGCATCCGCTGATCGGAGACCAGCGGATCGGGTGGTCCCAGCCGCAGAACTCCATGGGGTCGAAAGTCAAGGTCCACTGTCCCGTCGACCGCTCTCGGCCGATGGCAGTGGCCAGAAGGAGCTCCCGCTTGGACGAGGTGGCCAGGACCGCTCCTGGGGCGTCCAGGATGTGGCTCACCGCCGACGACGACTTGCCGGACCGGGGGGCCATCAGGGCGCCGACAGATCGCTCGTGGGGAACGACCACCGGCTTGCCTTTCGGCAGGGGAGTTGCGACGGTCAGGCCTCCAGGGACCGCCACCGGAAAGGCCCGAGCCAGCATTCGCGGGCTCGCCAGACCATCCCGATGGCGCCGCTCGCCCTGCAGCTGCGACCTCGCTGACCATCTGCGATGGAGCGCCCACGACAGCGACCCGAGACCGGCGCCGGCAGTGGCGACGATCACGACGGCAGCGTACATGCCGACTGCTCCAGGAAGGCGGACAGCAACAGGGCGGGCGAAGGCGAGACGGGGATCCCCCGGATGGTCGTGCCAGTGCAACAGTCCAGTGGCCAGGGACGAGACAGTGAGATGAGCTGTCCCACGCCCGGCCAGCAGGGCGGCTAGCTCGACGACTGCCCCGCCGCCAACGATCACCACCCCGGCGAGGACGAGGATCGCTGCTAGCAGTACGTCAGCTTCGGACCGCTGGTTGGATCGCACGCTACCGGATCCTCACCGGCCACGCTGTGGATCCGCTGCTGCCAGCCCGGACCGAGTTCCGTGGCAAAGTGCCTCTCGCGAGTAAAAGTCCCCCGCCGCGGACCGGGACAGCAGGGCCGGTACCCACGGCATCGTGATGCAATCGCCGAGCGCGAATCGCTCAGTAAGGGCAGGCTATCGGCCACTTACCTGACCTGCACTTCTGACAGACCAGGCGGGCTCGCCTAGCTATCATGCGTAGCGCATCAGAATCCCAACGGCGTTGAGAGCTTCGTGGTCTCGAACTTCAAGGCTGATTCGAGGTGGTTTAGCAGGTAGGCGGCGCCAGCTTTTGACACGTCCCGGTTGCCGTCGGGTCGGCGGCTGAGCAGGACACAGGATGGGCAGCCGGCGGTGCAACTGCAGTTGTCGACGAGGCGCACACCGTAGGAGACGATCTCGTGGAGGCGCTCGTAGGCGACCCGGGTGATTCCGATACCACCCCCGAAAGAGTCGTAGAGGAACACGGTGGTCGAGTCGCTCGTGGCGTCGATGTCGTAGGGGTCGCAGGCGACGACGACTGGGGCGAGAGCGAGCAGCACGTGTTCGAGGCCTTTGATTGCATGATTGGGCGCCCAGCCCGGGTGCGCCAGCCAGTCGGGGTTGAGATGAAGGTGCAATCCCTCGGTGACGAACTGCGTTGGCCCCCAGCGGGGGGTGTCGACCTGCTCGGTGCGTTCTCCGCCGGAGAGGTGGATGATCTTGTAACTGAAGACCTGCCGGTCGATGCCGAGGACGCCGTAGCCGACCTCGGCCGTGCCCAGCGGTCTTGCTGGGGCGAGCTGTTGGCGGACTTCCACTTGGTCCACAACGATGCCCCGGGTGAGGTGGGAGACCTCGACGGGGCCTTCGCAAATTATCTGGCGGCTCTTGTCGTCGCGGCCGATGACCCGGTAGCTGTGCTGAGGGCCGTTCCAGATGGCGGGCACGAAAGCGTCCCGGGGGGCGGTCGCGGCGTCGATGACGCCGATCGCTTCGCGTGTCGGACCGGCGACGACAGTCCAGGACTGGCCGCCGATGCTGTTGCGAAGCGGCGCGTACGCCTCCTGGTCCCAGGTGGCTTTCCAGTAGTCAACTCCGCTGTGGCTGGTGGTCGGCGGCCCGCTAGCGATGTCGAGCCAGGTGTCGACTTCGTCACCGAACCAGCGCCGGTCTTCATAGGCGACACCTCCGAGGTCCTCCTGGGCGGGTGCCAGGCCGAAGCGCCGGACAATCTCGGGGGCATTGGGGTTGAGGACGACTTCTTCGGGTTTACCGTCGAGCAGCGACTGAAGGGCGGTGGGGTCGGAGGCGATGAACTGCTGGAGGGGATCGTCGGCGACTACCAATACGACCAGGCCTTCGCCGACGCGCCCGACCCGACCGGCCCGTTGGCGAAAGGAGGACACCTGGCCGGGATAGCCGCAGAGGACGGCTATGGACAGGTCGGGAACGTCGATGCCCAACTCGAGAGCACTCGTGGACACGACAGCGAGCGTGCTGCCGTCACGCAGCTTTCCTTCCGCGCTGGAGCGATCACTATCGAGGAGGGTGGCGGCATAGGGGGCGACGGTCTCTACAATTCGCTGGGCGTGCATGTCTTTCAGCCGACCTTGGAGCCGCTTGGTGAGGGAGAACACCTCGAGGCGCGAGCGGGTGAAGCAGATGGTGCGGACCGGCAGATGGTCGTCGGCAGCGAGGGAGGCGCCGGCAATCAGGTCTATGGCCAGGGTTTGTGGCGCCACCCGACTTGGCGGTGCCGGCCGATTGGAGTCGGATTTCGGGCTGTCTCGCTTGGTGGAGTCGGCGAGCAGCGGCGGGTTGCATACCAGTACCGTCCGCCGCCGCCGGGGGGAACCGTCGTCATCGACGAGGGTCCAAGGCTCGGTGCCGGTCAGGCGTACGGCGACCTCGACCGGGTTGCCGATGGTAGCTGAGGCGGCGAGAAACTGCGGTGCAGCGCCATGCCAGTCGGCGGCGCGCCGGAGGCGGCGTAGCACCTGAGCGACGGCGGAGCCGAACACGCCCTGATAAGCATGGATCTCGTCAAGCACTACGTAGCGCAGGCCCCGCAAGAGCGGCTGCCAGGAGGTACGGTCCGCGTAGGTGCGGGCCGCCATGCGCAGGACCGAGGCGTGCAGGCTGTCGGGGGTGGTGACGAGTATTCGGGCCGAGGCGCGCGCCGCCTTCTTCTGATGTTCGAGCACCGACCCGTCGTAGCGGGCAATGCGTAGCGGGCTGCACTGGTCGAGGACGAGGTCGAGTGCGGTCTCGTCAACCCAAGTAGTGTCGGCGACGCCGAGTCGGCTGAGGCTATTGATTTGGTCGTTGGCTAGTGCTCGTAGCGGGTACACGACGACGGCGGTGGCGTCGGGGTCGCGCAGGCAGGCGTCGAGCACCGGGGATAGCAACCCAAGGGACTTGCCCGAGCCGGCGGCGGTGGCCTGAACCACGTTGTGGCCGGCGAGCGCTGCTGTGATGGCGGAGGCTTGATGGGTGTAGATCGGGTTGCGACCGGACCGGTCGAGCGCTTCTTTCATGGCGGGGTGGAGCCCGTCGGGCATCGGGGCGTAGCGGGCGGGGTGGGCGTCAAGATCGAAGCGTGTCCAAGCGGCGTCGCGTCGCAGCGCCATCACCTCGACGGCAGTTTGCTCGACATCGAAGTCGGCGGGAGCGATGAAGTCGATGCGGTCGTCGGCGAGGTCGATGTCGTCGCCGGCCTCTACGATCTCTCCGCAGGCGGCGCAGAATAAGCCCGGCGGCCGATTGTCGGCTACGTCCCACGGGCCGTATCGGATGCCCGACGCGGAGGTCTGGGTTAGCAGCCGGGCGTCGCCGCGTCCGGATACTTGGGTGAAGGTGGTCAGGTTGCGGCACTCCCAGCAGGCCAGCATCTATCTCTCCTGCAGGTCGGCAATCATCTGGGCTCGGAGATGGGTCATGGCCTTCCCTTCGATCTGACGGATGCGTTCACGGGTAAGGCCGTAGATGCGGCCTACCTCGTCGAGGGTGCGAATGTCGCCTTCACCGTCGGCGTCGAGGCCAAACCGGTAGCGGAGCACCTCGGCCTCGCGCCTGTTGAGCTGTTGAAGAAGCCGACGCACCCAGTCACCTTCGTCTTCTCGCTCCGCTGCCTCGGCGGGGTTGGGCAGCGATGAGTCGGCCAACACGTCGGCGAGATGGAACCCATCGGCGCTGAGCTGTGCGTCGAGTGAGCGCGGTGACCTCTCGTAGGTCAGGAGCCTGGCCGCAGTCGCTTCATCGACATCGGCGGCTGCGGCGGTCTCCTGGACGGTCGGCCGCCGACCGAGCGCCGACTGCAGCTCAGCACGGACCCGGCGCAGCCTGCGCAGGGTGTCGGCTGCATGCACCGGCAAGCGGATCGTTGATCCGAGGTTATCGACCGAGCGTTCAAGCCCTTGACGGACCCACCAGGTGGCATAGGTCGAGAACTTGAAACCCTTGCGGTAGTCGAACTTGTCTATCGCACGGGCCAGGCCGAGCCAGCCTTCCTGGACGAGGTCCTCCAGCGGCAGGCCCCGGCCCTGGTAGCGGGCGGCGAGATGGATGACCAGGCGAAGGTTGTGTTGGGCGAACTCGTCCCGGGCCGCCGCGCCGTCGACGACTTGTCGACGCAGTTCGCGCTGGCCGGCGGCATCGAGCGTCATCTGGGGGCTGGCCAGGGCTCGGCGGGCAAGTTCACCGGCCTCGATTCGCTGGGCAAGGGCAACCTCCTCGTCCGCACGCAGGACTCGGTGACGGGTCCGTTGCAGAAACAACCCGAACCCGTCACCATCCCAACCCGCCGAATCGTCGTCTTCGTCTTCCTCGTCATCGTCATCGTTGGGCTGATCGACGAGTGTCACGCCGGCGTCGTTGAGACGAGCCTGTACGTCCCGATACAGGCGTGCCGGGAGAGCGGCCTCACCAACCAGCTCATTGAAAACTTCGAGATCGAGCCGGCCGTCGACTGCCGCCGAGCAGGCGGCTCGGACCACGACCGTCACAAGGTCGTCGCCATACGACAGGGGCGAGGTCATGTCGTCTCCGGGCGAGTCGGGTCCTGCCCGACGCTGCTGCCCTGTCGACACCCCACCACAACTGCAAGTCTGCACCATCGCAGTGACCGTCTGTCGGTTCGATCCCTGCGACCAGCACCAGCCGCTAAAAAGGGGCAAATAGCCGTAGAAGCCAACTCGCGTCCCAGAACCGTTACGGAGCCCCCTGGTGGCCGGACTCAAAGGAGCCCGGATCGATAGATCAGGCCCTTAGTTATGTGAACGACTCCGGGCCAGGAGGGGCGCCCGGAATGTATCTCCGGACCCGCTCCCAAGTGTCAGTCGGCTGTCCCGCCCCACACCACCGGGGATGCAGGCATACATCTTGACGGCCGCGCCGATCCCGGCGTACGAGCGAGCGGTAATCCGCTCGGCAGGGGAGCCTCCACCAACAACGGAGAGTGCGCATTCCCACTCATGAACGTCACCGAACCGAGATCGCCCAGCGCTGCGGAAGGAATCTCTGGCGCCGGGCCGGAGCCTCGGCGAAGGCGGAAGCCACCGTTCGAAGGATGGGTCTCTCGCCGTGTGACACGCCGCCCTGCTCAAGGCTCATCCATGGCTGCAGAATCGTGCCGCTTTCCGTCACCAACACGAGACCGCCAGCACCGGGCGAGCCATATCTTCTGGCCAGATCTGCCGTCAGGTTCCCGACCAGGCGTCTCCTGGGAGGGCCAGGTTCCCGGATCTCCGAGCGCCCACCACCGTCACAACGACCTCAGCGGCCACGGGTCAGACCGCCATTCTCTCGTTGGTGAAGAACAGTTCCCGTTCGGTCTGTGACAGCACTCCTTGGACCACATAGGCGCGTCCCTGGCCGATGTGCCGCAGCGCCCGACCGATATGGGCCGCGTTCCAGGAGCCGATCATGTCCCGCTCGGCGTCGGTGAGGTTGACGTCCTCCGCCAGCGTGCGCAGCTCGCCAACGTCCTGGGCCAGCATAACGTTGACCGCGCACGACGCCACGAGATGGCGGGCCACGACGGCCTCCGCGGCCGCCTCGGCGTCGGCCAGGCGGTGGGTGGCCATGATCTGGATCGTGCCCTGCGCTCGTGAGAGCCGCAGGTCGGCGTCCAGCTTGCGGACCAGCGGCCCGTAGCGCATCGACCGCCATAGCTCATCTCGCACCACCAGCATGGGCGGCTGCCCGGGCCCTCGGGATGGGTCGTCGATCGCCGCCTGGCCCCACGAGGAGAGGCAGGAGAGCACCAGAGCCAGGGCTTCGTCGCCGCGGCCTTCGAGCCGGGAGACGTCGACGGTCTGGATGGCCCGGTCGAAGTCGAGTGGGGCGGACGTCGGCCCGTCGAACAGCCCGGCCAGGGAGTCCTCGAGCAGGTTGCGCAGGGCCGTGCCCGCTTCACGGACCTCCTCGATGAGCGCCGAGCGGGACTGCATCTGCAGCTCACGGGCGTCTGCGTCGTCGAGGTCCCACAGGCCCGCCAGTACCGACGCCACCAGAGGATCCGGAAGCTGGCCGCCTCGATCCTCGCCCGTGGCCCGCTTCAACGCCAGGCTCACCGCCGCCTCCTCGGTAGGCATCAGGTCCCGCCCGAGGCGGTAGCTCATCAGGGTCTTCAGCAGGAGAAGTCGGCGCCGGTGCACCTCCGCCAACCTCTCCGCCCGTTCCTTCGCGTCGGACGGGAGGTTCCGGGCCAGTGGGCCGCCGTCGAGGGGGTTGAGGCGATGGGAGGAGCCGGGGCCGAGGAGGATAGGAGTCACGCCCAGCCACTCAGCCACCCGGTTGTACTCGCCCTTGATGTCGCCCAGGATCAGCGATCGGGTGCCGAACGCCGCCAGGCGCACCACGTGCTGCTTGATCAGGGCCGATTTCCCCGAGCCGGGGACGCCGGTGATGTACACGTTCGGGTTGGTGACGATCCCCCGGTCGACCCACTCAACGGGGTGGCAGGAGAACGTGGACTTGGAGAACACGTCATAGCCGATCGGCGCTCCGACGGCCGGCATGGGCTCCGCCATCAGCCACGGGTATATCCCTGCAGCTGACGCAGTGGTGGCCTGCCACACCGCCGGTTGCGGCAGGCAGGCGGCCCTACCCGACTCCCGGCCCCACGGACCCCGACGGGGTACGGGAGCGATCTCGACTGGCGTTGTGCTCGGCCCGGGAAGTGGCCGGTCCGGCTGGTCCCCGCGAGCGCGGTCGCTCTTCCGGTTCCAGTAGACCCAGTCGTCGAGCTCGACGACCGGGCGGCTCGGCGACGGCTCACGTACCGCCGTCACGCCTTCTGTCCCTTCCCCGGCAGGCCGATCCCGGCCGGTACGGCGGCGCAGGCGAAGGCGGTGTCCAGCCAGCCGGAGCAGCGGCGCAGGACCAGCCCCGAGGATCCGGCGTCGGCACAGAGCTCATCCCACGCCTGCTCCAGCAAGGCCCGGTCGGTGACGGTGACCGCAACGTACCCGGCGAAGCGCAGCAGCCCGTGACCGGCCGCCAACTCGGCGTCCTGGGCCGCCGCCACTGCGTATTCCCGCTGCTCACGCTCGGGAGCGACCTGCCCGGTCTTCTGCCGCAACCGGATGGCCACGTCCCGCTTGGTCTTGTCCGTCTGCAGGGACCGCTCCGCCCGGCGGGGAGTTATCGGCTCGTAGAGCACCGACACCTGCCGTCGCCCTATCGCTGACGCGGCCAGCAGCCCGGCTAGCATGGATGCGTCGCGAGGGGTGCGCGGCCATTCGATCTCCGCCACCAGAGACCAGCTGTCGTCGTGCTCGTACACGCCCCACGAGGTCTCAGTCCAGGTTGGGCCAGCCAGTGCTGGAGGGATTCCAGGTTCGCAACCGCTCCATCCCGGCCGGCGGGCCAGAATCCCCCGAGCGCCGATCTCCCGCCTGCTCATTGGGGCGTAAGCGGTCCTGATCACCGAGGCCAGATCCCGCGGTCCGAGCCAGTGATCCACCTCGACGCCGGCTTGCAGCACACCGGAAGCGATGGAGACCATCCGGCGGGTCAGCACCGCGCAGGCACCAGCGTCGCCGCCACCGGCATTGCGTATCTCCCTGCGGGCACGGGAGGCGGACAACGAAATCGACAGATAGCTGCTGTGCTCGGCCACGTTGCGACGGTCCGCGCTGAGGATCTCGCCGACCAGGTCCACCGCCGGGCCGGGAGCCTCCGGGCGCAGATGTGCCTCGGCCCACCCGGCAAGCTCGTCGATCTCCGCCGGCTCCGCCGTGTGATAAGTGCTGATCCGCGTGATCGCCCCGTCCTCCACGCACTGCTGGGCCAGCCAGGCCGCCCAGCCCCGAACCCGGTTGTTGGCCTGATCGTTGGCCCGGAGAGCCAGCCCGGGATGGGTGACCTTGGCCACCACCGTGTAGGTGCGGTCGACCCGGTGGTGGAGCACGGCCACCAGGCCGCAATTACTGTCCTCGGCCGCGAGGAGGCGCAGAGGGGCGAGGACGCCGGGAAGGTCCCACTCGTCTCCGGGATCCGTAGGAGCCGCGATCTGGTCGTCGGGTCCGATGCTCTGATACCGGGGCTTCGACCGGAAACGGTGCCCGCCTGATAGGCGCACGGCGCTCCAGGCGATCCACGTTCTGAGCCACTGCGCCGGCACTTTTCCCTCTATGCGAACGAGAGCCGCGAGGAGCAGGATGCCTGCCAGCGGTGCGGCCACGAGCAACTCCATCCAGGAGTGGGATATGAGCGGGATCAGGGCGGTGACGGCGGCCGCGGCCACGAAGACCGCCTGGATGGCGTCGAGGCCGAAGAAGAAGCTTCCGTTCTCCCGCTGCCATCCGCTGTAGGTGACCGCCTCAGTTCCGTTGCGGGCCATGAGTCTCTCCATGGGTAGGGGGACGGGACGTCGGCGGATTGCCGGCCAGGTGCCGGGCCGCTGGTATCCACGGTCCCTTGCTCGCCGGCGCCGATCTACCGGGGGAGATGGCCGGAGGTCCTTGCACACCTGCCATGTCAGCGGCCCGCGCGAGCATCTGGCCTGGGACGTGCAGGGCGTGTCTGGCCACCTGTCTGGCGGCCATGGCTGCGAGGCCCACCCCTACGCCCGCTCCCGCCGCGCCTGCCGGTCCTCCGGCCGACGCCGCCCCGCCGGTTCCGCCGAGAGCGGACGGACCGGATCCCCGGGTCGAGGCCGCCTCCATGGAGCGCCACAGCGGCTGGGTGCCGTTGCTGCGGGTTCCGCCCACCGCTCGACCTGCCATTCCTCCGGCGAAGCCGAGGGTTGCGGCGACTCCGGCGCCGGCTACCTGAGCCTCGAAGAAGCTGAAGAGACGGGCCACTATCGGCCACGCCAGGGCGGATGCGGCCAGGATCATGAACCCGACGACGACACCCTGGGTCCCGGTGCTTCCTTCAGCGACCGTGAATCCCAGGGCGAGGACGAGGGCCACGATCGGTTTGATGAAAACGAGGGCCAGTTCGGCGCCGACCATCTTCTTCCACCATCCGGCGGTGCGTTCGCTGACCAGTCCGCCGGCGCCGATC
>JAGWSF010000173.1 GCA_028876385.1 Acidobacteriota bacterium | reverse complement strand
GGAGATCATGGCGGCCATCGGGGCGGGGCGGTTGGGGCCGGGGGACCGGCTGCCCAACGAGCGGGAGCTGTCGGCCATCACCGGGGCCAGCCGGCCGACGGTGCGCGACGCCCTCCTGGCCCTCGAGCTGTTCGGGGTGGTGGAGGTGCGGCCGGGGTCGGGGTCGTATGTGACCTCCAACGGGGCCCGCCGGCAGGGGACCCCGTCGTCGATGTTCGACTCGCCGCCCAAGGAGCTGCTCGTGGCCCGTGAGCAGATCGAGCCGGCCGTGGCCCGGTTGTGTGCGGGACGGGTGCCACCCGAGGAGATCCGCCGTCTGTCCCAGCTCATCGACGAATGCGAGGAGGAGGGCCGACGGGCCGGCGCCGACCAGTTCGAGGAGTTCCTGCGCCTGTCCCACCGGTTCCACCACGCTCTGGCCCTCAACTGCGGCAACAGCATCCTGGCCGACGTCACCCGCCAGATGGTCGACGTGACCGCCCACCCCCTGTGGATGGTCGTCAACGGCCTGCACGTGCGTGACCACGAGGCCCGGGCGTCGCAGATCGCCGAGCACCGGGCCATCCTGGCCGCCATCGAGGCCGGCGACGCCGACGGGGCCGCCGAGGCCATGGCCGATCACCTCGGGGGGCTCGACTCGCGCATCTTCGGGGTCTCCCGATCGCCGCACACCATCCGCCGCAAGCACCGCCGGGGCGACAGATTGGTCTGACCGCTTCATTCACATTGAGTACACGGGCGGGCAACGGTCAGGTAACCCGCCCCGCTTAGCTTCCTCCTCGCCGCACCGAGACGACCCATCCCGGCGCTGCCGTAACCCACAGGAGGAAGTCCCCATGTCCAAGCGCGCCTGGCTGCCCGCCCTCGCCGTATCCATCAGCCTGCTGGCCGCCGCCTGCAGCTCCTCGTCCAAGTCGGCCGGCACCGCCGCCGGGTCGTCGGGCACCGCCGCCGGCTCGTCGGCGAGCACCGCTGCGGCCACGGCCAGCAAGGGCACCATCGTGGTGGCCTCCCCCGAGTGCGCCCACTGCCTGGCCATGGCCCTGCTACCCGGCCAGGTGAGCGGCTACGACGTCAAGTTCGAGGCTCTCGGGACCCTGACCGATCTGACCGCCAGCCTGGCGTCGGGGGCCATCAACGTGGCCCAGATCGACTACACCGGCCTGGTCAGCTTCCTCTCCAAGGGCATCCCCCTGGTGGCCATCAGCGGCGAGGTCAACGGCGGCTCCGACTTCGTCGTCGCCCCCAAGGTGGCGGTGGCGGCCAACGACTGGACCGGGCTCAAGAACCTGATCATGTCCGAGAAGGCGGCGGGCCACCCCATGCAGATCGCCTCGGAGTTCGGCACGGTGCAGGACATCGAGTTGCGCCTGCAGCTGCCCAAGTACGGGATCGACCCCAACAGCGACGTCGACTTCGTCAACGTCCCCTACCAGGGCATGGCCCAGGCCCTGAACTCCGGTTCGGTCGAGGCGGCCATCCCGGTGCAGCCCTTCGCCGCCCAGATCACCCTCGGCGGCTTCGCCAAGCACTTCGCCTTCCCCTACGACCAGGCCGCCGGCAACCTGACCAACGTGGTGGTGGTCACCAAGAGCTACCTGGCCAGCCACCCCGACGCGGTGGCCGCCATCGCCGCCGGCATGCTCAAGCTGGTCCCCTACCTGAAGACCTCGGCCGGCCAGTCGGCGTGGGCAGCGGCGGTGGAGAAGTACACCAGCCTGCCGGCCAACGCCGTGACCACCGCCCTGGCCCAGCTGACCCCCGACATCAACATGCCCTTCACCCAGGTCGAGGCGGTGGCCACGGCCATGTACAACCAGAAGCTGATCGCCGCCCCCATCCCCACCTCGGAGCTGTCGGGCGACATCGACTACCAGCCGCTGGCCACCGCCTCGGGCCAGTCCCCGATGACCTTCGGGGCGTCGTCGTGACCGCCTCCGAGCCGGTCCTCGTCGACGCCGCCCCGGCCCCCGTGGAGCCGGCGGTGGTGGCCGCCGGGGGACGGGCCGCTCCGGCCGGGTCGTGGCGGTGGCGCCACGGGCTGCGCAAGGTGGTCGTCGGTTCGATCATCCCGCTCGGGCTGCTGGTCCTGTGGCAGCTGCTCGACGTGGCCAACGTGTTCCCCAAGGCCCTGGTCCCGCCGCCGACCACGGTGTGGTCCACCCTGGTCACCTGGACGAACGCCTCCGGCAAGGCCGGCAACATGTTCTACGCCGGGCACCTGTGGTCCGACGTGTCGGCCACCCTCGGCCGGGTGCTGGTCGGCTTCGCCCTAGCCGGGGTCATCGGCGTGGCCTTCGGCACCGCCATCGGGGTGTCCCGCCTCACCGAGGAGGCCCTCACCCCGCTGTTCCGCATCCTTGGCCCGGTGCCGCCCATCACCTGGATCCCCATCGCCATCGTGGTCCTCGGCATCGGGCAGCGCACCAACTACTTCCTGACCTTCCTCGGGGCGGTGTTCCCCGTCATCGCCGCCACGTCGGTGGCCGTGGCCGGGGTCGGCCGGGACCTGCTGCGGGCCGGGCGCATGATGGGCCGGCGGGGCCTCGGGCTGATAGTCACCGTGGTCGTGCCGGCGTCCCTGCCGGGCATCCTCGGCGGGCTGCGCATCGGGCTCGGCCTGTCTTGGATGATGGCCGTCACCTCCGAGATGCTGGCCGTGCACTCCGGCCTCGGCTACACGCTCTGGAACGCCTACAACTACCTGGACTACCCGGCGGTGTTCGCGGCCATGATCGTCACCGGCGTGTGCGGCCTGCTCACCGACTCGGCGGTGCGCCTGGCCACCCGGCGGACCCTGCGCTGGCACACCGACACCGGGGTCCGGAGTTGACCGCCGCCCTCGAGGCGTGGCGTCAGGAAGAGAGACGGGACTTGGCCACCATCGAATTCGTAGACGTCCGCAAGCACTACCACCAGGGCGAACGCCACGTCCGGGCCCTCGACGGGTGCTCGCTGCGCATCGAGGAGGGCGAGTTCTTCTCGCTGCTCGGGCCGAGCGGGACGGGCAAGACGACCCTGCTCGGCCTGGTCGCCGGCTTCGAGGCGGCCGACTCCGGCGAGGTCCTCGTCGGCGGGGAGGCGGTTCGTCGGCCCGGCCCCGACCGGGCCCTGGTCTTCCAGGCCCCCAACCTGTACCCGTGGCTGTCGGCGGTGGACAATGTGGCCCAGGCCCTCCACGCCCGGCGCCTGCCCCGCCGCCAACGCCGGGAGGCGGCCCTGGCCCAGCTGGCCGAGGTCGGCCTGGCCGACGCCGCCGGCCGCCACCCCTACCAGCTGTCGGGGGGCATGCAGCAGCGGGTCGGTATCGCCCGGGCGCTGGCCATGGACCCCCGGGTGCTGCTCATGGACGAGCCTTTCGCCGCTCTCGACGCCTACGTCCGCCAGGAGGCCCAGGCCCTGATCGTGGCCCTGTGGCTCAAACGCCAGGTGACCACCCTGTTCGTCACCCACTCCATCGAGGAGGCCCTCCTTCTGTCCACCCGGGTGGGGATCATGGCCGCCGGCAAGGTCGCCGACGTCCTCGAGGTCCCCTTCGAGCATCCTCGCGACCCCACCTCGGCCGAGTTCAACGACCTGCGCCGCACCATCCACGAGCGCATCGAGGCCGGCGTCCGCAACGAGCGGAGGGCCCGGTGACCGCCCCCGGGACCGCCGTCGAAGGAGTCGCCGCCACGGGGGCCGCCGTCGGGGGGCCCGACATCGAGGTGCTGATCGGGGTGGACGTCGACGCCGTCGCCGGCTGGCTCGGCTCCTACGGCGGCGGGGACTCGCCGAGCGACATCCAGCGGGGCATGTTCGCCGGCGAGGTCGGCATCCCCCGCATGCTGCGCCTCTTCGAGCGCCTCGGGGTGCCGGCCACGTGGTTCGTGCCCGGCCACTCCATCGAGACCTTCCCCGACCAGATGCGCATGATCATCGACGCCGGCCACGACATCGGCGCCCACGGCTACGCCCACGAGAACCCCATCGCCCTGACCGCCACCCAGGAGCGGGCCGTGCTGGAGCGCTCCGTCGAGCTCATCGACCAGGTCACCGGCGCCCCGCCCCGGGGCTACGTGGCCCCCTGGTGGGAGATGTCGGAGCGCACCGCCGACCTGCTCGTCGAGTACGGCTTCACCTACGACCACAGCCAGAACTACGACGACTTCAGCCCGTTCTACGCCCGGGTCGGCGACATCTGGAAGGTCCCCGACTACTCCGAGCCGGCCGAGACGTGGATGCAGCCGCTGCGGCGGGGCCGGGTCGTGGACCTGGTGGAGTTCTGCGGCAACTGGTACCTCGACGACCTGCCGCCCATGATGTTCATCAAACAGAGCCCCAACAGCCACGGCTTCGTCAGCCCCCGCGACGTCGAGCAGCTGTGGACCGACCAGTTCGAGTGGGTGCGCTCGGAGATGGACCGGGCGGTGTTCCCCCTCACCCTGCACCCCGACGTGAGCGGCCGGCCCCAGGTGCTGCTCATGCTGGAGCGTTTCCTGCGCTACCTGGCCGACCAGCCCGGGGTGCGCTTCACCACCTTCGAGTCCTCCGCCGCCGCCTTCCGGTCCCGATGTCCCTTCCCGGGGTGACCACCCGGGCCCAGGAGGCCGCCGCGGAGTGGGAGCAGTGGCGCCACACCCGGGCCCTGCTGGTCCTCGACGCCGACGTGGCCGACCGGCCCGGCCCGCTGTCGGGCCTGTCGGTGACCGTCAAGGACGTCTATCCTGCCGTCGGCCTACCCGCCCGGGGGGCGTCGCTGGCCCTCGACGACCGCCCGGCCCGGTCCGACACCCCCGTCGTCGCCGCCCTGCGGGCCCTCGGGGCGGCCATCGTCGCCAAGTCCAACTGCGCCGAGTTCGGCATCGGGGTGACCACCACCGACACCCGCCTCGGGGGCCGGGTGGTGCACCCCTTCGACCCGGCGTGGCTGCCCGGCGGCTCGAGCGGCGGCGACGCCGTGGCCGTGGCCACCGGGACCGTCGACGTGGCCGTGGCCTCCGACTACGGCGGCTCCATCCGCTGGCCGGCCCAGGCCCTCGGGGTGTGCGGCCTGCGCACCACCGCCGGGCTGCTGCCCCGCGACGGGCGCCTCCCCGGCCTCGCCACCGGCGCCACCCCGACACTGCAGGACGAGCTCGAGGTGGTCGGCTTCCTGGCCGCCCGACCCGACATCCTGGCCCGGGTGGTGGCCTGCGTGACCCCCGCCGAGTCCGGCCCGAGCCTGGGGCCCGGCCGCCGGCGGGCGCTGGCCGTGTCGGCCGACGCCGGCGTCGGGCCGGTCCACCCCGACGTGGCGGCGGCGGGGGCCACCGCCGCGGCGGCGG
>JAGWSF010000172.1 GCA_028876385.1 Acidobacteriota bacterium | reverse complement strand
CTCGCGCAGATCGAGGGCCGTGATGATCTGGCCTCTCAGATTGACCAGGCCCTTCACCTGCGTAGGTGCCAGCGGCACCTTGGTCATCATTTCGTGACGGATCACCTCCTGGACGCTCAGGACGTCCACCCCGAGGGTGAGTTCGCCGAGCCGGAAGGTGCAGTACTGCTTGTCATCGGGCGACGGTCCGTGAGTGGCGGTACTCGTTGGGGTGGGGGTGTCAGACGGCACTTGCACTCATCTCCTCTATGGCGTTGCGGAGATGGTCGTCGTGGACCATGCTCACTCCCTCTTGGGCCAGCACGGTGGGTACGTCGAGCAGGTCGGCCGCCTGCCCCTGCACCACGACCGTCCCCGAGCGGCCCATCGAGCGGCCCAGGTCGTGGACCGTCTCGGCCGCCTCCACCACGTCGAGGATGTCCTCGGCTACGAGGCCCACGGCCCGGGTGCCGTCGCTGCAGACGATGACGTGCAGACGCTCGTCTGGTCCGCCCATGGAAGATGGCACACCCAACAGATCGGTCAGCCAGACCACGGGCAGTAGCTCGTTTCGATATTGCAGCACCCGACGGGACCCGGCGAACTCGATCTGTCCGGGTTCGACCTCCTCGAGGCGCACCACCTGGGAGAGGGCCACCGCCACGCGGCGGGTATCGCCGACCTTCAGCACGAGCAGCGACCTCGAGTTGCCGGCATCGGACAGACCGTCGCGGTTCAGGGCCGACGAGGAGGTGCTGTCGCGCACGCCGGCGGTGTCGGCCACGCCGGACAGATCGAGGATCAGGGACACCGCCCCGTCGCCGAGGATCGTCGCTCCGGCGAACACCGACAGCTGGCGGAGGCGCTGGCTGAGGGGCTTGACGACGATCTCCTGGGTCTCGTGCACCGAATCCACCACCAGTCCGATCGCCGTCTGGTCCGGCTTCACGACCACGATGTCCACGGCGGAACGCTCGTGCAGAGGTTCGACGTCGAGCCCGAGGCTCTGGTCCAGCCGCACCAGGGGCAGGAGCCGCCCCCGCAGGCGGTACATCATGACCTCGTCGATACGCTCGATTCCGGTGCGGGCGGCGTCGCCTTCCAAGCGGACCAATTCCTGCACCGCGGCCTGCGGTATGGCGTAACGGTCGCCCTGGCAGCCGACGAGCAACGCCGGGATGATGGCCAGGGTGAGCGGCACCTTGATCCGGAAGGTGGTGCCCACCCCCGGCTCGCTCTGCAGGTCGGCCGTACCGCCGATGCGTTCGATGTTGGTGCGCACGACGTCCATGCCGACGCCCCGCCCGGAGACGTTCGTAACCGTCTCGGCGGTCGAGAAGCCGGCCCGGAAGATCAGGTCGCAGACGTCCCGTTCGCTCATCCGGTCCAGGTCGTCGGCGGTGACCAGGCCCTTCTCCAGGGCCTTGGCGGCGACCCGGCTCGGGTCGACTCCGGCGCCGTCGTCGATCATCTCCAGGATGACGTGGCCGCCCTCGTGGTGGGCCCGCAGCACCAGGGTCCCGATGGCGGGCTTGCCTTTGGCCTCGCGCTCCGCAGGGGCTTCGATCCCGTGGTCGACGGCGTTGCGTACCAGGTGGGTGAGGGGGTCCTTGACGGCCTCGATGATCGAGCGGTCCAGCTCGGTCTCGCCGCCCTCCAGGACCACGTTCACCTGCTTGGCGAACTGGCTGGACAGGTCGCGTACGAGCCGCGGCACCTTCGACCACAGGTGGTCGACGGGCTGCATCCGGGTCTTCATCAGGCCCTCCTGCAGTTCGCTGACGATGAGGCTCAAACGTTGCACCGTGCGGCTGAGGGTCGAGTCACCCATGGAGTCGGCGAGGGAGACGATCTGATTTCGGGCCAGCACCAGCTCACCGGTCTGGCGCATGAGGGCGTCGAGGAGCTCGACATCGACCCGGATGGTGCGATCGCCGGCGGCCAGGGCGCCCTCCCGGGCGGCGGGTGCCTCCTTGGTCGCGACGTCCTCCTTGGCCGGACCACCCGGCGCCGGATCGGCTGCCGGCTCGGGCCGGCTCGGCGGGATCTCGGCCACGACGACGGCCTCGGCGACCGGCTCGGGCCGGCTCGGCGGGATCTCGGCCACGACGACGGCCTCCGCGACCGGCTCGGGCCGGCTCGGCGGGATCTCGGCCACGACGGCGGCGTCCGCAACCGGCCCGTCTGCCGGCGGTTCGGCGACGGCCACCGTATCCGTGGCGGCCGCCGGCGTGTCCACCGCCGCCGGGGATGGCTCAGGGCCGGCCGGCGGGGCATGGTCGGGCACCACGGCGTTGGGGTCCTGGAGCGCCTGGAGGCGACCCATGAGCGCGGAGAGGTCCCGATCGTCCTCATCGCTGCCTTTGGACTCGATCAGGGCCAGCAGGCCCCGGATCTCGTCAACTGCCTCGAGGAGGGCCGTGGTGCGGGGCGCATCCAGGATGAGATGGCCGTCCCGGAGTCGGCTCAGGAGGTTCTCGGCGGCGTGGGCCAGCTTCTCCAGCCGACTGAAGCCCAGGAAGCCCGTCGTCCCCTTTATGGTGTGGATGGCCCGGAAGATGCTCCCGAGCAGCTCACGCGACGTGGGGTTCTGCTCGAGCGCCACGAGATCCCGGTCCAACTGGTCGAGGTTCTCGGCGCTCTCAACGAGGAACTCCTGGACTATCTCGTCCACTTCATCTTCGTTCATTTCGCTCCTTGGACAGCAACCGACTCGGCTCTCTTCAAGCCGATGAACCCGGCGGCACCGATCGGATATCCCTCGATGGCCACTTTCAGCGACTGGTCCCAGTCGTCGTCGGTGACCTTCTCGAAGCCCGGCAGCTCCTCCAGGTCGACGACGATCATCACTTCCTGGAGGGAGAAGTGCCCGGCTTCCGCCGGCGCCGCGACCTTGGTCAGGACGTTGGCCACTTCGTAGAAGTTCTGCTGGATGGCGTCGGGCATGGCCCGGGCGCCCGACCACTCCTCGGCCTGTCGGCCCGGGATGCGCGACAGCGCCGCTCCCATGGCGACGGCGGCGGTCATCTCGGCGACGAGGAACACCGACCGCCCGGAGGAGGCGTCGCAGTAGCGGGCCACCGCCCGGACCTTGTCCTTGGCGGGGGGAGGCCCTTCGTAGCACTCCACCTCGCGCCCGAGCAGGCCGGCGAGGATGCTGGCCATGCTCCCGGGGGCGCCGGGGACGGTCCCGTCACCCCCGACGGTCTGGTTGCCGCCGAGCAGCACCGCCACCTCACGACACAGGTCGTCGCCCTGGAAGGGTTTCACGACCACGAAGTCGGCGCCCGACTCGAGGGCCCGGCGACGGATCTCGCCGCTCGACTCCGATGTGACGAAGCCGAACGGCAGCTTCGATCCGTCCCGGCGGAGCTCGCAGAGGAACTCGATCCCTGTCATATCGGGCATGTTCCAGTCCGACAGGATCAGGTCGACCTTCTCGGACCGGACCACGTCGAGGGCGGCCCGCCCATTGTCCGCCTCGAGGGTCCCCACGCTGTCCCATCCGCCCTTGCGCAGCTCCCGCAACACGATCATCCGCATGGCCCGACTGTCGTCTACGACCAGGATCGCCATCGCTCATCTCCTCCTCTAGGTGCTCGGCTGTCGGCCGCCCCCCGCCTGGGTGCGACCGGTTGGTGTCCGCTCCGTCGGCCACCCCACCGGGGGGTCGCCGCGTCGTGCTTCTCGGGGCCGTCATTCATCTCGCGCCGCTCTCACGAGAACTGGAAGTCGCCGATGAGCGACTTCAGTCGGCTGGACAGGTTGGCGAGCTGGGTGATGGTCTCGCGACTGGCGGCCATACCGCTCGAGGTCTGCCCGACGGCGTTGGCCACCGAGTTGATGCTCGATTCGATGTCGCCGGCGTTGCCGGCCACCTGCGCCGCCCAACGGACGATCTCGGTGGTGGTGGAGTTCTGCTCCTCGACCGCCGAGGCGATGGTGGCCTGAATGCTGCTGATCTCGTCGATCACCGCGGCGATCTCGGTCATGGCCGTCACCGCCGCCTCGGTATCGGACTGGATGGTCGAGACCTTGGTGGTGATCTCGTGGGTGGCACTGGCCGTCTCCTCGGCGAGGTGCTTCACCTCGCTGGCGACCACCGCGAAGCCCTTGCCCGCGGCGCCGGCCCGGGCGGCTTCGATGGTGGCGTTCAGGGCCAGCATGTTGGTCTGCTCGGCGATGGACGAGATCAGATGCACCACCCCCTCCACCTCCGCCGACGAGGCGGCCAGACGTTGCACCGTCTGCCCCGTCTCCTCCGACCGGCGCCGGGCGTTGGCGGCGACCTCCGCGGCGTGGGTGGCGTTGCGGGCGATCTCGATGATGGAGGCGTTCATCTCCTCGGCGCTGGCGGCCACGGCGGTGATGTTCGACGCAACTTCACCCGCCGAGGTCGACACGGTGGTGGCCCGCTCGGCCGAGTGGGACGCGTTGGCGGCGGTGTCGGCGGCGATGGAGCTGAGCGAGTCGGAAGCGGCCATCATGGACAGGACCGACTGGGAGAACTCCTGCATGAGGCGCTGCATGCGACCGACGAACAGGTTGAACGCCCGCCCCAGGTCGCCGATCTCGTCGCGTCGGGACTCGTCGACGCGTGCCGTCAGGTCGCCGTCGCCGCCGGCGATCTCGTCCATGCGCCGCCCGAGGGCCCGAAGGGGTGACAGGACGAAGCGGCAGAAGGCCAGTACGAGGGCCAGGAGAGCGACGAGGATGAGCGCCCCCTGCAGCCAGGCGTAGAGCTGGAGATCTCCCTGCCGGGCCGTGAGGGACGCCAAGCCGCTGTCCGCCAGCTTCCGGGCTTGCTGCTGGGCCGTGCCGAGGTCGGCCATCAGCGCGTTGGAGACGTCATTGTTGGTGACCGTGATGATGATCGAGGCCTGCTGGACGCGGCCCGCCAGCTCGTCGGCGCGGGCCTGCTGGGCGTAGACGTCGTAGCCCGAGAAGTCCTTGGCTATCCGGTCCAGCGTGACAATCATGTTCGGGGGCGCCAGACGCCGGGCGGTGGCCAGGTCGGTGCCGAACTGCTTCTGGCCCTGAATGCCCTGCTGGTAGGCGGCCTCGACCAGGGTTTGGTCGTGCGGTGAGGTGGCCGCCACCAGGATGTACATGTTGTTCTGGTCGTCGTAGAGGTAGAAGTCCACGACCATCGACTGCAGCGCCTGCTGTACCGTCGCCACCCGGTTCTTGTAGTGGGAGACCTCGGCCGCGCTGGCCCCGGCCCCCGTGATGACCAGGTAGCCTCCGACGGCCACCACCAAGGCGACGAGAGCGAACAGGGCGGCGGCCTTCTTCTTCAGACTCATACCTGCCACGCTCCTCTCATCCGTATCGGTCCGACACAGGCATCGGCAGAGGTCAGCCGCTACATGAGCCGTAGACCCGCGGCGGAGACCTGACTTAAGTCCCGTTCGGGACGCGGGGCCCAATCAGCGACGCGAAACGGACAACGTCTCGGATCCCGGATCCGGTGAGATCACTACCGGTGACGCGAACGCGCCAACGCCGGGGGCGGCCGTGTCAAGCCGGTTGCGCCCATTTCCTGCTCGTCCGGATGGGAGCGGTCTCGTCAGTTGAGCAGCGAGCGCTGGGGCGGGGCGATGATGCCCTCCCGGGTGGCCACCGCTACGGCCTCGAGCTTGGAGTGGACGTGCAGCTTGTAGAGGATGCTCTGGACGTGGTTGCGGACGGTGTTGAGGCTCACGTTCAGCTGGCTGGCGATCACCCGGTTGGTGTTCCCGTTGGCCATGAG
>JAGWSF010000171.1 GCA_028876385.1 Acidobacteriota bacterium | reverse complement strand
GAGGTTATCTATGGGTGGGATCTGGGCTTCAGGCACGTGAGCGACGGGGTCGTTGGGCGACGTGCCTCAGCGGTATCCGCAAGCTGTGAGGCACGTGGGCCAGCGAATGGTGGTCTCACCTCGTCTCTAGGGTGCCCGGCCGATGACGGTCAGCTATCGGGCGTGGCGTGCGGTGTCCCCTTCTGACGGGGCGGTCTCGTGGGTGGTGGTCGACGGCGACCTTGAGCTTCACGTCGAGGGGTGCGCTTTCGTGGCTGGACTGCGCGGCCGGGACTGCTCGGTGAACACGGAGCGGGTCTACGCCGGGCGGGTGGCGCTGCTGCTGTCGTGGTGCGCCGCCGAGGGGATCTGCTGGAAGGAGATCCGCCTGGATCAGATGGCCCGGTTCAAGCGGTGGCTGGTGACCGAGCCGCTACCGGCCCGGCGCCGGGCATCCAGCACCGGGCCGCGCCGCTTCCGCTCGCCGGCCACCGCCGACGCCGTATTGGGCACGGCGTGTGAGTTCCTGCGCTTCTGCGCCCTGCACGACCTGGTGGACCCCGCCGCGGTGGCCAAGCTGTACGAGTCGCGCTATCTGCGCTTCCTTCCGCCGAGCGTGGAGGCGGGCGAGGACGGCCGGCGCCGCACGGTCAGGTCCCGGCTGTTGAAGTTCTCAGTGCCGGAGGCGCCGTTCGAGTTCATCGAAGCGGAGCGGGTCGAAGATCTGGTCGCCGCGGCCGGAAACGCCAGGGACCGGTTCTTGGTGGCGTTGATGGCCATGACCGGTATGCGCATCGGCGAGACGCTGGGCTTGCACCGCCAGGACATGCATCTGCTGTCCGACTCCCGCAGCCTGGGCTGCCCCATCGCCGGGCCGCACGTGCACGTGCGCCGCCGGGCCGAAAACGCCAATGGGGCGCTGGCCAAGTCCCGCTTCGCCCGGTCGATCCCGGTCCCCGAAGCTGCGGTCACGCTCTACGCCGACTACGCCCATGAGCGTCACCGCCGGCTGGGCGACGATGACAGCGACAGCCCGCTGGTGTTCGTGAACTTGTATCGCCCGCCGTTGGGCGGCCCTCTTGGCTACCAGGCGACCAAGGACATGTTCGACCGGCTCGCCCGGGCGACGGGGATCGCCGTCCGTCCGCACTTGTTGCGCCACACCGCGGCGACAACCTGGCTGGCTCAGGGCACGCCTCGTGACACGGTGCAGCACCTGTTGGGCCATGTCAGCCCGACCTCGATGGCCCCATACCTGCATCCCGACGAGGCGGACAAGCGGGCCGCTGTCGAACGGGCCGCCGCTTGGGTCAAAGGCCGGCAGTGAGCAGCCCTGCCGTTCGCGCCGAGCCGCTACCGCGGCTGTCACCCCGGCTGGACCACGATGCGTGGGTGGCGTTCCTGGCCGACAGGCTCTGGCCCGAAGGCGAATGGCGGCCCGGCGAGTTCGACCCGGAGCGGTGGCTGTTCAGCGGCGACCCGGACAACCCGATGACCACCTCCGCCCGCTGCCTGGTGGCCGCCTGCACAAGCGTGGTCGCCTCTCGACAGATCTGCAACGCCTGCGAGAGGGCAATGGCCGACAGCGGTCTGAACGCCGACGACTTCCTGTCCAGCTACCAGCCGCCGCTTCGGCGCCGGGCGCTGACCGGCGAAGCGTGCGTCGTCATCCGGGACGGCGTCAGATGTCAAAGGCGGCGCATCAGCAACCAGACCGGCATGTGCCAGTTCCACTCCGGGAAATGGAACCTGCGCGATCGGCGGCTGGGGATCACGCTGGAGGAGTGGTGCCACACGGTGGCCCAGCCGTTGCCGCCCCGACCGGCCTGCCTGGTTGCAGGCTGTCGGGCCGACGCCCGCCTGGATGTCAGGTTATGCGGCGGGCACTTTCGGGACTGGCGTCTCGGCCAAGCCAGCCTCGCGGCGGGGCAGCGTCAGGGCGCGGAGGAGTGGGCGGCGGCCCGGCTGCGGCGTTTGCGGGTCAACCAGTTCAGCCTGACCGCGCTGGCTCCGACGGTCCGGGTGGAGGTGCTCTACGCCCTCCAGCAGCGCGACCGCCAAGGGTTGCGTCTCGATCCCCAAGCGGTGCGGACCTTGGTGCCGTCCCTGGTCGGGCTGGAAGCACTGGCCACCACGCCCGAAGCCGAGAGACGCCGTCGGGTCGGTCACCGCGGCATCGACGCCTCCTACGGCCGGCTCACCTGGCGGATCGTCGATCTCACCTTCGAAGCGTTCCGGGGGATGTCGCACACCGACCGGGACAGCTGGGACGCCCTGGCCTTGGACCTTGAGACACCCCGGCCGGGGCGGCGCCCGAATCGGGCATCGATCGACTTCAGCCCGATCAGCCAAGTCTGGCTGAGAGAAGCCACCAAGCATTGGGTGAACACCGTCCGACCCGGCACCGCCGAGGTGAAGCGGGCCATCCAGACGGCAAGCTTCGCGTCAGTGGCGCTGGCGGGTCTTCCCGGCGGCGGGCACGAACCCGCCAGCCTCGGCTTCGCCGAGGTGACCGCCATCTACGAGGCGATCAAAGGCGCCACCCGGCCCGACGGCCAGCCCTACCACAGCCACTACCGGCGGGGACTGTGGGCCCGATGGTGGTCGGTCATCGACCTGGGACGGGCCAGCGGGCTGTTGGACCGCCTGCCGGGAAGCTTCGTGCGTCAGCGCTCACAGCGCATCGTGGCGACCGAATCCAACGAGGAGCAGATCGGAAAGGCAGTCCCCGAGACGGTGATCGCCCAGCTCGACGCCCACCTCGACCTTCTTGACGGCGGCCGCACCTACGGGATGTTGTGGTCCCGGACGGACACCGCCGTGATGTTCCGCGCCGCGTACATCATCTTGCGAGACACCGGACGACGCCCCGGCGAGCTGGTGTCATTGGCCGCGGAGTGCCTCGAGGTCGACGGCGGTGAGCACGCCCTGGTCTACGACAATCACAAGAAGGGGCGGCTGCGACGCCGCCTGCCGATCACCGTCGACACCGCAGCAGCCATCAGGGCCTGGCAGGAGCACCGGGCCGGTCTGTTGCTGCCCGCCGCCGCCAAGCCGTGGCTGTTCCCGGCGCCCAACGAGACCTCCGGCCCCGGGCATCTCACCACCATCCGCCTCTCCCAAGCCCTACGTGCCTGGGTCGACGCCATCCCACACCTGCACAGCGACGTTCCCGGCCCTGACGGCAACCCGCTGCCGTTCGACCGCAAAGCCATCTTCGCCTACGCGTTCCGTCACTCCTACGCCCAACGCCACGCCGATGCCGGGATCGGTGTCGAGATCCTCCAAGAGCTCATGGACCACCGCGATCCCAAAGTCACGCAGGGCTACTACACGGTCAGCCTGAAACGGAAACGCCAGGCCATCAAGATCATGAGCCGCTACGTGACCGACCGGACCGGCAGTCCCCGGCCCGCCACCGGCTCGGCGGTCGCCTACGAGCTGCGCTCTGTGGCCGTCCCGTTCGGCAACTGCATCGAACCTTCCAACGTCAAAGCTGGCGGCCAGGCCTGCCCGATCCGTTTCCAGTGCGCCGGCTGCGGCTTCTACCGCCCCGATCCGTCATACCTGCCCGCCATCGAAGAGCACATCAACGCGCTGCGCGCGGATCGCGAAACGGCGCTGGCGATGGACGCCGAAGACTTCGTGGTCCGCAACCTGACCGAACAGGCCGCCGCGTTCACCGGCGTCGCCCAGGCCATGCGCGACCGCCTCGCCTGCCTGCCCGACCCAGAGCGGGCCGAGATCGAAGCGGCCAGCGCCACCCTGCGCAAGATGCGCGCCGGGCGGACCCTGATCCCCGTCCGCGCCGAGGACATCTCGTGACCGCGCCGGTGAGCACCGCCGCCATGATCAACGCCCGGCGCGCCGACAGCGCCACCAAACGGGCCCGTGTCGTCGCTGCGGTCGAACAGATGGCCCGCCAAGGCGAGCCGATCAGCTTCGCCGCCGTTGCCCGCCGGGCGGCCGTGTCTACCTGGCTGGTCTACACCCCCGCACTACGCCAGGCGATCGAGGATGCCCGAACCGGCCAACCCGGGCGGACCAGGGCCGAGGGCACACCACGAAACGAGCCGTTCGGCGCGGCCACCGACCTGGCCCTCGCCCGAGCCGAGATCGCGCGGCTGCGAGCCGAACGCGACACCCAGCAGCGACAGCTGCAACTCGCCCTCGGCGCCCGCCTCGACGACATAGCCAAGGCCGACCTGGTCACCCGCGTAGAAGAGCTCACCCGCCACAACAGCGAGCTGGCCTCCACCCTCACCCGCTACCGCACCGAGAACGGCACCCTTGCCGCCCGCGTCGTCGAACTCGAAGACGACCTGGCCGCATCCCGCACCAGCCTGCGCCGAATGATCCACGCCAACAACCGCCCGAAAGGAGGGCACACACCATGAGCATGCGCACCGTTGGCATCGCTGCCGGCGGCGTCATCCTCGCCGCGGTGCTCGTCGCCGCCGCGGCCGCCGCCGGTCTCGCATCGCTCGCCGGCCAGCTCATCCTGTCTGCTGACGTGACGCCCTCCGCCCAGGCGTTGGCCAACATACCCACCGGCTACCTCACCACCTACCAGGACGCCGCCGCCACCTGCCCCGGACTGCCCTGGACCGTCCTGGCCGGCATCGGACAAGTCGAATCCGACCAAGGCCGAAACGCCCACCCCTCCACCGCCGGGGCCGTCGGGATGATGCAAGAGCTTCCCACCACCTTCGCCGAATACGCCCTGCCCATCCCACCCGGCGGGGCCAACCCGCCCAGCCCGCTCGACCCGACAGATGCCATCTTCGCCGCCGCCCGAGACCTCTGCGCCAACGGCGCCCGCAACGGCACCGACATCCCAGCCGCCATATACGCCTACAACCACGACCAGGCCTACGTAGCCCAGGTCCTCACCGACGCCGCCACCTACGCAGCGCCGGCCGCCGCCCCAGGACCCGCGGCCGCCACCGTGGTCAGCTACGCGCTCGGCCAGATCGGGACCCCCTACCGCTGGGGCGGCGAAACACCCGGGGTCGGCTTCGACTGCTCGGGCCTCACCCAAGCCGCCTACACCGCCGCCGGCATCAACATCCCCCGCACCTCCGAAGCGCAGTGGTCCGCCCTGCCCCACGTCCCCCTCGACGCCCTCCAACCCGGCGACCTCATCTTCTTCAACCCCGGCGAATTCCTCCCAGGCCTGCCCGGACACGTCGGCATCTACATCGGGAGCAACGAGATGGTCGACGCCCCCCACACCGGCGCCAACGTCCAGATCGAGAACCTCGCCATCTGGCCCACCCCCCTCGGCGCCGCCCGACCGACCGCCACCACCGGGAGCACACAATGACCGGCCATCCCCCCATCGACTTCTACGACATCGACGCCATCAGCATCCCCATCGACCAAGTCCCGGCCCCACCCGCACCGCCACGTGTCGATGACGAGAGCCGGCTCCTACTCGACCGACTCCTCACCGCCCTCACCGACCTTCGCTTCCCCCTCTCCCGCTACGACGCCGCAGCCCACCTCCACACCCTCGCCAGCCTTCAAGCTGACATCCACGCCCGCATCCCGGCCGTGGTCGCCGACGCCAGAGACCAGGACTACAGCTGGAACCAGATCGCCACCAGCCTCGGCATCAGCCCCGCCGCCGCCCGGCGCCGACGACTACCGTGACCAGCCATGACATCCCTCTTGGACTGACACGCCGACCTTCGCGCCCCACCAGAGGCGCTAGTCGTCGGCCTTCCGATCCCGCCAGCGGCGGGATCGCCGTCCAAGGAGATCTCCAAACTGAGCCGCATCCCGTTCAGGGGCGGGTACTCATCGCTGCTCCGCCTGCCGGGCGCCCCTTCGCTCTTGGCGGCAGCCGCTCTCGGCCGCCTCGCCTATGGCAGCTTGAGCCTCGCCCTCCTATACCTCGTCCACCATGCCACCGGGTCATACGGCTCCGCCGGGCTGGTCAGCGGTGCGTTCGCCGCCGCCACTCTGACCGCACCACTCAAGAGCAGACTCATCGACCGTCGCAGTCCACGCCTCATCGTGGCGTGCTTGGCCTGCGCCTACACGACGTTCCTCTGCGGGCTCATACTCATGGCAGCCGCCGGAACCCACCAAGTCGGCCCGTTCATCCCGATCGCAACAGCCGCCGGGCTGACCGCACCGCCGATCGGGCCCGCGGTGCGAGCCCGCTGGGCGAAACTGACAGCCGACGCCGCCGAACTCAGGCGTGCCTACAGCCTCGACGTCGCCACCGAAGACCTGCTCTTCCTGGTCGGGCCTGTCCTCAGCGGCGCCCTTCTCGCCATCGGCGGAGCCACAGCCCCCATGGCTGCCACCGCGGCGCTTGCACTTACCGGGAACCTGATCTTCGCCGCCACCAGCAGCGGCCACGACAGACCGGCCCCACACCCGCCGCAGGCCAAACCTCGCCCATCCTCGAAGGCTCGACCAACGTCGTCGCTCACCACCACCCTCGCCGCCGTCGCCGCGGCCTCACTCGGCGCTGCGACCGTCGAAATCTCGGTCACATCCAAAGCCATCAGCCAGCATCAAGGACCCGCCGCCGGCTACCTGCTCGCCATCACGGCCGGATCGAGTGCGGTCGCCGGTCTAGTCGCTGGACGACGACCAGCCTCGCCCCGGATTCCACAACAACTCGCCGCCTACCTGCTCATACTGGCAGGGGGCCTCATCGGGGCGTCAGCCGTCAAGGATCTCTACCTTCTCGTCCTCACCCTCATCCTGGTCGGCGCAGCTCAAGCACCAATCCTTGTGACCGCCTATCTGGCCGCCGACCAGCAAAGCGGCGAGGGCCGCAAGGCAGAAGCATCGTCGTGGATCAGCACCACCTGGAACGCGACCGGCGCCATGAGCGTCATCCTCGCCGGCGAGATCATCAGCCATGCAACGCCGACAGCAGCTCTGCTCATCGCAGCCACCCTCGTCACCGCTACAGCCGTCCTGGCATCGATCCTCAACCGTCGAACCGGTCACGCCCCCGAACGCGAAGCCTGAGAGATCAGCCGCTCGTCATAAGCCGTGCCTCACGTGTCTCACACTCCTACAACCCCGCTACCAGCGCTTTCGCGCTCGACCTAGAGATAACCGAGGGGCCGATGCAGATGGAGCCGGCCACCTTCGCCGCCTACGCCTACCCCGTCCCGCCCGGCGGGGCGGAGCCGCCCAGCCCGTATGACCCGACCGACGCCGTCTACACCGCCGCCCGCGACCTCTGCGCCAACGGCGGGCGCAACGGCAACAACCTTCAAGGCGCCGTCTACACCTACAACCACTCCGACACCTACGTGACTCAGGTACTTGCCCTCGCCCAGACCTACGGGCAAAGCAACGCCGACGTGGTGGCCGCCGGCACGGCGGGTGGGATCGCCGCCGACTGGGCCCTAGCCCAGGTAGGCACGCCTTATATATGGGGCGGAGAAACGCCCGGGGTCGGCTTCGACTGCTCCGGGCTCGTCCAGGCCGCCTACGCCGCGGCCGGGGTGAGGCTGCCTCGCACTGCCCAGGAGCAGTACGACACCGGGACACTGCTGCCACCCGGCACGCCGCTACTTCCCGGGGACCTGGTCTTCTTCGGTTCCGGGCCCGGCTCGGTCACCCACGTCGGGCTCGTCGTCGGACCCGGTCAGATGGTCGATGCCCCCCATGTCGGCGCTCAGGTCCGAGTCGAAGCCTTCCCGAACACCGTGGGATCCGCGTGGGGCAGCGACCTAGTCGTCGGCTTCACCCGACCGTCACCTTGAGGTCCGCAGCGGTGCGACGATGAGTTCGGAATCCGACCGCCGTCAGAATCAGCGAGCGGACGGGCCGAACAAAGGAGGTACCTCATGGCCGAGGACAACATCAGCGCCAAACTCGTCGTCGATGCCCGGGCCGCCGAGATCTTCGCTGTGCTTGCCGAACCGTCCCGCCACGCCGCCATTGACGGCACCGGCTGGGTGCGTCAACCTCTCGATGCCGAGGTGCTAACAGCGCCCGGCCAGATCTTCCGCATGGCCATGTACCACCCCAACCATCCCGACGGCAGCTACCAGATGGCCAACCGAGTCCAGGTGCTCGACCCCCCGAGGACCATCTCATGGGAGCCGGGGAACGAGGCCCCCGACGGGACCCTGAGCGTGCCCGGCTGGGTGTGGCGCTACGACCTCACCCCGGCGGGGCCATCCCAGACCACGGTCACCCTCACCTACGACTGGTCCGCCGTCGCCGACCCGATCCGAGACCGCATCGGCTTCCCGCCCTTCCCGCCCGAGCACCTGGACAACTCCTTAGCCCACCTTGCCGAACTGGTAGCGGAACAGTCGGCTCCACCGAAGTCGTAAGACCATGGCCCAGGTGCTCACCCACATGTGTATGTCGCTCGACGGGTTCGTGGCCCAATCCGACGACAACCCGGCCGAGCTGTTCGACTGGTACTGGGGCGGTGACGTCATGGTCCGCTCCGCCCAGGAGAACATGAGCTTCTCGGTCGACGCCGCCAGCGCCCCGATGCTGGCCGAGCTCACCTCGAGCTGCGGCGCCATCCTGGCTGGCCGGAGGCTGTTCGACCAAGGCCGACGGCTGGGATGACAACCATCCCGCCGGCGCCCCGGTGGTCGTCGTCACCCACCGCGGACCGCCCGAAGACGCGGCCGAGCGGTTCCCTCGGACCACCTTCACCGGAAGCGTCGAGGAGGCCATCGCCACCGCCAAGCAGATGGCCGGCGAGCGGTTCGTCACCATCGCCAGCGCCTCCATCATCCAGCAGGCTCTGAACCTGGATCTCGTCGACGAGATCTGCGTGAGCCTTGTCCCGGTCCTGTTCGGGACGGGGACTCGGCGAGCTCGTCGGCAACCACGTCCTCCTCGAGGACCCCCTCGTGGTCCAAGGCGCCCGGGCGCTGCACCTTCGTTACCCGGTGCGCCGCTGAGCAAGCCGTGACCCGGTTCGTGTTGATCCCGGGCGCCGGCGGCGCGGCCTGGTACTGGAGCTACGTCGTCGAGCGTCTGCAGGGCGCCGGACATGATGCGACCGCGGTCGACCTCCCCGGGGACGATGCGACGGCCGGGCTGGACGACTACACCGAAATGACCCTGTCGGTAATCGACGGCCGGCCTGACGTGGTCCTGGTCGCCCAATCGCTCGGCGGGTTCACCGCAGCCCAGGTAGCGGCCCGACGTCGAAGTCCCCCCCCGGGGCGTCGAGAACCTCGAAGCGGGCGTCGATCACCGAGATGCCGGCGAAGGCGGCCAGGTTCGCCCTGGCTGCCTCAGCCAGCGACCATCCCGGCTCCACGCACGTGATGCGGGCGCCGGGGGCTCGGCCTTGGCGGCCGCGGATCCCGGGCGGCACTTTGGGCGAAGCTGTTACCGATGATCCCGGTCAACGAACGTCGACGAGGCGGGCCCCGGGCGCCCAGGACCTGCCCCGGCTGAGAAGGTTCTACGAGGCCCTGGGTTGGACGCCCCGCGACGGATCCAACGACGAGTTCGCCGCCTTCATACTGGGCGGCGCCATCCTCGCCCTCTACCCCCGCCATCTGCTCCAGGCGGAGGCGGCCGCCGACCTGCCGCCTCCGACTCCGGGCAGCTGGAACGGGGTGACCCTGGCCATGAACGTTGACGCCCGGGAGGAGGTGGACCGGGTCTTCGATCTCGCCGTGGGCGCCGGAGCCCGGCCCATCGCCCCACCCCCAGGACCGGGAATGGGGCGGGCGCTCCGCCTACCTCGCCGACCCGGAGGACAACCGCTGGGAGATCGCCTGGGCACCAGGGCTGAGCTTCACCGAGGCAGGGGCCGTCGCCCCCGATGCTCCATGAGCCCCATGGGCGCCGAGGCGGGCCAAGCAATGCCCATCGGAGGAACTTCCGAGCGGCGACAGGGTTCGGGCAGCTGACGCCCCGCCGCCTACCGCCCTTCGGGAGGCCGGCGGTAGATGGCCATGACCTTCCCGTCAGGCTCGGAGAGCACCACACGCTCGTCGAGGAGGACAAAGCAGTTACGTTCGAGAACCCGGCGGGACGCCGCGTTGGAGGCCTCGGGGTCGGCGATGACACCGGCGCCGCGATGAAGGCGTCGGATGTGGTCTATGAGCGTGGCGACCAGCGCGGTACCCACACCGCGGCCGCGGTCGGGTGGTTCGCCGACGGCGTAGTCGATGCCGATATCTTCCGGGCCGGCGCCGACGCCGGCGGCGTGGTCGGGGTAGTCGGAGCAGCGGTACCACTGGCACCAGCCCACCGGGCGACCTCCCGATGACGCCAGCAACACCTCGGTCGGCTCCTGGCCGTTGACCGCCCGCCCCAGGTCGCCGAGTTCGTCCTCGAGGGTCGATCCGGCCAGGAACCAGCGGGCCACCTCCGGTTCGGCGAGCCAGCGGCGGACCAGGTCGAGATCCTCGAGCACCATTCGGCGCAGCTCGATCACCGGTCCGGTCACGGGGCGAGGGCGGCGTCCACAGCGGCGAGGGCGTGCAGGCGTGTGGTGGGGAACCAGGCCATGGGGCCGACGTCGTCCTCGCCGACCAGCAGCTCTATCTCGGTGCAACCGGCGACTATTCCCTGCGCTCCAGCCGCCCCCAGGCGGTCGATGATCTCCAGGAACACCTGGCGTGAGCGAGGGTTGATCACCCCTTGGACCAACTCGTCGTAGATAACCTGGTGGACGGCCTGGCGGTCCTCGGGCGGCGGTACCAGGACCCGCAGCTCCCGTCCTTGCTCCAGCCGGTCGAGCAGGAAGTCGCCTTCCATGGTGTAGCGGGTGCCCAACAGACCCACCGTCGGTACCTCGGCACGCTCGATCGCCGCGGCGGTGGCGTCGGCGATGTGGATGAAGGACGCCGCGACCGCACGCTCGACGGCGTCGGCCACCCGGTGCATGGTGTTGGTGCAGACCACGATCACCTCGGCCCCGGCGCGTTCCAGCCGGACCGCTCCCCCGGCGAGCACGTCGGCCGCCTCCTGCCAGCGCTCCTGGCTTTGCAGGCGTTCGATGTCCGCGAAGTCATAGGCGATGACGACCAGGCTCGCCGAATGCATTCCGCCCAGGCGTCGTCGGACTTCCTGGTTGATGATCCGTTCGTATTCGATGGACGACTCCCAGCTCATTCCGCCGAGGAGCCCTATCGTCCTCATCGGTGGGACTGCGGAGAGGTCGGTCGAGCGTGAGCGCTGGCCCGATCCGGGTACCCATGGATCTCGACGATCTGGGCGCCGTCCACGCTGAATGCCTGGTAGAGGCGCTGCGCCGGCGCGGGGCGTGCCCCTTTGGCGGTCCGGGTGACGCTGAGCCCGAGGATCACGGCGTCGCCGTCCACCTCGACGCTATGCACCGTGGCTTGGGTCCCCTCGGCCAGCAGGTCCCGGTACCAGTCGAGCACCTGAGCCTTGTTGGTGCATTCTCCGGTCCAGCGGACCTCGGGGTGAAGGAGCGAGGCGAGCAGTTCGAGGTCGCCCTCGGTGTGGGCCGCTTCTAGTGCGTCGGCGATGTCGGCCATGACACCGCTGGGCTTCGAGGCTCCCGCCTGCGGCTCGTCGTCCGGGTCCTGGTCAGTGTCGGATTCGCGTGGGTGGATGCCGTAGGCGAACAGGACATCGGCGACCTCCTCGGACGGCGGTTTGCCCGGGACCCACGCCTCCTCGGTCGAGGATCCCGCTTCGACCAGCAGCCGGACGGTGCCCACCCAGTCGCCCGGGCGGCCGGCCCGCTCGCCGCTGCCGACGGTGGCGAAGCTCAGCGGGGTGGCGTCGAAGCGTCCGTCGCGTGCATCGACATCCGCGCCTTTCTCTAACAGAACCCGGATCACCTCTGCGTAGCCGTGGTAGGCGGCGTTGTGGAGGGCTTCGTCGCCGTCTTTTCGGGCGTCGGCAGGGAAGCCGAGGTCGATCATCAGGGCGACGGCCTCGGCCGGGCCGGTTACCGCTGCTTCGACGATGGCGGCGCGGTCGTCGTCGCTCATCCGCTCCAACAGGTCGGGATGGGCGGCCAGGAGCCGTTGAGCCTGGACCCGGTCGCCGCCGCGGCAGGCCCCGAGGAACTGGTCGACCTCGGTGGCGTCGTCGAGGGCCCCGGCGGCTGCCAGCCGGCCGGCGACGTCGTGCCGCCCGGCCCGGACCGCCAGGCGCAGAGACGACATGCCATCGCTGCCGGCGTCGGGGCGGGCGCCGGCGTCCAGCAGCGCTTCCACCACGGCGAGAGAGGCTTTGGCCGCCGCCTCGGGCAAGGCCTCGGTGGCGATCTCGCCCACCGGGGCGCCCGTCGCGGCCAGGGCGTCGAGAAGCAGCACCAGGGCTTTGAAGTCGTCATGGTCGACGGCGGCGCCGACCGCCCAGGTTCGCTCCACCCGGGCGCCGTGGGCGAGAAGCAGCTGGAGGCATCGGTGATCGCCGTGCCCGACCGCCTCGACGATGGGCTGGCCGGGGTCGGGGTGGGCGCCGGCGGCCAGCAGGACTTCGGTGAGCGCCGGGTTGTTGACCTCCACCGATCCTTTGAGGGCGGAGCGGTAGCGGGGCCGGCCGCCGTCGTTGGTGTCCGGGCTGGCCCCGGCGTCGAGGAGCAGCCGGGCCACCTCGGCCAGAGCGTCGGCCCGGGCCGGATCGACGTGGTGCCAGGTCGAGTAGCACACGTACAGCAGCGGCGGCCACCCGCGCTCGTCGTCGACGGCGAGCGCGCTAGCAGGGTCGGCGGCGACGAGCTCGCCCGCCGCGACGGCGTCGCCCACGGCCGCGGCGGCTCTCAGGTCCCGCCCGCAGATTCCCGGATCGCCGGCCAGGATCTCGGCGGCTCGGCGGTGGTGGCCGTCGATCACCGCCTTCAGCAGGGCTGGGACCTCGGGTCGGCCCGAGGCGGCGGCGTCCACCGCGGCTCGCAGTCGGGGCCAGCTCGCAAAGCCCAACTCCCGGGCGATCACCAGCTGGGCGGCGGCCAGCGTGACGCCGCGTCGGCCGGTGATCTGGTGGTGGGCGGCGAAGCGGTCCAGCGCCCTCTGGTCGCCGGCCTGGGCGGCGTCGCGCAGCTCCTTGGCCCGGCGGCGCAGCTGGCCGAGGTCAGGCCGGTCGGGAAGCAGTTCGGACATGGCGTCTCCCTCCTTCGCCTGCGGTCCGCTGCTCAGGCCGAGGAAGAGGCCACAGCACCAAAAGGTCAACCTGCTCGGAGGCGGACTCAGTCCTTCCCGCGGACCCGGTGGCGCCCTCCCGCGCCGCTTGGATTGTAGCCAGCGCGACGCCGGATTGGGCCGCAGGGAGCGTGACGAGTTCTTCAGGCTTGGCCCCGGTCCCGAGCCCGATGGGTCGCAAGCGTCAGGTCATGCGGCGCAGCTTGGGCGAAATGCTGTGGAAGTACGCCCATGGGCCTAGTGGCTGTGAGAGGTGGAGAAGGCTGCGGGCGTCGAGCTGCTTGAGGATGTGCAGGGCCAACAGCCTCGGGACCTCCGCTTGGCCGGCCAGCTCCTCATCGGTCCCTTGGTCGGTGGGCCAGCCCGCCAGGCGGCTCAAGACGGCTTGGCGTATTCCGTCGTACCCGTCCACGAAGGTGGTCGCGTACACCTCGAGGCCCGCGTCCGTCAGGCGGAAGTGGGCCATCGATGGCAGCCCTGTGCCGATGGTCCGGGCGATCTCGATGTACCCGTCAGCATCGAGAACTTCGAGGGACTCGATCGCTTGGTGCTCGCTGACCTCGAGGGCCTGGGTGATCTGGCCGAGGAACTGTTCGGTCTGGAAATGGACGCCGGAGTCCCGGATCGCCTCGTCCCCGATCGCCTTGAGCACGAGTGAGTCCACCCGATCGAGCCCGGGAACGTCCACCGACTGTGATTGAGCGTACGAGGGTGCCCTCCCAAGCGGCGGCTTGTCTGTCTTGCCGTACACCGATCGCACCACTCGGTCGACCACCTCTCCGATCTCGG
>JAGWSF010000170.1 GCA_028876385.1 Acidobacteriota bacterium | reverse complement strand
GGGGCCGGCGCGGCCGGCGCCCCGGGTGGCGGTCTGCGCACCGGAGGTCCCGGCGGTGGAGGTCCCGGTGGCGGGCCCCGCGGCGGTGGCGCCGGTGGCGCCTTCGGTCGGGGTGGTCCCCAGCGCAGACGCCCGTCGCGTGGTCGCCGGCGTCGTCCCGTCGAGGAGCTCGAAGCTCAGGAGATCACCCACTACACGCCTTCGAGCGCGCCGGTGCCCGACGGTGAGGTCATCGTCGAGCGGGGCTCGACGGCCCAGGAGCTCGGACCGAAGCTCAACCGGTCGGGTGCCGACGTGGTCCGCTTCTTGTTCCAGCAGGGCGAGATGGTCACCACGACCCAGTCGCTGTCCGACGACATGATCGAGCTGTTCGCGGCCGAACTGGGAGCCAGCGTCAGGCTGGTCGACCCGGGCGAGGAGAAGGAAGCCGAGCTCCAGGCCAAGTACTTCGACGACGAGGAGGAGGACGACGACAGCCTGCGTCCCCGTCCGCCCGTGGTCACGGTCATGGGTCACGTCGACCACGGCAAGACGCTGCTGCTCGACCGCATCCGGGAGACCAACGTCGTGGCCGGCGAGGCCGGCGGCATCACCCAGCACATCGGTGCCTACCAGGTGGTGTACCAGGATCAGCGCATCACCTTCATCGACACCCCCGGCCACGAGGCGTTCACCGCCATGCGGGCCCGGGGCGCCGAGGTCACCGACATCGTCATCCTGGTGGTGGCGGCCGACGACGGGGTGATGCCCCAGACCGTCGAGGCCATCAACCACGCCAAGGGGGCCGACGTCCCCATCATCGTGGCCATCAACAAGATCGACCGGGACAACGCTGATCCCAACCGGGTCATGCAGGAGCTCTCCAACCAGGGGCTCGTGCCCGAGGCCTGGGGTGGCGACACCATCATGGTGGAGATATCCGCCCTGCAGAACTTCGGGGTCGACGACCTGCTCGAGCAGGTGCTGGTCGTGGCCGAGCTCGAGGAGCTGATGGCCAACCCGGAGGGCAAGGCCCGGGGCATCGTCCTCGAGGCCAACCTGGACCCCGGCAAGGGGCCGGTGGCGACGGTGATCGTCCAGTCCGGGACTCTGCGCACCGGCGACCCGACGGTGGCCGGCGCGGCGTGGGGCCGGGTGAAGGCCCTGCTCGACGAGAACGGCGACCAGGTCAAGGAGGCGGCCCCGTCGACCCCGGTGCAGGTGCTCGGCTTCGACGCCGTGCCCAGCGCCGGCGACGAGTTCCGGGTCACCGACAAGCCCAAGACGGCCCGCGACATCGCCGAGCAGAGAGGCGAGCGCTACCGCGCCGCCGACCTGCGCCGCACCTCCTCGGCGACGGGTACCGGGGCCAAGCTCGAGGATATCTTCGAGCAGATCCAGCGGGGCGAGACGGCCAGCTTGAACCTGGTCCTCAAGGCCGACACCCAGGGTTCCCTGGAGGCGGTCACCGAGAGCCTGCGCAAGCTCGAGCGCGAAGAGGTCAAGCTCAGCTTCATCCACCGCGCCGTCGGCGGTATCACCGAGAACGACGTCACCTTCGCCGCCGCCTCCAACGCCACGATCATCGGCTTCAACGTGCGACCCGACCGCGGCGCCCGGGACCTGGCCGAGCAGCACGACGTGGAGATCCGAACGTACGAGATCATCTACAAGCTGATCGAGGACATCGAAGCGGCCATGGTCGGCATGCTCGCCCCGGAGTACGAGGAGGTCATCACCGGCGAAGCCGAGGTGCGGGAGATATTCCGGGTACCTCGGGTCGGGGCCATCGCCGGCTGCTACGTCCGCCACGGGGTCATCACCCGGGGTTCCAAGGTCCGCTTCCTGCGCGACGGGGTCATCATCTGGAAGGGCCAGATCACCTCACTGCGCCGGTTCAAGGAGGACGTACGCGAGGTTCACGAGAACTTCGAGTGCGGTATCGGCCTCTCCAACAACCAGGACCTGCGAGAAGGCGACCTCATCGAAACCTTCGACGAGAGGGAGATCCCTCGCACGTAGTGTCGCTGGAGATGAATCTCCGGCTGAGAGACGTGCACTCCTTGAAGGAGAAGCGTTCGGTGATCCGCCCCATCCTCGAGGGCGCTCACCGGCGCTTCGGGGTGTCGGTCGCGGAAGTCGGCCACCAGGATTCGCTGCGCCAGGCCACCTTGGGCCTGGCCGCGGTGTCGGGGGACCACGGGCACGCCGCCGAGGTGATGGACCGGGTGGAGAGGTTCGTGTGGTCCTTCCCCGAGATCGAGGTTTTGTCCGCCGAGCGCAACTGGATGGAGGCCTGATGCCGGGACAAAGGGGCGGGCGGCGCGGCTATGCCCGCATGGCCCGAGTAAACGAGGTGCTGCGCCAGGTCCTGGCCGAGGGTCTCGAGCGCCTGGAGGAGATCGACGAGCGCCTCGGGATGCTGACCATCACCGCCGTTCAGTGCGACGCTGACCTGCGTCACGCCACCGTGCTGCTGGCCTCCATCACCGATGACCAGCAGGAGGCCCTCGAAGCGGTCCGCGTCCGCCTCCAGGCGGCGATCTCCCACGAGGTGCGGATGAGGCGGACCCCCCAGTTGCGCTTCGCCGCCGATCCGGCGGTGGCCGCCGGGCAGCGGATCGAGGACATCCTCCGCTCCCTGGACGACTGATGCGCCCCCCCTCGGCCCCGGGTGCCCGGCGGTGACCACCGACGGGTTGGTCGTCGTCGACAAGCCGGCCGGCATGACCAGTCACGACGTGGTGGGCCGCTGCCGGCGGATCTTCGGCCAGAAGAAGGTGGGCCATGCCGGCACCCTCGACCCTGACGCCACCGGGGTGCTCCTCGTCGGCCTGGGGCGGGCCACCCGGCTGATGCAGTACATGTCGGGGCTGGGCAAGACCTACACCACCGAGATAGTCCTCGGGGCGGCGACTTCGACCCTCGACGACAGCGGGGAGGTGACCGGGTCGTGGGACATGTCCGGGGTCACCCTGGAGCAGGCCGCGGCGGCCGCCGGCCGTCTGACGGGGGTCATCGATCAGGTCCCCCCCATGGTCTCGGCGGTCAAGGTCGCCGGCAAGCGCCTGCACCAGTTGGCCCGGGAGGGCATCGAGGTGGAGCGGGCCGCCAGGCGGGTGGTGGTGGACCGATTCGAGCTGGGGTGGGCCGCCGCCGGGGTGCTGAGCGCCGTCATCGAGTGCTCCTCCGGTACCTACGTGCGGGTCCTGGCCGACGACCTCGGCCGGCTGCTCGGCGGGGGCGCCCATGTCCGCCGGCTGCGCCGCACCGCCGTCGGCCCGTGGCGGGAGAGCGACGCCACCCCCCTCGACGGGGTGGGCCCGGCCCAGGTGCTGGCCCCCGTCGAGGCCCTGCCGTGGCTCGAGGCGGTGAGGGTGGACGGCGAGACCGAGGCGGCGGTGCGATTCGGGCGCCCCATGTCGGGCGGTGACCTCGGCGCCCACGGCCCGGGCCCGTGGCGGGTGGTGGGCGCCGACGGCGCTCTGCTGGCCGTCTACGAGGCCGACCGGCGGGTCGTGCTGGCCGGTGGGTGAGTCGTGGCGCGTGTCGTCTAGCCTTTTCGTGGTCTATGGAAGTCCTGCACCACCCCGGTAACTGCTCCTCGCGTCATCCCTGCGTGGTCACCATCGGTGCCTACGACGGGGTGCACACCGGGCACCGACTGGTCATCGACCGGGTGCGGCGGGCCGCTCAGGAGCAGGGACTCCAGTCGGCCGTGGTCACCTTCGACCGCCACCCGGCGTCGGTGGTCCGGCCCGAGTCGGCGCCCCGGCTGCTCACCGACATGGACCAGAAGCTGGAGCTGCTGGCCGAGACCGGGGTCGACTACGTGCTGCTGGTCCACTTCGACGAGTCCCGCGCCCAGGAGACGGCCGAGGACTTCGTCCACGAGGTGCTCGTCGGCTGCCTCGACACCAAAGCGGTGATCGTCGGTCACGACTTCCACTTCGGGCGCGACCGCAGGGGGAGCGTCCCGATGCTGCAGGACATGGGAGCCGAGCTGGGCTTCGACGTCACCGGGCTGCGCCTGCTCCGGGGCGGTCCGGACCGCGACCCGATCTCCTCGACGCGGGTCCGCAATCTCCTCGCCGAGGGCTCGGTGGGGGAGGCGGCGTCGCTGCTGGGGCGGCCCCATCAGGTGCGGGGCGTGGTCGCCCACGGGGATCAGCGGGGGCGGCTGCTCGGGTTCCCGACGGCCAACGTCTCGCTGCCCGAGGACATCGCCCTGCCCGCCGACGGGGTCTACGCCGGGTGGTACCGCCGACCCGACGGCATTCTGCGCCCCACGGCCATCTCCTTGGGGCGGCGGCCGACGTTCTACGCCGAATCGGGCCTCCAGCTGCTCGAGTGCCACCTGCTGGACTTCGACGGGGACCTCTACGACGAGCCGGCCCAGGTGGACTTCGTGGCCCACCTGCGGGCCCAGGCCCGCTTCGAGTCGTCCCAGGCCCTGATCGACCAGATGAGCCGCGACGTCGCCACCACCCGCCGGGTTCTCGGCATCGACAAGGACTGAGGGGCCTCCAGGCGGTCAGCTCACTCGTCGCCTTCGCTCCGGCGCTGGCGTTTGAGGGCCGCCCGGTGGCGCTTCTGGTCCAGCCGGCGCCGCTTCGAGGCGGCCGTCGGCCGGGTGGCCCGGCGGGCCGGCGACGGCGGGGCGAGGGCCGCCCGTACCCTTTCGACCAGCCGATCGAGAGCCAGGTCCCGGTTGCGGGTCTGGGAGCGGGTGTCGGACGACGTGGCGGTCACGACCGCCCCGAAGCGGCTGGCGAGGCGCCCTACGGCCCACTCCGGCAGCCCCGCGGCGGCCGGGTCCCACACCGCCTCGACCCGGGTGTTCGAGGTGTTCACGTGCTGGCCTCCCGGTCCACCGGAGGTGGAGAAGCGCCAGGTGACATCGGACCGGCGCAGCACCAGACCCCGGCCGAGGTCGACCGTTTCGCCCGCCGCGGTCATAGCCGGGTGTCGCTGCTATGATGAGGCGCTGACCGGGTCGACCGGTCGCGCCCGGACCAGGGGCGACGCCCGATGTCAGATCGGCGGAAGTCCTCCGAGCTGGGAACCTGTGAAGACGATGTCAAGGGAAATCCTCATTCATGCCAGATAAAGCCGCAACGATTGCGACCTACCGCACCCACGAGACCGACACCGGCTCGCCTGAGGTCCAGGTCGCCATCCTCAGCGAGCGTATCGCCCACCTCACTGAGCACCTGAAGGTCCACAAGGGCGACCACCACACCCGACGGGGGTTGATGAAGCTCATCGGTCGCCGCCGTCGTCTGCTCGACTACGTTCGTGCCAACGACGTCGAGCGCTACCGGGAGCTGATCTCCCGCCTCGGTCTGCGCCGCTAGGCGCTCTGGGACGCCCGCTGGGGCGTCCCTTTTTCTCACCCTGAACCGAGCGGCGGTTAGGCGGTCAGCTGCCAGTCGGGGCCCTCCCGCCCACCATACGGTGGGGGAGCGCCGACTGGGAACTGGCCGGGCGCCGCTCTTCTACGAAAGGAGCGAGCCCCTATGGCCGCCAACCTCCCCTCGACACCCACATCGGTGTCGGGTCCCATCACCAAGACCTCCAAGTCTCTCACCTTCGAGACCGGCTTGCTGGCCCCCCAGTCGCAGGGCGCCGTCGTGGCGTCCATCGGCGACACGACCGTTCTGGCCACCGCCAACGCCGCCTCGTCGGTGCGCGAAGGCATCGATTTCTTCCCGCTCACCGTCGACGTCGAGGAGCGGATGTACGCGGCCGGCAAGATACCCGGCTCGTTCTTCCGCCGGGAGGGTCGGCCCGCCGACACCGCCATCCTCACCGCCCGCCTGATCGACCGGCCCCTGCGGCCGAGCTTCGCCGACGGCTACCGCAACGAGACCCAGGTGGTCGTGACCGTCCTCGGGGCCGACCAGGAGAACCCCCACGACGTGCTCGCCATCAACGCCGCCTCGGCGGCCCTGATGCTGTCGGGCATCCCCTTCGAAGGGCCCATCGGCGCGGTGCGCATCGCGTGGACCGCCGAGGGCGAGTGGATGCCCCACCCGACCTACCAGGAGGGCGACGAGTCGGCCTTCGAGCTGGTCGTGGCCGGGCGCCAGCTCGACGACGGTGACGTGGCCATCATGATGGTCGAGGCCGGCGGTACCGCAGCGGCGTGGGAGCTGTACCAGTCGGGGGCCCCGAAGGTCACCGAGGCGGTCATCGCCGAAGGCCTCGAGTCGGCCAAGGTGTGGATCCGCGAGAGCGTGGAGTTGCAGCGGGAGCTGGTGGCCAAGGCCGGCAGCCGGGCGCCCCTGTCGTATGTGCCCCAGGTGGACTACGGCGACGACGTGGCCGCCAGGGTCGCCGAGGTCGGCACGTCGCGCGTCGAGTCGGTGACCACCATCACCGCCAAAGCCGAGCGGGAGGCGGCCGAGAGTGAAGTCGCGGCCGGCATCGTGGCCGAGCTGCGGGAGGAGTTCGCCGGCCGGGAGGGTGAGATCAAGTCGGCGGTGAGGTCGCTCACCAAGAAGCTCGTGCGGCAGCGGATCGTCGCCAGCGGGGTGCGCATCGACGGGCGGGGCCCGGAGGACATCCGGCCCCTCTCAGCGCGCGTCGGGGTGGTCGCCACCGCCCACGGCTCGGGCCTGTTCCAGCGGGGCGAGACCCAGGTGCTCAACATCACGACCCTCGGCATGCCCCGCATGGACCAGCTTCTCGACACCATCGGGGTGGACGAGAAGAAGCGCTACATGCACCACTACAACATGCCCCCCTACGCCAACGGCGAGACCGGCCGGGTGGGCAGCCCCAAGCGCCGGGAGATCGGCCACGGCCTGCTGGCCGAGCGGGCGCTGCTGCCGGTGGTGCCGCCGGTGGAGGAGTTCCCCTACGCCCTACGGCTGGTGTCCGAGGTCCTGTCGTCCAACGGGTCCACCTCGATGGCGTCGGTGTGCGCTTCGACCCTGTCGCTGATGGACGCCGGAGTGCCGATCAAGGCCCCGGTGGCGGGTATCGCCATGGGCCTGGTGAAAGTCGATGACCGGTACATCACCCTGACCGACATCCTCGGCGCCGAAGACGCCTTCGGGGACATGGACTTCAAGGTGGCCGGCACGTCGGACTTCGTCACCGCCCTGCAGCTCGACACCAAGATCGACGGGCTGCCCGCCGACGTCCTCGGCGCGGCGCTGCGCCAGGCCTACCAGGCCCGCACCGCCATCTTGGAGGTGATGGCCGAAGCCATCGACTCGCCGCGCCACGACGTGCGCGACACCGCTCCCAAGATCGTCAGCCTGGAGATCCCGATCGACAAGATCGGCGAGGTGATCGGTCCCAAGGGCAAGGTGATCAACGCCTTGCAGCAGGAGACCGGGACCGACATCGCCGTCGACGACGACGGCATGGTCGGGACCGTCACCATCGGCGCCCGCGACAGCGGAGCGGTGGCCGAGGCCCGCCGCCGTATAGAGATGATCCTCGACCCGCCCAAGGCCGAGGTCGGGGCCACCTACACCGGTCGGGTGGTCAACATCACCAAGTTCGGGGCCTTCGTCAACATCCTCCCCGGCCGTGACGGTCTGGTGCACATCTCCAAGCTGGGCCGGGGCCGACGGGTGGACCGGGTCGAGGACGTGGTGGATCTCGGCGACGAGATCGAGGTGCGCGTCGACGACATCGACCCTCAGGGCAAGGTGTCGCTGTCCCTCGCCGGGGATGCGCCCGAGTCCGCCGGCGGGGAGGCCCCGGCCGCGTCGACCTCGACCTCGAATACGAACTCGGCTGAGGCGCCGGCGGCCGACGCCCCGACCGACGAGTTGTCCTTCGAGGCCACCTGGGAGGCCGAGGCGGCGGCCGAGTTCGGCGATCTCGGCCCGGCCAGCAGCGGAGGTTCCGACGACCGCGGCGAGCGAGCCCCGCGTCGCAACCCCCGCCGTCGGCGCTGAACGGGCCCCGGCCCGACCCGGCTGCTCCTAAACCCTTGACCCACCGCGTCACCACCCTCGAAGAGGGGCTGACCGTCGTGACCGAGCCCATGAGCGACGTCCGGTCGGCCAGCATCGGCTTCTGGGTCGGAACCGGGTCGATCGACGAGCCGGCGGCCCACGCCGGCGCGTCGCACTTCCTCGAGCACCTGCTCTTCAAAGGCACCGAGGAGCGCAGCGCCCGCAGCATCGCCATGGCCGTGGACTCCGTCGGTGGCGACATGAACGCCTACACCACCAAGGAGTACACCACGTTCTACGTGCGCCTCCTCGGTGAGGACGCCGACATGGGCGTGCAGCTGCTCTCGGACATCATGTGGTCACCGGCGTTCCGGCCCGATGACTTCGAATCCGAGCGCCAGGTCATCCTCGAAGAGATCCTGATGCACGCCGACGAACCGGCCGACCTGGTCCACGACGTCCTGGCCGGAGCTCTCTTCCCCGACCATCCCCTCGGTCGCGAGGTGCTCGGCTCGGCGCAGACGGTGTCGGCCATGGCGGTGGGGGATGTGGCGACCTTCCACGGACACCATTACCGCCCCGGGAACGTCGTGGTGGCCGCCGCCGGGGCGGTCGACCACGACCGGATCTGCGATCTGCTGTCGTCGTCCCTGAAGGTGGCCGGGGCCCCCCACGGGGGTCACGCACCCGAGCGGCGGGCGCCGACGCCGGCCGGTCCCGGGCGGGTGGACCTGGCCCGCGACACCGAGCAGGTCCACTTGGCCATCGGCTTGGCCGGCCCCGACCGCCGCGATGAGGACCGCCACGCCATGGGGGTCATCGAGCATGTGCTCGGCGGTGGCATGTCGAGCCGGTTGTTCCAGTCGGTACGCGAGGACCGCGGGCTGGCCTACTCGATCTACTCCTACCGCATGGGCTTCGAGGGGGCCGGGGCGCTGGTCGTCTACGCCGGCACCTCTCCCGAGCAGCAGGCGACGGTCATCGGGCTGATCGAGGAGGAGATCGAGCGGATGGCCTCGGCCGGGGTGAGCGAAGCCGAGCTGGCCGCGGCCAAGAGCCACGCCCGGGGCTCCACCGCCCTCGGACTGGAGGATTCCGGAGCCCGTATGAGCCGGATAGGCCATTCGCAGCTGATCCACGGCCGGGTGCTCAGCCTCGACGAGATCGACGCCCGCCTCACGGCCCTGACCCTCGACGAGGTGAACGCGTCGGCCGCCCGCTGGTTGTCACAGCCCCGGGTGGTGGCTACCGTAGGACCTTCGTGATCAGGGTCGGGGTCATCGGTTCGGGTGGTCGCATGGGTTCGAGCGTGTGCCGGGCGGTGGCCGCCGACGAGGGCATGACCCTCAGCGGGTCGGTCGACCCGCAGGGGGGATCAGCGTCGCTGGACGCCCTGGTCGACGCCGGGGCCGAAGTGGCGGTGGACTTCACGGTGCCGTCCGCGGCCGTGGCCAACGCCGAGTGGTGCGCGGCCCACGGCATCCACTGCGTCATCGGCACGACCGGCCTGGACGACGCCGGCCTGGGCCGCCTCGGCGTGGCCTTCCCCGAAGCGGGCCCCCTCGGCTGCGTGGTGGCCCCCAACTTCGCCATCGGGGCGGTGCTCATGATGCGCTTCGCCGCACTGGCCGCCCCGTGGTTCGAAACCGCCGAGATCATCGAACTGCACCACGACGCCAAGATCGACGCCCCTTCGGGGACGGCTCTGCGGACCGCCGCCCTGATCGAGGCGGCATCGTCTCAGTGGGCTCCCGACCCCACTGAGAAGGAAGTGGTCGGCGGGGCCCGGGGTGGGGTCCTCCCCGGAGGATCGGTCCACGTCCATTCGGTGCGCCTGCGGGGCCTGGTCGCCCACCAAGAAGTCCTGTTCGGCACGACGGGCCAGACCCTCAGCATCCGCCACGACACCACCGACCGGGAGTCGTTCATGCCCGGGGTGCTCCTCGCCGTGCGGGCCGTGGCCGGCGCCCCCGGCCGGCCCGGTTTGACCGTCGGACTCGAGCACCTGCTCGGGTTGGGCTGAGCGTCGCCTTCGGGCCGAGCCGCGCCGAGTCGGGTGGGCCGGTGGGGCCACCGCCGCCACGCTGGCAGGAGCCCCGGTGATTATGGCTGCGTCATGGCGGGCGGGGACCGTTAGGCTGGCGTTCATGTTGCCCGTCAAGGAGGCCGATGCCCACGATCGGTAGATTCGGAGCCGTCGGCTGCGCCATGGTGACCCCTTTCGACGAGGAAGGAGTTCTCGATGTCGATGCCGCGGTGGCGCTGGCCCGGTGGTTGTGCGCCCACGGCAACGATTTCCTCGTCCTGGCCGGCACCACCGGCGAGTCGCCGGTACTGAGCGACCGCGAGAAGGTTGAGCTGTGGCGGGCGGTGGTCGAGTCGGTGACGGTGCCCGTCGTGGCCGGCACCAGCACCTACGACACGGCCCACTCCGTTCACCTGACCAAAGCGGCCCGGGCCGCCGGCGCGGCCGGCATCCTGGCCGTCACGCCCTACTACAGCCGACCTCCCCAGGGCGGCCTGGAGGCCCACTTCCGGGCCGTGTACGAGGCGGCCGACGGTCTGCCCGTCCTGCTCTACGACATACCCGTCCGCACCGGGCGCAAGCTGGCGGCCGACACCATCGTCCGGTTGGCCCGCGACGAGATCATCGTCGGGGTCAAGGACGCCGCCGCCGACCCGGCGGCCACGGCCGCCCTACTGGTCGAGGCCCCGGACGGATTCGAGGTCTACAGCGGCAACGACGGCGACACCCTGCCGCTCCTGGCCGTCGGCGCGGTCGGCACCATCTCGGTCGAGTCCCACTGGGCCGGCGAGCTGGTGAGCGAGATGATCGCGGCGTTCCACAAGGGCGACGTCGACCACGCCCGGGAGGTCAACTCCCGGCTGATCGCCTCGCACCGGTTCCAGTCGAGCGACGCCAGCCCCAATCCCATACCTGCCAAAGCCATGATGCGGGTCCTCGGTCACAGCGTGGGCGAGTGCCGCTTGCCGCTCGGCCCGGCACCCGAAGGGCTCGAGGCCGAGGCCCGCCGGGTTCTCGACGAGATGAATGGCTGAGGCCCCCCGCGGCGCGGCCCGCCCCGCCCTGGCCCCGGCCGCGGCCGACGCGGTGCGCATCGTGTTCCTGGGCGGCCTCGGCGAGATCGGCCGCAACTGCGCCTGCATCGAGGTCGGCGGACGGATCATGCTGCTCGACGTCGGGATCATGTTCCCCGACTCCGACATGCCCGGCGTGGATCTCGTCCTGCCCGACTTCACCTACCTGCGGGAGAACGCCGACCGCATCGAGGGCTGCATCATCACCCACGGCCACGAGGACCACTGCGGTGGCCTGAGCTTCCTGCTGCGGGAGATGAAGTTCCCCATCTACGGATCGGCTCTGTCACTCGGTCTGGCCCGTAGCCGCATCGAGGAGTCCGGGATGCTCGGCCGGACCGACCTGCGGGTGGTCCGCGACGGCGAGCGCCGCCAGATCGGCCCTTTCGACGTCGAGTTCATCCCGGTGACCCACTCGGTGCCGCACGGCTTCGCCACCGCCTTCCACACCCCGCAGGGGGTGATCCTCCACACCGGGGACTTCAAGATCGACCTGACACCCGTCGACGGACGCTCGACCGATCTGGCCCGCATCGGCGCACTGGCCGACGGACCGGGCATCCGCCTCCTGCTCTCGGACTCGACCAACGCCGAGGAGGAAGGTCACACCCGCAGCGAGAGCCGGGTCGGTCGGGTCCTTTCGGATCTCTTCGCCGCCCACCCGGACAAGCGGGTCATCATGGCCTGCTTCGCCAGCCACCTCCACCGCATGCAGCAGATCGCCGATGCCGCCGTGGCCAACGGCCGGACCGTGGCGACCCTCGGGCGGTCCATGGCCCGCAACGTCGCGCTCGGGCGCCAGATGGGCCTGCTGTCCATTCCCGACGACCGCCTGGTCGACATAGAGAAGACCGTCGGAATGGACCCCCGGCGGGTGTGCGTCATATCCACCGGATCCCAGGGTGAGCCGATGTCGGCGCTGGCCCTCATGGCCGCCGGGGACAATAAGTGGCTGTCGGTGGGCCCCGGCGACCTGGTCGTGCTGTCATCGCATGCCATACCGGGGAACGAGACCAACGTAGGCAAGGTCATCGACGGGCTCAGCCGCCTGGGGGCCGAGGTGGTGCACTCCGGTCTGGCCGAGGTGCACGTCAGCGGCCACGCCAAGCGCGACGAGTTGCGGACCATACTGTCCCTGACCCGCCCGGACGCGTTCATCCCGGTCCACGGCGAGTTCCGCCATCTTGGCCACCACGCCCGCCTGGCCGAGGAGATGGGCGTGGATCCCGACCGCATCCTGCTGGCCGAGGACGGCGACGTCATCGACCTGACCTCAGAAGGGGTCGACTTCGCCGGCGAGGTGCCGGCCGGGTACATGTACGTGGACGGCATCGTCGGTGACGTCGGGCGGGGCGTGCTCCGGGATCGCAAGGTGCTGGCCGAGGAGGGCGTCGTGATCCTGGTGGTCACCGTCGACGCCAAGACCGGGGAGGTCGTCAGCGGCCCGGAGATCATCACCCGGGGCTGGGTGTACGCCCCCGAGGCCGAGGACCTGCTCGGGGAGGCCCGCCAGGCCGTGCTCGAGGCCCTGCAGGACGCCGCCGGGCCCGGACCGGTCGACTTCGAAACCATGCGGCGGCGGGCCCGGCAGGCCCTCGGGCGGTTCGTGTCCGAGCGCACCCGTCGCCGGCCGATGATCATCCCGGTGGTCATGGAGGTCTGATCGGGTCGGGGTGGGGGGTCGCGTAAGTCGCGGCCGTTCCTGTGACTGGTGTTACTGTCGTGACTACTGTGATTACCGAGAAGCGGAGTCGCTGACCGGCGATGGCCACCGCGACCCGCCGTCCCAGCCGTTCCAACCGGAGCCGACCCGCCGCCCCGGCGCGCCGCTCTCCGCCGGCGCGCCGCTCCCCGCCGGCCCCCGGCCGCCGGGCCGGTCTGTCGCGGTTCATCGGTAGGCAGTCCGACGACGTGTGGGGGCTGCTGCTGCTGCTCGTCGCCGTTCTGGTCGGCCTGGGGGTCTACAGCCGGGGGCTGGCCGGTCCCGCCGGGCGGGCCGTGGACCGCGGCTCCGGTGACGCCGTGGGCTGGGCCCGCTTCCTGGTGCCGGCGCTGATCGCCGCCGTGGGCTGGGTGCTGATACGCGAGGTGCATCCCCGTCGCCAGCCGGCCCGCCCACCCGAGGAGCGGGTCGTCCGCCCTCCGGTACGGGTGGCGGTGGGCTCCTTGATCATCCTCCTCGGGGTGGCCGGGCTGGCCGACCAGGTCCACCGCCCGGCCCACTGGGCCGGTGTCGTCGGCCGCCTGCGTGCGGCGGGGGGCCTGATCGGAATGGGGGTGGCCGGTCCGGTCCGGGCCGGTCTGGGTCCCTGGGGCAGCGGGTTGGTGCTGGTGGTCCTGGTGGTCATCGGGGGCCTGGTGCTGACCGCCACCTCGGCCCGCCAAGCCCTCGTCGTCGCCGGTGACGGCCTGGCGTGGGCGGCACGCGCCGGGTCGGGCCTGTTCCGCTGGGTCGCCGCCGCCCCCGACCGGGCCGAGCGCCGCCGGGCCGTGGTGCGCCACCCGGCGGGCCCGACGGCCGTCTACGACGGTGAAGCCGACCTGCCCGCCGGTCCCGACGAGCCGGACTCCGCGGTCGCCCCCCGGGCGTCGCGCCGAGGCCGCTCCAAGGGTGACGCGGCAGCCGTCCCCGAGGTCGACCCGGCGGAGCCGGCGGTCCCCGACCGGCCCCCGGTGGCGATGCACCTGCCGCCCGACGCCCCCGATCCCGAGCAGCTGTCCATATCGCTCGGACCGGCGGCCGAGCCGGGCACCTGGCGCCTACCCCCCGTCGCACTGCTCAAGCGCAGCAAGGCGGCGGAGATCGACCGTCGCCAGATCGAGGCCGTGGGCCACACCCTCGAGGACGCTCTGGCTTCCCACGGCGTGGAAACCCGCCTGGTGGGCATGACCGTCGGGCCGACGGTGACCCGCTACGAGCTGGAGCTCGGGCCGGGGGTCAAGGTCGCCAAGGTCACCAACCTCCAGCGCGACATCGCCTACGCCATGGCGGCCGCCGACGTCCGCATCCTGGCCCCCATACCGGGCCGATCGGCCATCGGGGTGGAGGTGCCCAACCAGCAGCGCCAGCTCGTGGCCGTGGGCGACATCCTCAGCTCGGCCGAGGCCCACGCCGCCACCCACCCGCTTGAGGTGGCCATGGGACGCGACATCGCCGGGCGACCGGTGCTGGAGAACCTGGCCACCATGCCCCACATCCTGATCGCCGGCGCCACCGGGGCGGGCAAGTCGTCGTGCATCAACTCCCTGATCACCTCCATACTCGTCCGGGCCACCCCCGACCAGGTGCGGCTGATCCTCGTCGACCCCAAGCGGGTCGAGCTCGGCCAGTACAACGGCCTGCCCCACCTGCTCACCGGGGTGGTGACCAACCCGAAGAAGGCGGCCAACGCCCTGGCCTGGGCCGTCCACGAGATGGAGCGGCGCTACGACCTGCTGGCCGAGGTGGGCGTCCGGGACATCACGGGCTACAACCAGGCCTTCGACCGCGGTGACCTGAACCTGCCCCCGGCGCTCGGTGAGGAGCCCCGGCAGTACGAGCGGCTCCCTTTCATCCTGGTGGTGGTCGACGAGCTCAACGACCTCATGATGGTGGCGGCGCGCGACGTCGAGGAGTCCATCTGCCGGATCGCCCAGATGGCCCGGGCCGTCGGGATCCACCTGGTGATCGCCACCCAGCGCCCCTCGGTGGACGTGATCACCGGGGTCATCAAAGCCAACGTGCCGTCCCGGCTGGCCTTCGCCGTGTCATCTCTGGCCGACAGCCGGGTCATCCTCGACCAGCCTGGCGCCGAGAGGCTCATCGGCAAGGGCGACATGCTGCTGCTCACCGCCTCGTCGAGCGTGGCCCGGCGTATCCAGGGTTCGTGGGTGGGGGAGGACGAAGTCCGCAAAGTGGTGGCCCACTGGCGGCGCCAGTCCGAGCCGCGCTACGTCGAGGGCGTCGAGGGGTCCGACGACGGCCCCGCCAGCGGTGCCGGGATGGGCGGCGACGGCGACGACGACGACCTGCTCGAGGCCGCCCGGGAGCTGGTGGTGCGGTCCCAGCTGGGCTCGACGTCGATGCTCCAACGCAAGCTCCGGGTGGGCTTCGCCCGGGCCGGGCGCCTCATGGACCTGCTGGAGCAGCGCGGTGTGGTCGGTCCGTCGGAGGGGTCCAAGGCCCGGGCCGTGCTCATGACCGTCGAGGAGCTGGAGAACCTGCAGGAGTCAGGGGAGTAGCCGGTGCGAGCCCGGGTTCCGGCTTCCTCGGCCAACCTCGGCCCCGGGTTCGACGTGCTGGCCCTGGCCCTGGACCTGTACCTGGAGGTCTCCGTCGAGGCGGCGCCCCGGCTGGAGGTGGTCACCACCGGTCAGGGATCCGAACTTCCCGCCGACGAGACCCACCCCGCGGTGCGGATCGCCGCCGAGGTAGCCGGTACCGACCGGATCCGGGTCGGCGTGCACTCGGACATCCCCCTCGGCCGGGGGCTGGGCTCGTCGGCGGCGCTGGCGGTGGCTGCCGCCGCGGCGGCCGGGGCCGACGATCCCTTCGCCTGGGGGGTGCGCTTCGACGGGCACCCGGAGAACGCCGCGGCGTCGGCCTTCGGCGGTCTGGTGGCGGCGACGATGGTGGACGGCGGGGCGTTGTGGAGGCGGCTGGCGCTCGACCCCGACCTGGTCTTCGTGGCGGTCATCCCGGAGCGGGAACTGTTGACCGCCGACGCCCGTCGGGTGCTGGCCCCGACCGTCGAGCGGTCGGCGGCGGTGTTCAACCTGGGCCGGCTGCCGCTGCTCATCGCCGGGCTGGGCGACCGCCAACAGCTGGTGCCCGAGGCCGGTGACGACCGGCTCCACCAGGAGGCCCGCGCCACCCTGTTCCCCGAATCGGTCGCCATCCTGAGCGGTCTGCGCCGGGCCGGGGCCCGCACGTCGTTCTGGTCGGGGGCCGGCACCACCCTCCTCGCGGTGTGCGACCGGGAGCGCGCCGACCCCGTCAGGACGGCCGCAGAGGAGCTTCTGAGCGACGCCGGGCTGGCCGGTCGGGTGGACCTGCTCGAGGCCGACCGCGAGGGGATCACCCTCTCCGACTGAATTGCTCAGTAGCGTGGCTCAGTCCCATGGAATCTAGGAGGACCTGAATGGCGACCTACGAGGGCTACTGCGTCAAGTGCAAGGAGAAGCGAGAGTTCGATGGTCAGGAGGTGACCCTCGCCAACGGGCGCCCCGCAGCCCAGGGCACGTGCCCGGTCTGCGGCACCAAGATGAACCGAATGCTCGGCTCGAAGAAGTAGCCCGTCGGGGCCGGGCGGAGCTTTGCCCGCCCGGCCCGGGCCGGCTGCCGCTCCCCCCGGCGCGCCCCGTTAGGCTGTGACCACGATGCGCTACTGGCTCGAGACTCTGGGCTGCCCGAAGAACCAGGTCGATTCCGACAAGCTGGGCGCCCTGCTCGAGTCCCAGGGTTACCTCCGCTCGGGGAGTCCTGACTCCGCCGACCTGGTGGTGGTCAACACCTGCGCGTTCGTCGAGGCGGCCCGCCAGGAGTCCATCGACACCATCTTGGACCTGGCCGGCCGGCGGAGCGAGGGAGCTCGGCTGGCGGTGACCGGTTGCCTGGCCGAGCGCTACGGCGCCGAGTTGGCGGCGGCCCTCCCCGAGGTGGACGTCGTGGCCGGCTTCGGGGTGCCCGTCACCTTGGGGTCGCGTCCGGGGACCGAACCGGCGTTGCCGTCCTTCGACCTGCTCAACCTGCCCCGCCCCCCATCGGGGGCGCCCTGGGCCTACATCAAGGTCGCCGAGGGCTGCGACCGGCGGTGCGGCTTCTGCGCCATCCCGTCCTTCCGGGGTCCGCAGCGCTCCCGGTCGCGGGCGTCGATACTCTCCGAGGTCGACGCCCTCGGCGTCGAGGAGGTGGTTCTGGTGGCCCAGGACCTGGCCTCCTACGGCCGCGACACCGGGGCCAAGGACCTGGTGGGGCTGGTCCGGGACGTAGCCTCGCGCGTGGCGCGGGTCCGACTCCTCTATCTGTATCCTTCCGAGCTCACCGAGGGTCTCATAGAGGTGATCGGCGAGACCGGCTGCCCCTATTTCGACCTCTCCTTGCAGCACGTCTCCCGCTCCCACCTGCGCCGGATGCGCCGGTGGGGGGACGGGGCCCGCTTCCTCGAGCGGGTGGAGCGGATCCGCGCCGTCCTGCCCGACGCCGCCTTCCGCTCGTCGTTCATCGTCGGCTACCCCGGCGAGACCGAGGAGGACCACGACCGCCTCCTCGAATTCCTCGACGCCGCCGAGCTGGACTGGGCCGGCTTCTTCGCCTACTCCGCCGAGGAGGGCACCCACGCCGTGGGTCTGCCCGGGCGGGTGCCGGACCGGCTCGTGGGCGAGCGCCTGGCAGAGGCCGGTGAGCGCCAGGACGCCATCACCGCCCGGCGCCGACGGGCGCTAGTGGGTTCGACGGTGCGGGTCCTGGTCGACGAGCCGTCGGTCGGTCGCAGCCACCGCGAGGCCCCCGAGATCGATGGCATCATCAAGCTGGCAGGGGAGGCCGCCGTGGGGAGCTGGGTGGATGTGGTGGTGACCGGAGCCGAGGGACCCGACCTCGAGGCCCGCACCGTGGTCGGGGTCGCCTAGATGGCGACCAAGGTGGCAGGCAAGTTCGAGTCGTCGGCGTTGGCCACCCCGGCCAACGCCATCACGGTGGTGCGGCTGCTCGCCGCCCCGCTGATGCTGCTGTTGATCGTCGACCTCGGGGTGTCGTGGATCGCCGCGGTGGCGTGGCTGGCGGTGGCCAGCACCGACTTCGTCGACGGATGGGTGGCCCGCCGCCAGGGCGCCACCACCTCCGGGGCGTTCCTCGATCCCCTGGCCGACAAGGTGCTGGTGATCGGCGCTCTGGCGTCCCTCGCCTCGGTGGGTCTGTGCTCGTGGCTGCCGGTGATACTCATCGCCGGTCGGGAGGTGATCATCTCGGTGTACCGCTCGGCGGTGGGGCGCCGGGGGATCTCGGTGCCGGCGCGCCCTCTGGCCAAGCTGAAGACGGCCTTCCAGGACGGCGCCATCGGGTTCATACTCATGCCCGCCACCGGGCGTCACGACCTGTGGGTCGGTCACACCATCCTGTGGGTGTCGGTGGCCCTGGCACTGGTGAGCGGGGCCCAGTACCTGCTCGACAGCCGCCGGTCGGCGCCGGTCGTGCCGGTCGGCCGGGGCACCGACGAGCTCCCCGCCGCCTGAGAATCCCTACGGTGCGCTGCGAGGTCCTGGCCATCGGCACCGAGCTCCTGCTCGGGCAGATCGTCGACACCAATAGTTCCTGGATCGGCGAGCAGCTGGCCGCGGCCGGGATCGACTCGCACTACCAGACCAAAGTCGGTGACAATCTGGGGCGCATAGTGAGCTGTCTGAGGACCGCTCTGGCCCGCAGCGACGCGGTCATCTGCTGCGGCGGCCTCGGGCCGACCAAGGACGACATAACCCGGGAGGCCATCGCCGAGGTCCTCGGGGTCCCCCTGGAGCTCGACGACGAGGTGGCCGCCCGCATCGCCGAGATGTTCAGCTCCAGGGGCCGGCAGATGTCGACGAACAACTTCCGCCAGGCCGAGGTGCCCAAGGGGGCGTCGGTGATACCCCAGGTCCGCGGCACCGCGCCGGGTCTGATCTGCCGCCTCGGGGACCGGGCCATCTATGCCGTGCCGGGCGTTCCCCACGAGATGCGCGAGATGATCACCCGGGCGGTGATCCCCGACCTGGTCTCGCGTACCGGGGTGGCGGCCACCATCTTCAGCCGGACGCTGCGCACCTGGGGCCTGGCCGAGTCGGCTCTGGACGAGGTCCTCGCCGGTCGCATGGCCGCCCTCGACGAGGCCGTCGCGGCGGGGGGCGACGCCCCGACCATCGCCTTTCTGGCCAGTGGCATCGAGGGCATCAAAGTTCGTATCACCGCCAAGGCCGCCGACCAGGCCTCCGCGGCGGCGTTGGTGGAGGCCGAGGAGCGGGAGGTCAGGAGCCTGCTCGGGCCCGCCGTCTTCGGCGTCGACGAGGTCAACATGGAGGCCGCGGTGGGCGCCCTCCTGGCCGAGCGGGGTCTCAGCCTCGGGCTGGCCGAGTCGCTCACCGGGGGACTGGTCGGATCCCGGCTCACCTCCGTCGCCGGCGCCAGCGCCTGGTTTCGGGGCTCACTGGTGGTCTACGCGTCGGAGGTCAAGCGGACCCTGCTCGGCGTCGCCGAGGGCCCGGTGGTGAGCGAGTCGGCGGCCCTCGAGATGGCCGCCGGGGCGGCCCGGGTGCTCGGCGCCGACATCGGCCTGTCCCTCACCGGGGTGGCCGGCCCCGACGAGCAGGACGGCCAACCCGTCGGGACGGTGTGGGTGGGCCTGGCCGGCGAGGCGCTGGGCGGCCCGTCGGCTGCGCTGCTGCGCCTCGGCCGCTACGCCGGTGGGGCGCGCGAGCAGATCCGCCAGATCGCCAACATCTCGGCCCTCGACCTGCTGCGCCGCCGGCTCCTGGAGCACGACCGCCGGGATGGTTGACCGGCCGGTCGGTCCGGTCGCGGCCCGCCCGGCGCGGTCCGGATCGGTCCCCGGGTGGCGGTAGCGGCCCGCTGCTTCGTCGCCGTCCTGCCGCCCCCTCCACTGGTGGAGGCGGTGACGGTCATCGACCGGCCGGCCCGACCCGGGTTGCGTTGGACGCCGGCCGAGCAGTGGCACGTGACGCTGCGCTTCCTGGCCGCCGTCGACCCCGACGGCCTGGCGGCCGCCCTCTCGGCCGGCCCCGAAGGTGAGCTGCCGGGGGGGCAGCCCGTCCGAGCCCGGTGGGGGCCCCGGCCGGGAGCCTTGGGTGGCGGCGCCTGGGTGCTTCCCGTCCGCGGTCTCGACGACCTGGCGGCGACGGTGGCCAGGGCGACGGCCCAGCTGGGCGTCCCCCCCGAGAGGCGGGCGTTCCGGGGTCACCTGACCCTGGCCCGGGCCCGGAGACCGGAGGCGCTGGAGGGCCTGGCCCGGCCCGAGTTGACCGGCGACTGGCTGGTCGAGGAGGTGGTGGCCTACCGCAGCGAGCTGGACGCCGCCGGCGCCCGCCATCACCTCCTCGGGCGCTGGCCTCTCCGGCCTCGCCGCCCTCTCCGGCCGCAGGACTCGCCGGGCGAGGTAGGTTTCGGACCGTGATCGGGATCTGGTCATCCCAGACGTTCCGGTCCCCCCAGTCCGTCTAACTGCCCGGACGTGGTTCCATCCCCCAGGGGGATGACCCCGGTCGGGCCAAGGAGCGTATATGCCTGGCTCGATACTCGGAACCGAAGTGCGGCGGGTGGAGGACCCCGACCTGCTCACCGGCCGGGGCACCTACATCGCCAACCTCACGGTTCCGGGACTCCTCAGCGCCGCGTTCGTGCGTTCACCGGTCGCCCACGCCCGGGTGAGGGACATCGACAAATCGGAGGCCCTGACCATGCCCGGGGTGGTGGACGTGCTCACCGCTGACGACCTGGGCGTGGCCCCGTTCCACGGTTTCATGGTCCTCAACGAGGCCTGCGCCCGGCCCCCTCTGGCCACGGACAAGGTCCGCTTCGTCGGTGAGCCGGTGGCGGTGGTGATCGCCGCCTCCGATGCCGAGGCGCTCGACGCGGCGGGCGCGGTGGTGATCGACTACGACCCCCTCCCGGTGGCCGTCGACCTGCTGGAGGCGGTAGCCGACGGAGCCGCCCTGCAGTTCGAGGAGATCGGTACCAACGTGGTGGCCGGCATGGGCGGCTCGGCCGACGACGGCCTGAGCGGGGCCGCCCACGTGGTGCGGGCCCAGCTGGAGAACCAACGGATCGCAGTGGTGCCGATGGAGGGCAACGCCATCGCCGCTGTCCCGGGCGGCTGCGGGGCGGGCTCGGTCTACGACGACTACCGGATGACGGTGTACGTCTCCACCCAGATGCCCCACGGGTTCGCTCGGACGGCGTCGGCCATTCTCGGCTACCAGCCCGAGGATCTCCGGGTGGTGGCGCCCCACGTCGGCGGGGGTTTCGGGGCCAAGGCCGGCGCCACCGCGGAGCACGTGTGCGTGATCGCCGCCGCCCGCCACCTGGGACGCCCGGTGCGCTGGGTCGACACCCGCTCGGAGAACATGGTCTCCATGCCCCACGGGCGGGGCCAGCTGCAGTGGATCGAGATGGGTTTCGACTCGGATCTCCACCTGACCGGTATGCGCTGCCGGATCCTCGGCGACGCCGGCGCCTACGCCGGCTTCGGGGGGGCCCTGGCCATCGGCCCGACCCGGACCATGGCCCAGGGCGTGTACGCCTTCCCCAAGATCCGCTACGACGTGGCCGCCGTGGTGACCAACACCACGCCCATGGGGGCCTTCCGGGGGGCCGGCCGGCCGGAGGCGGCCGAGTTCCTGGAGCGCATGATGGACATCGCCGCGATCCAGCTCGATGTCGACCCGGTGGAGTTGCGCCGCCGGAATCTGCTCGCCCCCTTCGACGGCACCTACACCACGGTTATGGGCACCCCTTATGACAACGGTGACTACCAGCGGGCGCTCGACCAGGCGCTCGCCGCGGCCGGCTACGAGGCCCTGCGCGCCGAGCAGGCCGAGCGTCGCCAGCGGGGCGACCGCTGGCAGCTCGGGGTGGGCGTGGCGGTCTACGTGGAGATCACCGCGGGGGGTGGTGGCGAGGAGTTCGGGGCGGTCGAAATCCACGCCGACGGAAGTGCCACCATCCGGGTGGGGACCTCGGCCCATGGGCAGGGCCACGCCACCACCTTCGCCATGATCGTCTCGGACCGCCTCGGGATCCCGCTCGAAGAGATACGGCTGGTGCAGTCCGACACCGCCGTCGTCCCCCGCGGCGGGGGCACCGGCGGGTCGCGCTCGCTCCAGGTCGGCGGGAGCGCCGTGCTGGCCGCCACCGAAAGGGTGCTCGATCAGGCCCGCCAGCTCGCGGCGACCGAACTGGAGGCCAGCGCCGAGGACATCGTCGTCCACGACGACGGACGCCTCGGCGTGGCCGGGGTGCCCTCCCGGACGCTGTCGTGGGCCGAGCTGGCCGGCGCCGCCGAGGCCGCCGATGGAGGTGTCCTGGCCGCCGAGGTCGACTTCAAAGTCGACGGTGCGACATTCCCCTTCGGAGCCCATGTGGCGGTCGTGGAGGTCGACACCGAGACCGGGCAGGTGAGGCCTCTGCGTCACATCGCCGTCGACGACTGCGGACGGATCGTCAACCCGCTGCTCGTCACCGGCCAACAGCACGGAGGCATCGCCCAGGGGATGGCCCAGGCCCTGTGGGAGGAGGTGGTCTTCGACCCCGACGGCAACCCGCTGACCGCCAACCTGGCCGACTACGGGATGCCGAGCGCCGCCGAGATGCCGTCGTTCGAGACCTCCAACACCGAGACGCCGACCTACCGCAACCCGCTCGGGGCCAAAGGCATCGGCGAGTCCGGCACCATCGGCTCCACCCCGTCGGTGCACAACGCCGTCATCGACGCGGTGGCCCACCTCGGGGTCCGCCACATCCCCATGCCATGCACCTCCGAGCGGGTGTGGCGGGCCGTCCAGGAGGCCCGGGTCCGGGGCCCGGTGGTCCCATGGACCGAGCCGCTGGCCCTGTTCGACAGCCTCCGTCGACCCGGCGAGGCCGGAGGCGGCCGGCCCGAGGCGGCCGACGTGGACATCTGAGGTAGGGAGACACGCGGTCAGAAGTTGACCGGCGACCATGACAGGCCCCCGTCGCGGGTCATGAACAGGGTGGCGGCGGGTGCGGTCCGGATGGCCACGCCCTGGGCGGCCGTGGTGAACCCCACGTAGGTGAAATCGTTACCGGGAACGGCGGCGGACCCCGCGGCCAGGCCCGGCTCCGCGGTCATCCAGTTGGCGCCCCCGTCGACCGACACCAGCAGCCCGCGCTCCTGGTCGGCCACGACGATGGTCTGCGGTTGGCCGGGGGCCACGGTCACAGCCTCGGGTTGGTCGCCAGGTACCGGTCCGGCGACGTGGAACGTCTGGCCGCCGTCGCGGGATACGAACAGCCAGGTGTGGCGGGCCGAGGTCGAGGGGTCGGGGGTTCCCCAGGTTCCCTCGGCGCACACCGCCACGAGGTCGGTCGGCGACGCCGCCGCAACCAGCCCGGCACCGTTGGCCGTGGCGCACGGGGGGCTCCAGGGGGACCATCCGCCCCCGCCCGGGTTCTGGGCGCCCGAGACGACGGTGCGGTTGTTGTCGATCAGCCAGCCCAGCCGGCCCCAGCGAACCAGATCCGAGGTCAGGTCGGGACCTGCTCCCGTCGCCGGCTGGTAGGCCGACGCCGACCAGGCGTCGTCGCCCACCGGGCTCGAGAAGATCTGCTCGGTCACCCCACCCTGGCAGCCGGCGGTGCCGGCTGTGGCGGTCGGGCCGGCGGTGCCGGCCGTGCCGCCTGTGCCGCCTGTGGCGGCTGTGCCGGCCGTGCCGCCTGTGGCGGCTGTGCCGGTCGGGCAGGGCCCCTCGACGACCATGTCCACCCGGCCCCCTGAGGCCTCGAGCGACGAGATGACCCCGCCCGGCTGAGGCACCGGGACCTCACTCCAGGTCGTCCCGCCGTCGTGGGTGGACCACAGCCGGCTGGCCCCGACGCTCCCCGGCCCGGTGTATATCCAGCCGTTGCGGTCGTCGGCGAAACGCAGGACCAGCGCCGCCGGTGCGGCGCCCCCCGCGGTCCCCGGGTCGGAGCCGCTCGTCGGACACGAACCGCTGATCGACGGCGCCGCCGCCGCAACCCAGTCCCGGCCGCCGTCGGTCGTGCGGGCCAGGCGGGCGCAACTGCCGGAGGCGCCCGGGGTCACGCCCAGCACCCAGCCCAGTCCGGGTGAGACGAAGGTGACCGAGACCGGCTCGAAACCTGCCGCCACGGGCGACGGGCCGGCCGGGGCGAAGGTCGTAGGCGGCGACGTGGTGGTGGACGCCGCCGGCTGCGGGGCGGCCGCGGCGGTGGTGGGAACGGGCGCCGCGGTGGCCGCCGATGAACGGGCCGGGCCCACCGTCACCGGGTGGTGGCCGCCGCTGACCACCAGGGCGGTGGCCGTCGCGGCGGCCGCGACGAGCGCGCCGG
>JAGWSF010000169.1 GCA_028876385.1 Acidobacteriota bacterium | reverse complement strand
TGCTGTCGGTCCGTACCCGGCGACCGTCGCAGCGCCCCTCCCTCCCTCCCGTCCGACGGGCTGATCGGGGCGGAACGGCCGGCTCGTCGGTCCGTTGGCGGGTCCCTTAACATTGCCGTCGTGATCCGCTACCTGACCGCCGGAGAGTCGCACGGCAAGGGCTTGGTCGTCATCGTCGAGGGCCTGCCCGCCGGCCTGGCTGTCACCACCGACGACGTCCAGGCTGAGCTGACCCGGCGGCGCCTGGGATTCGGCCGGGGCCCTCGCATGCGCTTCGAGCGCGACGAACTCACCCTGCTCGGCGGGGTCCGCCACGGCCGGACCCTCGGCTCGCCGCTGGCCATCGAGATCGCCAACACCGAGTGGCCCAAGTGGGAGAAGGAGATGGCCCCCGAGCCGGGCCAGACCGACAAGCCGCTGCATCAGCCCCGGCCCGGGCACGCCGACCTGCCGGGCATGCAGAAGTACGGTTTTACCGACGCCCGCGACGTGCTGGAGCGGGCCTCCGCCCGGGAGACCGCGGCCCGGGTGGCGGCGGGGGCCGTGGCCAAACTGCTCCTCGCCGAGCTCGGGGTGGCCATCGTGAGCCACGTGGTCCAGATGGGGCCGGTCGCCTCGAAATCCACCGAGCGTCCCCGTCCCGCCGACTTGCCCCGCGTCGACGAATCCCAGGTGCGCTGCTTCGACGCCGACGCCGAGGAGGCCATGATCGCCGAGATCAAGGCGGCGGCCAAGGTGGGTGACTCCCTCGGTGGTGTCGTCGAGGTCATCGCTTACGGGGTGCCGGTCGGCCTGGGCAGTCACGTCCACTGGGACCGACGACTCGATGGCCTGCTCGGCCAGGCTCTGCTCAGTATCCAGGCCGTCAAGGGAGTGGAGATAGGTGACGCCGTCGACGTGGCCGGCCGGCGGGGGTCCGAGGCCCACGATCCCATCGGCTGGGACGTCGAAACCGGCGGATTCGTCCGGGAGTCCAACTGGAGCGGAGGGATCGAGGGGGGAATGACCAACGGCGAGCCGGTCGTCGCCCGGGTCGCCATGAAGCCTCTGGCCACGCTCAACCGGCCTGTCCTGAAGACCGTGGACGTCGTCACCAAGGAGGAAACGGTTTCCTTCAAGGAGCGCACCGACGTCACCGCGGTCCCGGCCATGGGCGTAGTCGCCGAGACCATGATGGCCCTGGTCCTGGCCAACGAGGCGTTGCGCAAGTTCGGCGGCGATTCGGTGGCCGAGCTGCGAAGGAACCACGCCTCCTACCTCGAGGCCATCCACCAGCCGGAGGGCGGGACGCGTGACTGACCCGACCGGCGGTACACCTATGACCAGACCGGGCAAGGTCCTGCTCATCGGCATGATGGGGGCGGGCAAGACCACGACGGGGCATCTCCTCGCCGAAAGGCTCGGCTGGCCCTATCTCGACAGCGACGACCAGGTCGAGATCACCACCGGTCGGACCGTCCCACAGATTTGGAAGGAGGACGGCGAAGCGGCTTTCCGGCGGGAGGAGACGAGGGTCCTCGAGGACGCCTGCGGCCTGCCCGGGTCGGCCATAATTGCGGTGGCCGGGGGAGCCGTCCTCGATCCGGCGAACCGGGCTCTCATCCGCCGCTCCGGCCTCGTCGTCTGGTTGCGGGCCGACGTGCGGACCCTGACCGCCCGCGTCGGTGCCGGCCAGGGTCGCCCGCTTCTCGAAGGGGGTCCGGCGGCCGCCCTCACCCGGCTGTCGGCCGAACGGGAGCCGGTGTACGCCGAGCTGGCCGACCTGGTCCTCGACGTGGACCGCCTGTCACCCCGGCAGGTGGTGGAGCGCATCGCCGAGGCCCTGGAGGGGGCCCCCGGGTGAGGACCCTGACCGTCGAGCTCCCCGGGCGCGCCTACCCCGTCCTGGTCGGGGCGGGGGCCCGCCACCGGCTTGGCGAGGTGCTGCCCTCCGGGGCCGAGCGGGCCGCCATCGTGACCCAGGAGAACATCCCCTGGGCGGTGGACACCGGCGTAGAACAGAAGACGTTCGTCATGGGTGACGGCGAGCCCGAGAAGAACCTCGAGACAGTCGAGGAGCTCTGCCGGGGTTTCGCCCGGTGGGGCCTGCACCGCCACGACGTGGTGGTGGCGGTGGGCGGCGGGGTGGTCACCGACGTGGCCGGCTTCGCCGCCGCCGTCTACCACCGCGGCATCCGGGTCGTGCACGTTCCCACGTCGCTCCTCGGCCAGGTGGACGCCGCCATCGGGGGCAAGACCGGGGTCAACCTCCCCGAGGGCAAGAACCTCGTCGGGGCCTTCTGGCAGCCCGAGGCGGTCCTCTGCGACACCGAGACATTGGCGACCCTGGCCCCGAGGGAGTACCGCAGCGGGCTGGGGGAGATGGCCAAGTACGCCTTCTTGGGGGTCGACGGCCTGCGGGACCTGGCCCTCGACGACGCCGTGGCGGCCTGCGTGGCCTGCAAGGCGGCCATCGTCTCCGGAGACGAGCGGGAGGCGGGATCGCGGGCCCTGCTGAACTATGGCCACACGCTCGCCCACGCCCTGGAGACGGCCGGCAGCTACGACCTGCGCCACGGCGAGGCGGTGGCCATCGGCCTCGTATTTGCGGCCCGGCTGGCCGAGTGCCTCGGGCGTATCAGGCCGGAGCGGGTGGCGGAGCATCGCGACCTGGTCAGCTCCTACGACCTGCCCGTCGAGATCCCCCCCGGGGTGGCGGCGGCCGAGCTGGTCACCATCATGAGCCGGGACAAGAAGGCGTCGGGCGACGACCTGACCTTCGTGCTCGACGGCAGCCGCGGTCTCGAGGTGGTGCGCAACATACCGGCGGCGACGGTCACCGAGGTGCTGGAAGCGACGCTGCGGTGAGGGCCGACCAGGTCCTTTTGCTCTCCGGACCCAACCTTCAGCTGCTCGGCCAGCGCCAACCCGAGGTCTACGGCCGGGCCACGCTGGAGGAGCACGTGGCGCTCGCCCGTGACACCGCCGCCCGGTTCGGCCTGCAGGTCGAGCACCACCAGTCCGACCACGAGGGCCGCCTGGTGGAGGTGGTGCACGCTGCTCGTACCGGCGCCGCCGCGGTGATCGTCAACCCCGGCGCTCTCACCCACTACGGGTGGTCGCTCCACGACGCGCTGGCCACTTTCGAGGGGCCCGTCATCGAGTTGCACCTGTCCAACCCCGAGGCGAGGGAGGAGTGGCGGCGGACCTCGGTCATCGCTCCGGTGGCCACCGGCACCATCGCCGGGCTGGGCGGCCTCGGCTACCGGCTGGCGGTGGAGGCGGTGGCCTCCCTGCTCGGGCGGACCTGACCCCTCCCTCGGTCGGCCCGAGCCCGATCCCGACCTGGCGGCAGAGCGGGTTCCGCCTCAGCGGGGATAGTCGATGGCTCCGGCCAGGAACAGGGCCAGGAATGCCCCCACCGAAAGGAACACCCCGAAGGGGATAGGGGTGCGCCGCTTGAGCCGCCGGGCGGCCATCAGCGCCACTCCCACCACCGCCCCGATCAGGTTGGCGCCGAAGAAACCCCAGAAGGCGTAACGCCAGCCGAGCCACCCGAGGGCCAGGGCCAGCACCGGTCCGAGCCGCACGTCGCCGAAGCCGAGTGCCCGGGGGCTAACGAAGTTGATGATCCAAAGCAGGGCGAACTCGGTGGCGGCGCAGGCCACTGCCACCAGTAGGCGGTGCCACGAACCCTGGATGACCGTCGCCATGAGGAGCAGAGCCGCGACGGCCAGACCGAGCGGCCAGACGATGACGCGGGGCAACTTGAGATGGTCGTAGTCGATGAACGACAGGGCGATCAGACCGGTGACGAACACCAGCTCGGCCGGGAGCGTCCAGCTCCAGCCGAAGCGCAGCGCCACCGCCACCCAGACGGCACCGGTCAGCAGCTCCACCAGGGGATAGCGGATCGGGATGGGGGTGGAGCAGCTCCGGCAGCGGCCCCGCAGGATCAGCCACGACAGCACCGGCACATTGTCCCGGCCGGCGATCGGCTGGTGGCACACCGGGCAGGCCGACGGGGGCCGCACCACCGACTTGCCGGCCGGGACCCGGTAGATGACCACGTTGAGGAACGACCCGATGGCCAGGCCGTAGAGCGCGGCACCGACCACGAGGATGGCGGTCACGACCGGGCTCGCTTGGGCACCGGGGTACTCTAAGCCCTGATGACGGGCGTATTGCTGGACCCGATGACGGTGTCGACGCGTCTGGTGGAGCTGCGCGGCAAGCTCGGACCCACCGGCGCCCTCCTCGTCACCAACCTGACCAACATCCGGTACCTCACGGGTTTCACCGGCTCGGCGGCAATGCTCTTCGTCCTGCCCGACGCCACGGTGTTGGTGACCGATGGCCGCTACGAGGCCCAGGCGGCCGAGCAGCTCCACGCCGCGGGGGCCTCGGTCGTCGCCTTGCGCGTCGCCCCGGCGGCCGGTCAACGCCAGGTCGGTACCGAGCTACTGGCCGAGCACCCGGTGTCCTCCCTCGGTCTCGAGGCGGCCCACGTGAGTTGGGCCCGCCAGCGGGCCCTGGCCTCCGAATGGTTCCCGGGGGTCGAACTCGAGCCCACGACGGGGTTGGTGGAGGGGTTGAGAGCGGTCAAGGATCCAGGCGAGATTCACCGCCTGGCCGAAGCGGCCCGCATCGCCGACGACGCTCTCGACCTCGTGCGGCGGCGCCTGGCCGAGGGGCCGACCGAGGAGGAATTCGGGCGCCACCTGGATTTCGCCATGCGCGAGCTCGGCGCCTCCGGGCCGTCGTTCGAGACCATCGTGGCGTCGGGGCCCAACGCGGCCAAGCCCCACCACCGGCCCAGCGCCCGTCGGGTCGAGCCCCACGAGCCGGTGGTGCTCGATTTCGGAGCTCTCCTCGACGGCTACTGCTCGGACATGACCAGGACGGTGTGGGTGGGCGCCATGACCCACCCGGACCTGCGCCGGGCCTACGAAGTGGTGCTGGCCGCCCAGGCCGCCGGTGTGGCCGCGGTGCGCGCCGGGGTCGCCGCCGTGGAGGTCGACCGGGCCTGTCGCGACGTGATCGCCGAAGCCGGCTGGGCCGACCAGTTCGTGCACGGGACCGGGCACGGGGTCGGACTGGACATCCACGAGGCACCCTCGGTGTCGGCCGTGTCGACCGATACACTCGTGGCCGGCCACGTCGTCACCGTCGAGCCCGGGGTCTACCTGCCGGGTCTCGGAGGAGTCCGCATCGAAGACACCGTGGTGGTGACCGACGACGGCTGCCGGCCCCTGACTGGCACCCCCAAAGATCGCATCTGAGCCCCGGAGTTAGAGAAGACCATGCCCGCCGTATCTACCAACGACTTGAAGAACGGAATGTCGCTCAACCTTCCCGAGGGGCTGTTCTCCGTCGTGGAGTTCCAGCACGTCAAGCCGGGCAAGGGTGGGGCGTTCGTGCGCACCAAGCTGAAGAACGTCCGGACGGGGGCGGTGATAGAGCGCACCTACCGGGCCGACGAGAAGCTCGACCAGGCCCTGATCGACAAGCGCGAGATGCAGTTCCTCTACCTCGACGGCGAGAGCTACGTGTTCATGGACAACAGTGACTACGAGCAGATGCAGGCCGAGCGCTCCAGCCTCGGTGACGCCGCCTCCTACCTGAAGGAAGGCGACTCCGCGGTCATCCAGATGTACGACGGGGAGATCGTCGGCGTGGACCTGCCGGCGGCCGTCGAGCTCACTATCGCCGAGACCGAACCGGGGGTGCAGGGTGACCGGGTCTCGGGAGCCCGCAAACCGGCGACACTCGAGACCGGCCTGCAGATCCAGGTGCCGCTGTTCGTCAACACCGGAGACCGGGTCAAGGTCGACACTCGGACCGGCGAATACCTGACCCGGGCCTGACCCCGTTGCTGCCCGTCGCCCGGCGCGAGGCGCGCGAACGGGCCCTGTCCCTGCTCTACGAAGCCGAGGCCAAGGACGTCACCCCGGCCCAGGTGCTCGACGAACTGCCCGTCCCACCCGATGCCTTTACCGCCAACCTGGTGGAGGGGGTCGGTGCCGAGTTGGTGCGCATCGACGACCTGGTCGAAAGGCACTCCATCGGCTGGACGCTCGAGCGGATGCCGGCCATAGACCGGGCCCTGCTCAGGATGGCCACCTACGAGCTCCTCGGCCGGCCCGACGTACCCACCGCCGTGGTCCTCTCGGAAGCCGTCGAGCTGGCCGGGTCGTATTCCACCGATGAGTCCGGCCGCTTCGTTAACGGGGTCCTCTCGGCGGTTGCCGCCGAGGTGAGACCCGGCGGGGCGTCGCCGGGCTGAACGCTGACGGCTGGGCCGTGTCGAGCGCGCCGAACCGGCGCGGTTGGCGCTAGTATGAAACGTCGAGCCGTAAAGCCGGTCCAGTGAGGCCGGCACGGGACGAGGAGGACAGTTGGCCAAGAGAGAGCGTGCCCTGGCGCCCCCTTATGGGGGCGTTTTTGTTGCCCGAACTACGGTCATGGACGCCGACGACGTGCGGCGGGCGACCTGGCGGATGGCCCACGAGATCATCGAGCGCAACCACGACACCCGTGACGTGGTGGTCGTGGGCCTGCAGACCGGGGGCGTGTGGCTGGCCCAGCGGCTGGCCCAGGTGGTGGGGGAGGTGACCGGAGAGGACGTCGGTCTCGGGACCCTCGACGTGGCCTTCTACCGCGACGACATCGGCCTGCGACCGGTCCTGCCCGAAGCCGCCACCAACATCCCCTTCGAGCTGACCGGCAAGACGGTGATCCTGGTCGACGACGTGCTGTTCACCGGTAGGACCATCCGGGCCGCCCTCAACGCCCTGGCCGACTACGGCCGGGCCCGGGCGGTGCAGCTCGCGGTCATGGTCGACCGGGGCCACCGGGAGCTGCCCATCCGCCCCGACTACGTGGGCAAGAACCTGCCCACCCGCCGCGACGAGATGGTCGACGCCACCGACGCCGGCGTGATCATCGGGGATGTGACCGCCCCGTGACCGACCTGCGCGACACCACCAGCCCCCTGCCCGAGGTTCCCCTGGACCTGGCCGACCTGGCCGCCCGCCGGCACGGCTCCCCCCGCCATCTCCTCTCGGTCGCCGACCTCGGCCCCCAGGGGATCACCGACATCCTCCGCCTGACCGACAGCTTCGTGGAGGTGAGCCGCCGGAGCATCCCCAAGGTGCCGGCCCTGCGGGGCAAGACGGTGGTCTCGGTCTTCTTCGAGGACTCCACCCGGACCCGGCTCAGCTTCGAGACGGCCGCCCGGCGCCTGTCCGCCGACGTGATGACCTTCTCGGCGTCGAGCTCGTCGCTCAACAAGGGCGAGTCCCTCAAAGACACCGTTCTCACCATCCAGGCCATGGGGGTCGACGCCCTCGTGGTCCGCCACTCCGGCTCGGGTGTGCCCTGGCAGGTCGCCGGCTGGTTGGACGGACCGTCGGTGCTCAACGCCGGCGACGGCTGGCACGAGCACCCGACCCAGGCCCTGCTCGACTGCTACACCATCACCCGGCGGCTGGGTCTGGCCCCCGACGAGGGCCTCACCGGGAAGCGGATCGCCATCGTCGGCGACATCCGTCACAGCCGTGTCGCCCGCTCCGACGTGCTGGCCTTCACCGCCCTCGGAGCCGAGGTGACCCTGGTCGCCCCGCCCACGCTGCTGCCGCCCAGCCTGGCCGGCTGGCCGGTGAGCGTGACCCACGACCTGGACCGGCTGCTGCCCACCCTCGACGTCGTCTACGTACTGCGCCTCCAGCGCGAGCGCATGCTCGAAGCGCTGCTGCCGTCGCTGCGCGAGTACACCGCCACCTACGGCCTGACCCGGAGACGGGCGGCCCTGCTCAAGGAGAACGCACTGATAATGCACCCTGGCCCGGTCAACCGGGGGGTGGAGATCGCTTCCGAGGTGGCCGACCAGCCGGGCTCGGTCATCACCGCCCAGGTGAGCAACGGGGTGGCGGTCCGCATGGCCGTCCTCTTCCTGCTTCTCGGATCGGGGGTGGACCTTGCCAGTGCGTAGCCGCCCCGCCACCGTCGTGGTGCGCGGTGGCCGCATCGTCGACTCCATCGGCGTCCGCCCGGCCGACGTGCTCATCCAGGACGGGACCATCACCTCTGTGACCACGACGGTGAGCAGCGCCCCGCCGGGAACTGTGGTCCTCGACGCGTCGGGTTGCCTCGTCGGCCCCGGACTGGTGGACCTGCACACCCACCTGCGCGAACCGGGCCGGGAGGAGGCCGAGACGGTCGAAACCGGCTCGCGGGCCGCCGCCCTCGGCGGGTACACCGCGGTGGTGGCCATGCCCAACACCGATCCGGCCCTCGACAGCGCCGCGGCGGTGCGCCAGGTCCAAGACCTCGGGGCCGACGCTCTCTGCCATGTGTACCCGGCCGGCGCCATCACCGTGGGGCGGGAGGGCAAGATGCTGGCCCCGATGGCCGAGATGGCCGCCCTCGGGGTCCGCATCTTCACCGACGACGGCAACGGGGTGCAGGACTCGAGGATGATGAGGCGGGCCATGGAGTACGCCAGCGCGCTGGGCGTCACCCTGGCCCAGCACTGCGAGGACGCCTCCCTGGCCGGCGGTGGCCACATGCACGAAGGCGAGTGGTCGAGCCGCCTCGGCCTGGCCGGGCAGCCGGCCGAGGCCGAGGAGCTCATGGTGATGCGGGACCTGGCCCTGGCCCGCCTGACCGGGGCCCGCATGCACTTCCTCCACCTGAGCACCGCCGGTTCCCTGGCCATGGTGCGCGGCGCCAAGAAATCCGGTCTGGTGGTGACCGCCGAGGTCGCCCCCCACCACTTCACCCTGACCGACGAGTGCGTGGCCTCCTACGACGCCGTGTTCAAGGTCAACCCGCCGCTGCGCACCGCCCAGGACGTCGCCGCGGTGAAGGCGGCCCTGGCCGACGGTACCGCCGACGCCATCGCCACCGACCACGCCCCGCACACCGCCGAGGCCAAGGAGGCCCCCTTCGACCAGGCCCCGCCGGGCATGCTGGGGCTCGAGACGGCTCTGGGCCTGGCGCTCACCGAGCTCGACCTGACCGGCGAGCAGGTCTTCGCCTTGATGTCCTGGCAGCCGGCGGCCATCGCCGGGCTGAGCGGCGAGCACGGAGGGCCCATCGAGGTGGGGCGCCCGGCCAACCTCTGCGTCGTGGACCCCGACCAGACCTGGACGGTGGACCCTTCGGCGTCGGCCAGCCGCAGCCGGAACAACCCTTACCGGGGCCGCACCCTGAGGGGCCGGGTCCGCCACACGGTGCTGGCCGGCGAACCGGTGGTCGTGGGCGGGGAGGCCCAGCGATGAGCCGGCTGGACGCCCTCCTCGTGTTGCAGGACGGGACCACCTTCGAGGGTGAAGCGGCCGGTTACTGGCCCGACGCCCCCGTGCCGGCCACCGGGGAGGTGGTGTTCAACACCACCCTCACCGGCTACCAGGAGGTCCTCACCGACCCGTCCTACGCCGGTCAGATCATCACCTTCACCTACCCCCACATCGGTAACTACGGGATCACCGGTCGGGACAGCGAAAGTGCCAGAACATTCTGTCGGGGACTCATCGTGCGGGACCTGGCACCACGCCCGAGCAGCTGGCGCTCCGAGCGCACCATCCACGACTTCCTGATCGAGCAGCGCCTGCCGGCCATCACCGGCGTCGACACCCGGCGCCTGACCCGACACATCCGCGACGCCGGTTCCATGCCGGGCGCCTTCGGGCCGGTTTCGGGGCCCGGCGCCCTGAGTGAGACGGTACTGAAGGAGGCGGCCGCGGCCGAGCGGGGCACCGACGGCCGGGACCTCGTGGCCGAGGTGACCACATCCGCGCCCTACACCGTCGGCGACGGACCCCGACGCATCGTCGCCTACGACTTCGGGATCAAGCGGACCATCCTGCGCCACCTCGGCACCCTCGGGGTGGTGGAGGTCGTCCCCGCCGCCACCCCCGCCGAGGCGGTGCTGGACCGCCGGCCCGACGGGGTGTTCCTTTCCAACGGCCCGGGAGACCCGGCCGCGGTGGACTACGCCGTGGCGCAGATCGGGGCCATCCTCGGCCGGGTCCCGGTGTTCGGCATCTGCCTCGGTCACCAACTGATGGCCACGGCTCTCGGGGGGCGCACCTACAAGCTGCCCTTCGGCCACCACGGAGGGAACCACCCGGTGCGCCGGCTGGCGACCGGTGCGGTGGAGATCACCAGCCAGAACCATAATTACGCCATCGCCGAGGGCAGCCTGCCCGGTGCCGAGGTGACCCACGTCAACCTCAACGACGGGGTCATCGAAGGCATCGCCCGCCCCGACCTGCGGGCCTTCAGCGTCCAGTACCACCCTGAGGCGGGACCGGGTCCGCACGACGCCAGTTACCTTTTTTCGGAGTTCGAGAGGATCATGGGTGCCTAGGCGAGATGACCTGAGCAGCATTCTGGTGATCGGCAGCGGCCCGATCGTGATCGGCCAGGCCTGCGAGTTCGACTACTCGGGGACGCAGGCCTGCCGGGTCCTGCGCCAGGAGGGCTACCGGGTGATCCTGGCCAACTCCAACCCGGCGACGATCATGACGGACCCCGGGACGGCCGACCGCACCTACGTCGAGCCGCTCGACGCCGAGGTGCTCGCCGCCATCATCGAGAAGGAGCAGCCGGACGCACTGCTGCCGACCCTGGGCGGTCAGACGGCGCTGAACCTGACCATGGAGCTGGCCGAGGGCGGCGTGCTCGAGCGCCACGGCGTCGAGGTCATCGGCGCCCGCCCCGAGGCCATCGCCACGGCCGAGGACCGGGACAAGTTCAAGTCGGCCATGGAGG
>JAGWSF010000168.1 GCA_028876385.1 Acidobacteriota bacterium | reverse complement strand
CTCACCCTCGGGGTGGACGTCCTGAGCGTCCAGGAGGTGATCCGTCACGAAATGATGACCAAGGTGCCGCTGGCACCTACGCAGGTGAAGGGCCTGGTCAATCTGAGAGGCCAGATCATCACGGCCCTCGATCTGCGCGAGCAGCTGGGTCTGCCGATGGAAGGCGACCTGCGGGCCCACGTCGTGATACGCGACGAGGACGAGGCTTCCAGCCTGCTCGTCGACGAGGTCGGCGACGTCGTGTCGCCCAACGAGAGCGACTACGAGCCGATCCCCTCGGCGGTACCCGAACGGGTGCGCAACGTGGTGACCGGGGCCTACAAGCTCGACGGGCGTTTGCTGCTCGTTCTGGACACCCACCGGGTGCTCTCCGAAGTGCCGAACGCGGTGTCGGGGCGGGCACGGTGACCACCATGACCACGGAGCGACCAAGTACCGAAGCCGGCCTGCGGGTCCTTCTCGTGGACGACTCGGCCGTCGTGCGCCGGATCATGCTCGACGTCTTGCGGTCCGAGCCGGGCATCGCCCACGTAGGCTCGGCCTCGAGCGGGCGGGCCGCGCTCGCCATGATCGACGAGCTCAAGCCTGACGTGGTGGTGCTCGATGTCGAGATGCCGGGGATCGACGGACGCCAGACCCTCGCCGAGCTGCACCGGCGCTGGCCTCAGCTGCCCGTGGTCATGTTCAGTTCCGTCTCCGACAAGAGCGCCGCGGCCACCTTCGACGCCATGGCCCAGGGAGCCAAGGACTTCGTCACCAAGCCGTCGATGGCCGGCAGCCTGGCAGGGGCACTGGCGTCGGTCAAAGCCAACCTGGTGCCGATCGTCCACACCTGGGGTTCGATCAGCCAGACCCGACTCAAGGCCGAGCGGCTAAGGGCCGTGGCCAAGGTCGCCCCCAGCCGTCCCGCCGCGGCCCCGACGGTGAAGGTCGTCCAGCGACAGCAGGGAAGCGGCAGGGTGGCGGCGGTGGTCATGGCCTCCTCGACGGGCGGTCCCAACGCGCTCAACGAGATCGTCCCGGCGCTGAGCGGGAATCTCCGGGTCCCGGTGCTGCTGGTGCAGCACATGCCGGTCACCTTCACCCGCCACCTGGCCGAACGCCTCGACGGGATCAGCGCCCTTCATGTCGTCGAAGCCGCCCCCGGGACGGTCGTCGAGGCGGGCCACCTGTACGTGGCCCGGGGCGGCGAGCACATGGAGGTACGCCGGTCGGGGGGCCAGATCGTGATCGAGTTGAACTCCAAGCCCCCCGAGAACTCCTGCCGTCCGGCGGCCGACGTGCTGTTCCGCAGCGCCGTGGCGGCCTGGGGCGGTGACCTGCTGGGCGTGGTCCTGACCGGCATGGGCCAGGACGGCATGCTCGGGGCCAAGGCCATAGTGGAGGCCGGCGGGGCGGTGCTGGCCCAGGACGCCGACAGTTCCGTCGTGTGGGGCATGCCCGGGGCGGTGGTCAACGCCGGGCTGGCCGCCGAGGTCCTGCCACTGTCAGGGATGGCGGCGGCCATGGAAGCCCGAGTGGCGAGAGGCGGTGCACGCAAGTGACCGTCGCCAATGACCAGTTCACCTTCCTCCAGGAGCTCGTCTACAAGCGTTCGGCCATGGTGCTGAGCGACTCCAAGGCCTACCTGGCCGAATCCCGGTTGATGCCACTGGCCCGGGCTATCGGGATATCCGACACGGGCGAGTTCGTGGCCCACGTGCGGCGTTCGCGCGACGTGAAGCTCGAAGAGCAGGTCGTCGAGGCCATGACTATCAACGAGACCCTGTGGTTCCGTGACAAACGCCCGTTCGACGCGCTGCGCAGCCACGTGATTCCCGACCTGATCAGCCGTAAGG
>JAGWSF010000167.1 GCA_028876385.1 Acidobacteriota bacterium | reverse complement strand
GACCCCCGACAAGCGACTGTCGCCATCGGCCGGGCGAGTCCCTCCCCGCCAGCAGCCGCCCGACTCGAACACACGCCAATCAGACCGGCCCCACACACCCCACGACAACCCCGAAGACGGGCTTGCTCAGCAGTCTCCTAGACGAGGTCTCGGCTCCGCACGAAACGATTCCAGCGACGGCAACGACCGACATGATCAACTTGGCGCCTGATACCACAATCCTCACCGCGATCCTATTTAGCCTTTCAATCCCTCGACGGTACGTTCAGTTAATCCTGAGGGTAAACCAGATACTACGGACCGGCGTTCATATAACCATAGGCTTCGGAAAGTAGTACGTTACTGATCCGTCGGAGCTAACCTGGGTGGTAGCCCAAGCAGCAGAAGCGAATGATTCCATGCGTGGCTGGCCGATGTTGTTATCGATATAAATGTACTGCTCAAAACAACCGGCTTGGGCCGTATATGTAGGCCATGTAGTGTTTTGAAAGTTGGACGCAGCGAATGCAGGTGTCCCAGTCATGGCCACGACCCCGACACTTACGGCGATGGCGCCTCCAACTCGTCGAGCTCTTCGTCCCGTAGATGAAATGAGATCTCGCAATCTGAGAGGACTGTGTCCAGCCGACCGCCCTCGGTGTGTATGCTATGCGCATGGCTCGCGTGAACATCACTATGCCCGACGAACTCCACGCCGAAGCTAGGCGGGCCGGTATGAACATCTCTCGAGTTGCCCAGCAGGCAGTCGCCGCGGAGCTGACTCGACTGGCCAAGGTGGCCGAGCTGGATGCCTATCTGGCCGAACTCGATGCCGAACTCGGACCGATCAGCGAAGGCGACCGGGCCGAAGCAAAGGCGTGGGCTGACAAGGTTTTGGGGGCGGATCGTCGCCGTCGCAGCGCGTGACGCTTATCCTGGATTCTCACGGCGTCACCCGCCTGGCCGGTGACCGTGCACGCTTGGCCGAACTCAGAAACCGGGGGGAGTGGCCGGCGCTGGTTCCCACGGTGGTCCTCGTCGAGGCGTTGAGTGGTGATCACCGCCGTGACTACCACCAGAACCGCCTGTTGCGGACCTGCGACATCCGGACCGTACACGAGGACTTGGCCCGACAGGCCGCCGCTTTGAGAGCTCAGGTCAAAGCCCGACGGATCCCATCGGCCGTGGATGCCATCCTGGTCGCCGTCGCCGACCAGGCCGGAGGCGGAACCGTCCTGTCGAGTGATGTAAGCGACCTGCGCGCTCTGGCTCGCCACACGCGGAACCCCGTCATGGTTGAGCCGGTCTAATAAAGCTATTCGCCATTCTGCTACGCGCTGGGCCCCGTCTGGAAACCCGTCCATCAGCGCCGCACGCCGAGTCGGTGCGCTGGTCCAGCGCTCGCCAAGATCTGGATGCGCTGCGGTTCTGCCGCCGCAACCGTCTCGACGCCGGTCGAATACCGCGCGCTTTTGCCGGCAGGGATGCTCAGTCTTCAGCGGCTTGGCTAAGCCCGCAGACCCTGCACCGGTAAGTAGCGGGCGTCCAATCGCCCTCATCTTCCACGGCTCCATAGTGTCCGATCTGCGCTGTCACCGGTCCTGTGGGATCCGAGTCCTGCGGGCGCGCCCTATGGACGAATCCCGCGGCAACGGGAGCCGAGCCGAGGTCCCCGAACGTCCGCCCCGTTCGATCCTTCCGGCCCAGTCTTGGGCATCAGGGCTTCCAGCGAGACGGACCAACGCAGACTTGTCGATAAGCCACGTGGTCACGACCAAGCCTGTCGCGTGATGTCGGCGTCGGCGAGGTCGGCGAAGGTGTCGGCGAAGGCGACCGGGTCTGTCACGGTGACGTCAGCATCGGCGTCGCCAAGTTCGCGAGAGAGCGTCCGGCGGATGTATTCGGTGCGTGACAAGCCATATCCGCGACGGCATCCCGCCCCGGAACCCCGACTGGTGGGGGGCGTAGTCATCGGAGAGGGGGAGGCGGGGGACCTTGAAGGAGTCGTTGGAGGCGATCACCGAGCCACCGGGTCAGCGCGGACGGCTCGGCCGCGGCGAGCGGTCCGGTCCGCATCACGTATCGGATCATGACCACCCCGAGTATCAACGATCCGGCCGCGGCCACACGGTCGTCGGCTTCAGCCCGGGAGTAGCCCAGATGTTGGTGAAGGTACTCCGACAAGGGCTCAGCCGCCTGCTCGAGGAAGAAGTTGCCGAGCTCGGCGGCGGCCACGTCGGAGGTGCCGGCCGACCGAAGCATCATCAACAAGGCGTCGGTCGAGTCGGCGGCTTCCCATCGCTTGACCACGTTGGCGGCGATCCGGGACCCGAGCGAGGAGCGGGGCCCCGGAAGTACGGCCGGCACGCCGAGCTCCATGCTGGTCGCGGCTTTGAACAATCCGGCCTTGCCCCCGAAATAGCGGGTAATGAGATTGGGGGCGACCCCGGCCGCGGCGGCGATGGAGCGGATGGTGGTTCCGTCGAAGCCGTGACGGGCGAAGGCCGACCGCGCCACTGCGAGTATCCGCTTCTTGGTGGCCTGGGCGTCCCTGCTCACCGGGTCAAGTGTACAGGCGTACACAAGCGGGTATCGTGGAGGCCATGGTCATCGAGGAGACGAGCGGGGAGGCCCCCTCGGGGGGCCAGCAGGTGGGTGGACCAGCCGACACCAAGTGGTGGACACTGGCCGCGGTGTGCATGGGGACCTTCATGCTCCTCCTCGACGTCACGATCGTCAACGTCGCCCTGCCGGCCATCCAGGCCTCGCTCCGGACGACCTTCGCCGATCTGCAGTGGGTGGTGGACGCCTATGCGCTCACCCTGGCGGCGTTTCTGCTCACCTCGGGCTCCCTGGCCGACATGTACGGCCGGCGGCGGCTTTATCTGATCGGTCTCGTCGCCTTCACCGGCGCGTCCGCCCTGTGCGGGGCGGCCCAGTCGCCCCTGATGCTGGAGCTGTCGAGGGGTCTGCAAGGAATAGGTGGCGCCACGATGTTCTCGGTCTCGCTGGCGTTGCTGGCCAGCGCCTTCGAGGGCAAGGAACGAGGCGTGGCCTTTGGTATCTGGGGAGCCATAACCGGAGTGGCGGTGGCCATCGGGCCCATCGTGGGTGGGGCCCTGGTGACCGGCCTGTCCTGGCGGTGGATCTTCTTGGTGAACCTCCCGGTCGGCATCCTGGCCATCGCCCTCACCTTCACCCGCGTCGCAGAATCCCGCAACGAGCACGCCCGGCGGCCCGACTGGGCCGGGTTCCTGCTCTTCACCACCGGCCTGGCGGCGGTCATCTACGCCCTGATCGAGTCGGGGCGCTCCAGCTTCACCAATACCGGCGTCGATGTCTCCTTCGCCCTCGGCGCGATACTGCTCATCGGCTTCGTAGTGGTCGAGGCCAGGGTGTCCAACCCGATGTTCGATCTCGGGCTGTTCCGTCTGCCGACCTTCACCGGCGGCTCGATCGCCGCGTTCGGCATCTCGGTCAGTATCTTCTCGATGCTGCTCTACCTGACCATCTATCTCCAGGACGTGCTCGGCTACAGCGCCTTTCAGACCGGGCTGCGGCTGCTGGTGCTCTCCGGCGGCGTCCTGGCGGTCAGCGGCGTGGCTGGCCGGTTGACCGCCCACGTTCCCATACGCGCTCTCATCGGGCCCGGTCTCATCGCCGTCGGCGTCGGGCTAATCCTGATGAGGGGCCTGAACGCGTCCTCGGGGTGGACCCACCTCGTGCCGGGACTGGTGGTGAGCGGCGTCGGAATCGGCTTCATCAATCCGCCGCTCGCGTCGACGGCGGTGGGGGTGGTACCCCCACAGCAGTCGGGTATGGCGTCGGGTATCAACTCCACGTTCCGCCAGGTCGGGATCTCGACCGGCATCGCCCTGTTCGGGACCCTGTTCACCAACCGCTTGGGCAGCGCCGTCGCCTCCCTTTCCCGGGGCACCCCGCTGGCGGCCCACGCCGTCGCCGTACGCCAAGCTCTGGAGAATGGGCAGGTCGGGCAGCTGTTCGCCCAGGTTCCGGCCAGCCAACGGGCGGTCCTCGCCCATGTGGCGAGAGGGGGGTTCACCAGCGCTCTCGATGCCATACTGCTGCTGTCGGGCATCCTGGCCATGGTCAGCGGAGTGCTCGCCTTCGTCCTCATCCGCACGAAGGACTTCAACTCCGGCGCGGCGCGCGGCGGCGCCCACTAGCCCCAGCAATCAGGAGGGTCGTCCTGAGGGGCCGACGGGCCCGCTCGACGCCAGCCAACGGGCGATGTCCTCGAGCAGGAGGACCCCGACGGGAACGCCCCCGTCGACCACGGCGAGCAGCGGGTATCCCGATTCGACCACATGATCGAGAGCCGAGTGCCCGATGTCCTCGTTGAGCTCCAGGACGGGTGCCTCCCGGTCGGTGAAATCCCCGACCAGGGCATCGGCGTCGCCCGACATCAGGTCGCGACCGTCGGCCAAGCCGACATAGCGGCCGTCGGAGGTGACCACCTGGAAGCCGGTCCAGTAGGTCGTGAGCGAACCGAGCCGCTGTCGGGCGTCGAGCGTGACCACCGGGCGACGCATGAGCTGGCCGACCTGGTGACCGCTGAGGCGGACATGAAGAGAAGTCGAGGCCTGCTCCTGGGTGGCCGCCGTGAAGATGAAGACGGCGATGAGGATCAGCCACACGTCCCAGAAGAACCCGACGGCGCCCAAGGCGACGGCGAGGACCCTTCCGGCCCGGGCGGCCAGCCGGGTGGCCGTCTCGACATCGTGGCGTCGCTCGAGCGCGGCGCGCAGAACCCGGCCGCCGTCGAGGGGGAACGCCGGGAGCAGGTTGAAGGCGGCCAGGGCCAGGTTCACCCACGCCAGGCGGGGCAGGAGGGCACCCGAGACGAGATCGACGGGCAGGAGGTGCCCCCCGGTGGCGAGGGTGGATGCCGCGGCGATGACGCCCAGACCGACACTGGCGAGCGGACCGGCGATAGCCACCCAGAATTCGTCGGCCCACCGTTCCGGCATGCTCTCTATGCGCGAGATGCCGCCGATCGGGAGCAGCACGATCGACCGGACGTGGGCCCCTTTGGCCCGAGCGGTCACCGAATGGGCCAACTCGTGGATGGTGACACAGGCGAAGACCAAGACGATCCAGATCGACGCGTTGACCCAGCCCATACCCGCCGTGCCGCGGTTGGCCGAGATGACCAGAGCCACGAGCAAGAAGAAGCTGACATGGACCGAGATGGGGATCCCCAGTACCCGGCCGAGAGGTACAGACCACTTGAACGGTTCGCGTCTTCGGGGTCGCGCCACGATTCCATGGTCGTACAGGACGGGCCGCCCCGAAAGGGCTGAAAGTCCGTAAGGCCCCCGCTGACACTACCGGTCCGCCCTTGTCGGCGGTGTCGGCGGTGTCGGCGGTGTCGGCCGGCGGCCCCGGTCGGGCCTCACTCGACGCCGGGGGTAATAGAGCGGCCCAACCTGCCCTGAGTAGGGTTGTCCGTTCGTTCCAGAGGGAGGTTCGGTGCCGCGATACGACTCGGGCAACACGGCATGGGTACTGACGAGCGCCGCCTTGGTGCTCTTCATGACGCCAGGACTGGCCATCTTCTACGGGGGGATGGTTCGTCGCAAGAATGTTCTGGCCATGCTCATGCAGAACTTCGGGGTCATGGCCGTGGTGAGCCTCCTATGGGTGTGGCTCACCTACAGCCTGTCGTTCGGTCCCGATCTGGGCGGTGTCGGGCTCATCGGAAGCTTGCACTTTGCCGGCCTGGGCCATCTGCAGCAGATGGTGCCCGGCTTCAGCGGCTCCCGGGCCATGACCGTGCCCCCCGTGGCCTTCGTGATCTTCCAGATGATGTTCGCCATCATCACGCCGGCCCTGCTCAGCGGCTCGGTCGCCGACCGGATGAAGTTCAGTTCCTTCCTGCTTTTCATCGTGGCCTGGTCAGTGCTGGTCTACGCCCCGGTTGCTCACTGGGTGTTCTCGCCGGAGGGTTGGCTGGCCAAACGGGGGGTGGAGGACTTCGCCGGCGGCACGGTGGTCGAGCTCAACGCCGGTATGGCCGGCGCCGCCCTGGCCTGGGTGGTCGGTCGGCGCCGGGGGTGGCCGCACGACCTGATGCGACCGCACAACGTTCCCCTGACGGTCCTCGGCGGCGGGATCCTGTGGTTCGGTTGGTTCGGCTTCAACGCCGGCTCGGCCCTCAGCGCAAGCGGGGCCGCAATGGCCTTCATCAACACCAACACCGCCATCGCCGCCGCCCTGCTGGCGTGGATCCTCGTGGAGCGGCTCCGAACCGGCAAGCCGACCACGCTGGGCGCAGTCAGCGGTGCCGTCGCCGGTGCCGTTGCCATCACCCCGGCGTGTGGTTACGTCAACACGCTCGGCGCCACAGTCATCGGGCTGGTCGCCGGAGTGGCGTCGGCGCTGGCCGTCAACCTGAAGTTTCGACTCGGCATCGATGAGTCTCTGGACGTCCTGGCCGTCCATGGCCTGGCCGGCCTGCTCGGGACCGTGCTCGTGGGTGTGTTCGCCACGTCAACCTCGCTCGGTCGTGACGGGCTCTTCTACGGGGGTGGGGCCGGTCTGCTCGGCGAGCAGGCCTTGGCCGTCCTGTGCGTGGGGGCGTACTCGTTCGCAGCTACCGCCGGGATCACCTACGCCCTGCGGCGCACCGTTGGGTTGAGGGTGAGCGAGGACGAGGAGCTCGTGGGTCTCGATCTGAGCCTCCACGAAGAGGCCGCCTACGACTTCGACGCCTCGAGTGGGAGCTTCGGGTCGGGGGAACGCCAGGAGCGCTGACGACGGCGGCGGGCGCAACTGGAATCCGCAGCTGGACATCAGTCGTCGCAGAGGCGTATCCAGACGGCCTTGCCGTCCCCCGGGTTGCTGCGCACCCCCCACTGCCCGGCTAGGGCGTCGATGATGCGCAGCCCTCGACCTCCTTCGGAGTCCGCCGGGGTGGGGTTCATCACGGGGAGCTCGGGGGACTCGTCGATCACTTCTATGAGCAGGTCCTCGGGTTCGTCTACGACGCGGACCAAGCAGGCCGAACTGGCGGTGTGGCGGGCCACGTTGGCCACCAGCTCGGTGACGCAGAGCAGGGCCGAGTCCTCCAGGCGGACGTGGCGCGATTCGCTCAACAACCCTTTGAGGAAGTCCCGCGCCACGGCGGTGCTGGATGGTTCCGCAGCAAGCGTAAGGACCTGCTCGGCCGAGCCGGCGACATGTGGCCGTTCCTGCACGGCCAGGATCTACCCCAATTCGCCCGAACTCGAAGCACAGGGCGACTGACCGGGCGGCGGCCGTCTATCCTTTCGCGGCGATGCCGGTCTACGAGTACGTCTGCCGAACCTGCGACCAACGCTTCGAGGTGCGGCGCTCCATGAGCGAAGCCTCGGCGCCCATCGACTGCCCGGACGGCCACGCCGATACCACCCGCATGCTGTCGGTGTTCGCCTCGGTGGGCCGTTCCGCGGGGGCTGCGGCGGCCCCGATGGCCGGTCCCCCGGCCGGCGGGTGCGGCGCCGGATGCGCCTGCGCCTCCTAGACGCGGCCCACTACCGGTAGCGGCCGCCTAGCCCCCGTCCAATCCGTCCCGTCTGTGGGCGAACCATTCGGACAGCCGGCGGGAGCATTCGTCGGCTAGGACCCCGGCGCTGACGGCCGGCTCGTGGTTCAGCCGAGGGTCGGCGCAGATGTTGTAGAGCGACCCGCACGCGCCGGCCTTGGGATCGGGTGCGCCGAAGACCACCCTCGCCACCCGGGCGGCCACTGCCGCACCGGCGCACATCGGGCACGGCTCCAAGGTGACATACAGGGTCGCGGCGCTCAGCCGCCAGGCGCCCAGTGCCGTCGCCGCGGCCCGCAGGGCGAGGATCTCGGCGTGGGCGGTGGGGTCGGCGTCGGCCTCCCGGCGGTTGTACGAACCGGCGATCACTGATCCGTCGACCACGACTAATGCGCCGACGGGCACATCGCCCCCGGCGGCGGCCTCTTCGGCTTGGGCCAGGGCGCCCCGCATGAACTCCTCGTCGGTCACCTCAGCCGCCGGCGCCAGGGGTGAGGGGGCGGACCCCTGAGCCGGGACGACGGTTGGGACCCCGGCGGCGGGGGATGCGGCGAGCCATACGCGCAGTCTGGCACCTCGGAGGTGGGGAGCGGAAGGTGAACCGGGACGCTGCGTCGAACACTTGAGATAGGCGTCCACCGGTTCTTCGACCCGGACGGTGCTGGGGCCGCCCGGGCGAAGTGGAATCCGCCCCCGGGTACTCGAGGCGTGGGCCTCAGTCGGCGGCCGGTGCTACAGGCGCAGGCCCCAGTCGGCGGCCGGCGGGGCCGGTTGCACGATCATGACCATGGGCTGCGGGGCGGCGATCTGCGCCCGGCAGAACTGGCAGCGGCCTTCCTCGTCAGGCTGGAACGGGGCCCCGCAGTTGGCGCACTCGGTCGGCACCGCGGCCGGCGGAGGCGCCAGCGGGTGAGCGGTGTGGCTGTCCATCCAGTCTCGGGCCGTCGGAGGCACCCAGACCTGCTGGCAGGTCCGGCAGACGGCCAGTCCGGCTCCTGCATCGGGATCCCCGTCGGGGCGGTGCATGGGCTGGGTGCAGTAAGGGCACGCCCCGGCCGGTGCCCCCGAGGCCGAGCCGGTCCACACCTGGGCACCCACCCCGTCGGCCAGGAGCTTCTCGAAAGGGCTCAGACCGAGGACCGTTCCCCGGCACGTGGGGCAGGCGAGTTTCCGGGTGCCATGCTCGTTGGTCACCGACATCTCGGAGCCGCAGTCGGGGCAGGGGTGGTCCATCACGTCCATAATCGGCGCCCCGGACCCCATTCTGGAGGGTCGGGATGCCTACAGGATGCGAACCGGCAGCGAGCGGGGACCGCGTACCTGGCCACCCGACCAGGTCACCGCGGCGGGATCGGCCAGCTCGAACTGCGGATACCGATCGAGCCACTCCTGCAGTGCCACGGTGAGTTCCATGCGGGCCAGGTTGGAGCCCAGGCAGCGGTGGATGCCCAACCCGAACGCCGCGTGACGATTGTCCACCCGGTCCAACTTGACCACGTCGGCGTCGGGGAACGCCCGCTCGTCACGGTTGGCCGAGGGGAACGGGAGCAGCAACCAGTCCTCTTTCTTCATGGGACATCCGTGGAACTCGAAGTCCTCTTTGACCATCCGGGCCATGGTCACCGGGGCGTAGGCCCGCAGCAGCTCCTCGATGGCGGTATCCCACAGGGCCGGCTCCTCGATCAGCCGGCGCCGGTCCTCGGGGTGACGGGCCAGGTGCCACAAGGACGCGCCGATGGCCGACCAGGTGGTGTCGATGCCGGCGATCATCAGCAGGACCATGGTTCCCCGGATATGAGCGTCCTCGAGCTTGTTGCCGTCGATCTCGGCCTCGAGCAGGAAGCTGGTCAGGTCGTCGCGCGGCTCGGCTCGGTGCTTGGCGATCTGGTCGTTCATGTAGGCGTCGATCTCGCCGTTGGCGATCACTTCCTGGCGTTCCTCGACGCTCTGGTCGACATTTTCCAGGACCTGGGTGATGAAATGGCGGAAGATGTCGGCGTCCGCCTGGGGGAACCCCAGCATCTGGACGATGACCCGGACGGGTATGTGCCGGGTGTACTCGAGGGCGGCGTCGAATTGGCTCATGCCGCGGGTCGCGTCGAGCAGCTCCCGGCAGAGGGACCGGGTGAAAGGTTCCAAGCCGTTGATGGGCTTGGGGGAGAACGCCGGCAGCAGCATCCGGCGGGCGATGGCGTGGAAGGGAGGGTCCGAGGTGATCGGAGGGGCCAGGCCGATCGGGGCGGGCAGGTCCAGATCGGTCGGCTTGATGTTGCTCACCACCACCGAACGGGACGTGAAGTGCTCGGTGTCGTAGGCGACCTCCGATACGAGCTCGTGGGTGGTCGGCAGCCAGGTGCCGCCGTAGCGGTCGGAGTGGGCGACCGGGCAGTTGCGGCGCAGATCGTCCCAGATGGGGTAGGGATCGGCGACCCAGGTCGGGTCGGTGTGGTCGAAGTCGGTGGCCCAGTCCGAGACGGGCGCCTGACGGCCGGTCATGGCGTTACCTCCGTGAGGGAGATGGCGTATTCAGGGCAGTTGGCCACGGCCCGGCGGGCCTTGTCGAGCAGGTCTGCCGGCACCGTGCCGTCGCCGACCGCCGAGGCCAGGCCGTAGTCGTCGACGTCGAACAGCTCCGGCGCCATCGAGTAGCAGCGGTTGTGGCCCTGGCACTTGGCCTGGTCGACCTCCACCCGATAGGTGGGAGTGGTCATCGTGGTTCCCCTTCCCCGTCGTTTTCGGCCCCTAACTTAACGCAGTTATCCCGCTGCTGTCCGGCCCCGGCCGAGAAGGTGACCGAACGGCCGATGGCCGCCCACCTGACGGGGGGTCGATCAGCCGGTGTTGCGCAGGCCGGCGGCGATGCCGTTGATGGTGAGCAGTAGGGTCCTCTGCAGGTCAGCGTCGGCGGTCCCGGCCGCCGCCCCGGCGTCGTAAGCGTTGGCGGCGGCTCCCCTGACCCTCCTCAGCAGGGAGATCTGCAGATCGTGGATGGGGGCCAGGTAGGAGTCCCGGACCGACAATGTCCGCCTCAGGACGGGACTGCGCTCCAGCAGGTGGGACTGGTCGGTGAGCCACAGGAGCTGCTCCGAGGTGAGCCGTGCCTCGTCGGCGATCACGGTCAGGAACCGCCGCAGGTCCGGGGGAACCAGGCGCTCCACGTACCGTTGCGAGATGTCGAGGTCGGTCTTGACCAGGGTCATCTCGACGTTGGAGAGGAAGTTGGAGAAGAACCGCCAGCCACGGGCCATGCGGCGCAGCTCGTCTCCCAGGCCGGCGTCCCGAGCTGCGGCCAGGCCCGAGCCCACCCCGAACCAGCCCGGGACGATCTGGCGCGACTGGGTCCAGCCGAAGACCCACGGGATGGCCCGCAGAGACCCGATGCCGGCGTCGGCCTGGGGGCGGCGGGACGGCCGCGACCCCAGATGGAGATCGCCGAGCTGGTCCACCGGCGTCGAAGCGGCGAAGTAGGCCGGGAGCCCGGGGTCGCCGACCAGACCCCGGTAAGCGGCGAACGCGGCGTCGCTGACCACCCCCATGGTCTCGAACCACCGGCCCCGGACGGACTCGCTCAGGCGGGGGCTGGCGTGCAGGACCGTAGCCTCGAGGGTGGCCGCCAGCATCAGCTCGAGATTCTCCTCGGCCAGTCCGGGCAGGCCGTACTTGTCGCTGATGACCTCACCCTGCTCGGTGACTTTCACTGCGCCGTCGACGCTGCCCGGCGGGAGGGCGAGGATGGCGTCGTGGGTGGGTCCGCCGCCCCGGCCGACCGTTCCGCCCCGGCCGTGGAAGAAGACGATCCGGGCGCCGTGGCGGGAGCCCACTTCGAGAATGGCTCTCTGCGCCTGGTGTATCTCCCACTGGGAGGTCGTTATGCCGGCCTCTTTGTTGGAGTCGCTGTAGCCGAGCATCACCTCCTGGACGTCGCCGCGGGCGGCTACCAGCCTCCGGTAGCCGGGGGTCGAGAGCAGGTCGTCGACGATGGTGGCGGCCCGGCGCAGCTCCTCGATGGTCTCGAGGAGCGGGACCAGGCGGATCCGGGCCCGGTCGGCGGCCGGGTCCACCAGCCCGGCTTCCCGGGCCAGGACGGTGGCCGCCAGGACGTCCTCGGCGCCCCGGGTCATCGACACGATGTAGGAGCCGACGGCGTCCCGGCCGATGAGGTCCTGGGCCCGGCGAATGACCTCGAAAGCCTCGAAGGTGCGCTGCTGCTGGCCGGTCAGCGGCGGCGGGTAGGGCGACAGCGGGCGCCGCTCGGCCAGTTCCTCCCGCAACCGGGTCAGGCGTTGGCCGTGCTGCGGGCCCGGATAGGCCTCCCCGATTCGCTGGTAGAGGTTCTCCAGGACCTGGTGGTGGGCTTCGGCGTGCTCGCGCACGTCGAGCGAGGCCAGGTGCAGACCCCAGACCCTCAACGAGCGGACGGCCCGGTCGAAGCCCCCCACGATGAGCTCGCCCTGGTGGGCGGCCAGCGAGCGACGGATCAACTCGAGGTCCTCCAGGAGATGTTCCGAGTCCCGGTAGTCCCGGCCGGGTTGGTGGGGGAGCCCGGCGGCGACCCGACGCTGGGTGTTGACCAGCTTCTGGCGGATGCAGGTGCCCTTCAGGCGGTAGGGCTCCTCGGCGTTCAGTCGGCGGTAGCGGTCCTCCACCTCCGGCAGCGCCTCCAGGTCGTGGTCGATGGACTCGAGCAGCTCGGCGGAGACGGAGGTGAGACGACCGGAGAAGGCCAGCTCGGAGCGCAGCCGGTCGACGACCGTGAGGGCTCGACGCACGGCGTGATCGTGCTGCAGGCGAAGTACCTGCATCGTCACCTCCGGCGTCACGTTGGGGTTGCCGTCCCGGTCGCCACCGATCCAAGACCCGAACCGCAACGGGATCGGGGCGAGCCGGTCCCCGGCGGACCCATCCCCGCCGATGGCCGAGTACCAGCGGTCGAGGACCTCGTCGACCACTTCGTCGACCAGTTCGTCGAAGTAGTACAGGGCGTTTCGGGCCTCGTCGAGAGGGTCGGGTTGGGCGACTCTCAGATCGTCGGTGAGCCAGAGCAGCTCCACGGCCCGGGCCAGCTCCTGGTCACGCCTAGTTGACGGCCGACCCGTCGGCGGCACTCCCCGCTGGTCCCCAGCCGCCGGCTCCCCTCCGAGCATCGGGTCCCGGCCCGTTCCGTCGCCGTCGTTGTCGCCGAGGAGCTCGGCGATACGACGCAGGTGGGTCAGGGTGGTCCGCCGGGCGGCCTCGGTGGGGTGGGCCGTGAACACCGGCCGCACGTCGACGCGTCCCGCGGCCACCTGGAGCGCCTGTTCGCTCACTCCCTCGCCTCGGATGGCGTCGACCGCCTGACCCAGCCATCCGGTCGGGCCGTGGCCGTCGGGGAGGCGGGCCCGGTGCACCTGCTCGGCCACGTTGGCCAGCCGGAAGTAGGCCACGAAGGCCCTGACCAGCCGGGCCGCCGAGTCGAGCTCCAGACCGTCGAGCAGCGCAGCGGTGGCGGCGCGGTCCTCCCGGCTGCCGGAGCGGACCCGCTCGACGAGCTCGAGCACCGGGGCCCCTTCCTGGCGAACCAGGGTCTCGCCCAACACGCCTACGACCCGCCTGATGTCGCGACGCAGCGCGGCGTCGTCGTAGAGCGGCGGGTCGCTCACCACCTCAGCCTACCGGTCGCTCAGAGAGGTCCCGACCGGGATGGTGTTCGGGCCCGGCCGTCGGTCGTGGGCCCATGCCGTGTGTCCACCAAACCTGGGCAACCCCAGACGACTACGGGATCCCGGTCTTGAACTTCAGCGGGAGCTACTCACCTCTGTGCCGTTGACCCCCGGGCGTGCCTTTCCCGGCCTCCTGGTCGCCGGCCTTGGCCAGAGCGTTCTCGATGGAGGCGGCCAGGACCTGGTGGCCCAGCTGGGAGGGATGGATGTTGCACTCCAGCGGCGTGGACGACACCTTGATGAGCAGGCCGGCAGCGCACGGGTCGTCGGTCACAGTGCCCGAAGCGGCCGCGGCGAAGGCGCCGAAACCGTCGGCGATGATGACGTTGTAACCGGTGGTGGCCGCATCGAGGGCCTGGTTGAGAAGCACCGTGAGCGCCACGGCGCTGGCCTGGGTCGGGTCTTTGTACGGAGCCGTGGAGTAGTAGTTGAGCAGCACCAGCGGGCCCCGGTAACCGGTGCCACGGATCTGGCCCAGAATGTCGTGGAGGTGAGCGGATATCTGTTGTAGGGCCGCCTGGAGGCCGGCCAGGGTGGAGCATTGTCCTAGCTCCTCGCAGACGAACCCGTCGTTGGCGCCGATGTCAATGGTGACGAGCGAGGTGTCTTCGGAGTGGTGGGTCAGGTACCTGACGGCGTAGGCCATCTGGGAGCCGGAGTACTGCACGTGCAGTGGGTAGGCGGTCCGGTAGCCGCCCGCGGCGCCGAGGGTGTTCTCGCAGCCGTTGCTAATGGCGGTGACGTCGAGCATACTGGTGGTCGTCTCTCCCGGGCAGGATGCGTTGGTCACCCGCTCGCCGAGGTCCCGGGCCACGTAGTTGGCGTAGGAGACGAAGTTCCTGGGATGGCTGTAATCCGGCGCCGGCGTGGCGTTCGGCGGTTGGTAGCCGAAGGCCACCGAGTCGCCGAGAGCCAGGTAGGTGCCGTTGCGGTCATCGCCGTTGAGCGGGGCCGCGGCTGCCACCCCGGTTGCGACCGGAATGGCGGTGAGGCCGGCCGCCAGGGCAGCCCCCGCAGCGACGGCGCGACAGGTTTTGAACGTCTTGAGCACCCGGTTAGTCCCCTCTCGTGAGTGTTCGCACCTTTCGGCTGGCGAGTCGCCAAACGAAACCCTTTGTACATACAAGCCGCACGGGCAGGGGTAGTCAAACGTAAGGATCGTGTGCTCTTCAGACTCCGCGAGAGTGGCTCAAGGGCCGGCGAAGGTGGGCAGCTCCACGACCATGCGGGTGCCCCCATCGGGACCGATGGGGGACTCCGCCCAGATCCGCCCGCCCATGGCCGACACCAGCTCCGAGACGATGGTGAGACCGAGGCCGGAGCCGATCGGTCGGCCCGGTCGGGCCCCGTCGGGCTGGCGTCGACTCCCGTACAGCCGGTCGAAGACCCTCGGCAGCTCGTCAGCGCCGATACCGGACCCGTCGTCGCTGACCCAGACGAGAGGCCGGCCAGGGCGGCCGTCGGGGGGTGCCGGTTGGGTCCCGGCCGGCCGGCCCCAACCGCTGGTGTTATCGCCTCGAGGGTCGGGAGCGAGGGTGGTTCCGACCCAGACCCCTCGGCGGGCGTGGCGCAGGGCGTTCTCGATCAGGTTGGCCAGGACCTGGGCCAGCCGGTCGGGATCGGCGGTGCCGTAGACGGGCCCGGAGGGGATGGCGTTCACCGAAAGACCCATCTCGGCAGCGGCCGGCTCGAACCCGGCCACCGCCTCGGCCACCTGGGCGGCCAGGTCGACGGTCTGGGGCTGGAGCGTGAAGCGGCGGGCATCGAGGGTGGCCAGGGCCAGCAGGTCACCCACCAACCGCTCCAGGCGTCGGGCCTCGGAGGCGATCACCCCGGCCGCGGTGACGGTGTCGGCGGTGGCCCCATCCTCGATGGCTTCGGCGAAGCCCCGGATCGACGTGAGCGGGGTGCGCAGGTCGTGCGATACCGACTGCAGGAAGTGCCGTTCGGCGGCCTGGGCCCGCGACAGGCTCCCGGTCATGGAGTTGATGGCCGAGGCCAGGTCGGCGAGTTCGGGATCGGTGCCCGGCGGCGCCGGCACCCGGGTCTCGAGATCGCCGGCGGCGATCCGGCTGGCAGCGGCCTCGGCGGCCCGGATGGGCGCGGTGAAGCGTCGGCCGAGTCGCCACGCCACGACCCCCGACACCAGGAGGATCCCCAGCGCCGAGAGACCGAACCACGGGCCGGCCGTGTGCAGCGCGCTGGGCGGTCGACGGGTCAGGACGACCACTTCCACGACCCGTTGCACCTGGAGCGGGAGGCGGAACGGCACGGCGGCGTAGACCAGGCTGCCCACCTGGCCGGACACCGGTTCCAACCGGAAGAGTTGGTGACCGGGCAGGGCCGACGCCGGCAACCCGCTCGGCAGGGGCGGGTTGCGGCTCAGCGGCGCCAGATTGACCAGCTGCCCCGAGGGCAGCACTCCGATCACCGCCGAGCCGTCGAGGCGCAGCGTCGGGGCGATGGTCTTGAGCAGGGTGCGCAGCGCCACCGCCGGGTCGCGCCCGGTGCTGTCGGCCTGCTGCGGTACCGAAGCGGCCAGCCCGAACGCTTCTTGGAGGAGGGCCTTCTTGGTGGAGGAGATCGAGTCCCGCTGGGCCAGGAACAGGCTGACCAGCCCGCTCAGCACCAGGGTGACCAGGACCATCAACACCATCGAGGAAGTGATGCGCCGACGCATCTACGGCAGCTGCGGGTAGCCGGCTAGTCCAGCCGGTACCCGACCCCCCACACCGTCCGCAGGTCCAGGGCCTCGCCGAACTTCTTGCGTAGCTGACCGACGTGCACGTCCACGGTCCTCTCGTCCCCGTACCAACCGTGGCCCCAGACCCCGTCGAGAAGCTGTCGGCGGGTGAGGGCCAGACCGCGGTTTCGGGCCAGGTAGGCCAGCAGGTCGAACTCGCGGGTCGCCAAGGCGACTACCTCCGCGGTGCCATCCGTGGCTCGGTGGATGCGGGCTTCACGCCGGCCGAGATCGACTTGTACCGAACCGATGTCGATCACCGCCGCCACCGTCCCGCTGTCGGCGGGTCGTCCGTCGGCCCGGCGGATGATGGCCTTGACCCGAGCCGCCAGTTCCCGGGGGGAGAAGGGCTTGGTCACGTAGTCGTCGGCGCCCAGCTCGAATCCGAGCACCCGGTCGATCTCCTCGTCGCGGGCGGTGAGCATCAGGATGGGGACGGCGCTCGCCGCCCTGATCCGACGGCAGACCTCGAAGCCGTCCATGTCGCCGGGAAGGCCGATGTCGAGGATGACCAGACGGGGCTGCTCCCGCTCCACCGCCTCCAGGCCGGCCTGACCGCGGCTCACCGATATCACCCGGTGACCGTCACGGCGTAGATACATGTCGATCAGGTCGGATATGTGGGGGTCGTCCTCGACCACCACGATCGTCCCGGGCTCCTGTCCCATAAGGCCATTGAGTCTGACACCGGTGAGGGAAGTGTGATGGTTCAACCGATCTTCCTTGCAGTCGTTCGATGGTGTCGGCCGCTATCGTCGCCGCCTTGATGCGGATCGCCTTCGTGTGCCTCGGGAACATCTGTCGCTCGCCGATGGCCGAGCGGGTCGCTCGCCGGCTCATCGAGCAGGCCGGGCTGTCGGCGTCGGTGTCGGTCGAGTCGTTCGGGACCGCCGGGTACCACGTCGGCGAGCCCGCCGACCCCCAGGCCGACTCGGCGCTGGCCCGCGGCGGGTGGCCGAGCGGAGGTCACCGGGCCCGCCGGATCAACCGGGCTGACCTGCTCGGCCTGGATCTCGTCCTCTGCGCCGACCGGTCCAACCTGGCCGACGTCACGGCCCTGGCCGGCGGCCCCGACCCGGAACGCCTCCGTCTTCTCCGCTCCTTCGATCCGGCTTCGCCGCCCGGAGCCGACGTACCCGACCCGTGGGGCCTCGACGACGCCGGATTCGACCGGTGCCTGGCGCTCATCGAGGACGCCTGCCGGGGTCTGGTGGATGGACTGGCCGGCGGAGCTGACTGAGGCTCTGGGGCCCGGACGGATCCTCGGCCCCCTCGGCGGGGGGGTCCACCGGGCCGAGGTTTCCGGGTCGACCATTGTGGTCAAGTCGACCGGCGCCGCTCGCGACGAGGCCGCCGGGCTGGGACGTCTCGCCGCGGCCGGTGCTCGCGGCGGGCCCCGGGTGCCCGCCGTCCTCTACTGCGGGGACGGGATCCTCGCCCTGGAGTGGGTAGCCAGCGGTCCCCCGACGGCCGGGTCCGAGGAGCGGCTGGGAAGGGCTCTGGCCGGTCTGCACTCGGTGACCGAGCCGGAGTGGGGCGGCGGGTCCCCCTGGATCGGCGACTGCGCGGTCGATCCCTCGCCCCACGCCACAGCCGCCGGCTTCTACGGCTTCCGGCTGGACGAGTTGGCCCGCCGCTGCGGTCTCGAGGAGCCGGTCGGGCGGATGGTCGAAAGGTTGCCGGAGCTGATCCCTCCCGGCCCACCCTCTCTCCTGCACGGCGACCTGTGGTGGGGCAATGTGCTGTGGCCCGTCGCCGGTGACCGTCCCGCCGTCATCGACCCCTCGGTCCACGCCGGCCACCCCGAGGAGGACCTGGCCATGCTGGCCCTGTTCGGTCCCGTTCCCGGCCCCACCATGGACGCCTATCAGGAGACCAGACCCCTCCCGGAAGGCTGGCAGCAGAGGGTCGGTATGTGGCAGACCTACCCCCTCCTCGTCCACACCGTCCTCTTCGGCGGCGCCTACCGGGCTCAAGTGATCGACCGGCTGCGCCGGTACTCCTGACCGGCGCCACGCCGTCGGTGGCTAACCCGATCGGTTGAGGCGTTCAGCGTCGGCCTTCGAGGGAGTGGCCTGTCGCCGGGTCAGGAATCGTCGGGCCCGTTAGCTGGCGTGCGGTCGACTTCGGCTCGTGAGGATCTCGGGGCCGCCTTCGGTGACCGCGATGGTGTGCTCGAAATGGGCACCGCGCGAGCCGTCGGTGCTGCGCAGCGTCCAGCCGTCGGGGTCGATCCGGTAAGCGTCGAGGCCTCCCGCAAGGAACCAAGGTTCAATGGCTATGGTCAGGCCTGGCCGCAGTCTCAGACCATGCCCGCGGCGGCCGTCGTTGGGCACGTGCGGTGCGCTTTCGTGCATCGTGCGGCCGATGCCGTGGCCGCCGAAGTCGGTGTGCAATCCATATCCTGCGGCGCGGGCGACTTCGCCGATTGCGGCGGACACGTCGCCGAGATGGGCGCCGGGTCGAGCCGCGGCGATGCCTGCGGCGAGGGCGTGCTCGGTGGCCTCGAGCAGCCGGCGGTCGGCCTCACTGGTATGACCGACGCAGAAGGAGATGGCGGCGTCGCCGGTCCAGCCGTCGAGGGTGGCGCCGCAGTCGACGCTGAGCAGGTCGCCGTCACGCAGTCGGTATCGGGTCGGGAGCCCATGGAGCACGGCGTCGTTGACCGACAGGCACACCACACCCGGGTAGGGGATCGGCGCGAACCCGGGCTGGTAGCCGAGGAACGGGGATGTTGCGCCGGCTCGAGCCAGCACTTCACGGGCCACCTGGTCGAGATGAGCCAGGCTTACCCCGACGGCGGCCTTAGTCCGAACGGCCTCCAGTGCTTCGGCGACCACGGCCCCCGCGGCGCGCATGGCGGCGATCTGGTCGGCGGTCTTCAACTCGATCATCCCTGACCCTCCGGAGTTGCTGGGATTGTTATCCCGGTATTACTATCACGGTCATGGTGCGACCGATGCTGACGGCCGAGGAGCGGGCGAGAGGTTGTCGACTCGGCGCGGTGCTGCGTCAGGTGCGAGGCGGGCGCAGCATGGTGGAGGTCGCTTCCGTCGCGGGCGTTCCCGTCGAGACCCTGCGCAAGATCGAAGCGGGCCGGGTGCCGACACCGGCGTTCTTCACCGTCGCCGCCATCGCCGCGGCCTTGGACCTGAGCCTCGCCGACCTTGCCGTACGTGTGGAGCCTTCCGCCGGAGAACGCGTCAGAGCGTCTGCGTGACGAGCCTTCAAGAGCATCGCCATCCACTAACGGGATGTAATCGACGCTCCACGCTATCCGGGTCTCGGCCGAACGGGATTAGAGGGCGAGCCGATTGTTCGCCTGACGCTACGCCGATCTTGGACCAAGGTCCCCTGTCGTGTGTGCACCTCGGCACCATCGGCGTGTACACTTAACCCATGGAAGTCGGGATCAAGGAGTTGCGCGGCCACCTCAGCGACTATTTGGCTCGCGTCCGCCAAGGGACTGAGGTTGTCATAACCGACCGCGGTGCGGCCATAGCCCGAATTGTGCCAATCACCGGTGGCCGCGCATTCGATCGCGCCGTGGCGGAAGGCCTAGTCACACCCGCACTCCAACGGGATCGGACCAGACCCGACAAACGCGTACAGAGTCGGGGCAGTATCACCGACCTGGTCGCTGAGCAGCGTCATTGATCGTCTACTTCGACACCTCGGCACTCTTGCCGATCGTCATCGAGGAACCAACCAGCGCGACCGCCTCCCGCCTTTGGGATGACGCCGACCGGGTCGTGTCCTCGCGTCTGGTCTACGTCGAGGGTCGAGCAGCACTTGCCATGGCACGCCGCATGGACAGGCTTGACGAACGCCAGGTGCGAACCGCCGTCGAAGACTTCGAAGCTGTCCACGAGCAGCTTGACTTCATCGAAGTCACCGAGACCCTCGTCGGAGCAGCGGGCGCTCTAGCAGAGCAGTTCGGACTACGCGGCTACGACGCCGTCCACCTGGCGTCAGCTCGACTGGTCAACGATCCCGAGCTCGTTCTCGCCTCCGGCGATCAAAGTCTCTTGGGCGCCGCCAGGGCCGCAGGAATTGCTACGGCCGACTTGAACTCCAGATCCTGACATCGACCCCCACGGGACCCCCAGCCGCCTGACCCTCCCCATCGCAGCGCCCAGCCCGCCCGCCCTACGGCCGGCGGGCTACCAGTGCGTCACCCCATAGGGCGCCGGGCTCGTGAGACGAGCCGCAACACGGCCACCGCGACCCAGCCACGGGCGGACCGGCCCGTTGACGGTCCGATCACGACGACCACCCCTGGCCCAGGCCACCCGAAGGCTCCCGGACCAAGGGTTTCGTCACTACGAGGCCCGACCTTTCGTAAGGACCCCTTGGCGGAGTGCTTACGAAACCTCGTTGTGGCTGGTGAGCGGCTCGTAGCGGCCTCGACCAGGAGGTCGGTGCACGCGTTTGGGGGTTTCCGTGCACGGGCTGGGGGCCTTGTCACCGTTTTGGAGGTGTCGGGAGTTGAATACGGGCAGATGGAGTTCGACGCCTTCTACCGTGAGCACCGAGACGGCCTCGTCCGGCTGTGTTACCTGACCACGCTGGACGTGGAGGTGGCGGCTGACGCCACCCAGGAGGCGATGCTTCGGGCGTTCACCCGCTGGTCGACGCTGGAAGAGCAGATGCCGCTGGCCTGGGTGCGTAAGGTGGCGCTGAACCTGTGCAGGTCCAGGTGGCGGAGGGCTCAGAGGGAGCTGCGCCTGCTGCCTCGGCTTTACACGGTGTCGGCCCCTGAACAGCCGCTGCGGCACGTCGACTTGGTGAAGGCGCTGCAGTCGCTTCCGCAACGCCAGCGGGAGGCGGTGGCGCTGCGCTACTGGGGTGATCTGAGCGTCGAGCAGTGCGCTGCCGCGATGGGAGTGTCGGCCGGCGCGGTGAACCAGCATCTGAATAGGGCGCGTTCCGCTCTCCGAAAGGGAGGCGTTCCGGAACCGGAGGAGGAGATGGCATGAGGGGTCTTGCCGACCGTCTCGACACGTTGGCTCGCGAGGCGACGGGGTCTGTGGAGATCCTTGCTCCCGAGTTGGCCGTGAGGGCACGCCGTCGTCACCGCACGCGAGTTGGCGCGGGCGCTGTGGCTGTGGCCGCGTGCGTAGCCGCTGTCTCCTTCTACGGCGCTTCACAATCCGGCCGCGCCCGGGTTGTGAAGGTTGCCACTCCCTCGGGCACAGCGGCGGCTCCGACGACGCAACAATGGGCGCAGCCTCCACTCACAGCGGTGTGGGCGGAGCTGGCCAGAGTCGCTAAGACGACCGCCGCCCAGTACGGAGATGCCTCGCCACGGACCGCCGAGGCTGTCGCCACGAGCCTGGCCGGCTTCGAGACGGCCGTCTACGGCGGCAGCGCCCCGCTGGGAGCCGCTTTCACTGGTGTGTACTTCGTCCAGATGACCGGAGAGTTCACTTGCACGATTTGCTATGGCCCACACGGGCATGCCCCGACGGGGATGGTCCTGAGCGTCGCTGTCGACCAGCACACCCTGTCTGCGAGCAGGACGGTGCTCACCGCCAAACCGGCCGACCTTGCCCGGCTCGGACAGGTCTACCGTCTCGACCTCGCTCCGCCTGCTAACACCAGCACTTCGTCGCCCCTTCCGAGAGGCGCTGTGTACGCCGGGCCGGTGACCACGAACACCGACTACCCGGGTACTGGTGTCAGTTTGACTCCGCCGCCAGCAGGGTTGACGCCACTCGTGTCCTGGCAGACGGCTGCGGAGAACTGCTTCGAGGCCGGAGGGATCTGCAGTCAGGGGGCGGGCGTCACGGTGTCACTCGCTGTCGGCCTGACACCAACTCCGGACAAGTGGGCCCGAACGGGTCGATTATTGTCAAGGGCCAATGCCGGCCGGGCAGTAGGCGAGCGGCTATCTCAACTCGAGGTGGTCATCGCCGACGAGCTCAGCCCACGCGCGGGTCTAAATAGGGCGTCCGGTGAGGGGTTTCGTAACCTGGGGGGCCTTACTTTGGTAAGGGCCCCTTGGCTGACGAAACCTCGGAGATCCTGGTGAGGGGCCAGGGTTGGTCGGTGAGTGGCGGCCTTGCACGCGGTTTCCGGGTTTCTGTGCACACGGTCCGGCATCCTGGCGCCGAGATTCAGCGGGTTTGGGACCCGGGCCTTTGGAGTCTGGACGCATACCCCCGGCCCTTCGCAGTTAGCCGGAACTTCTTGGTCCTGTCGTAGGGCCGGTCGCTCGACGGTTCGATCAGTCCTCGCTCAGTTGCCCGGTGGAGCCACCGGTAGCGGGCGTTGGTGGAAGCGAGACCTAATGCGCGCTGGATCTCCAGGGGAGTGAGGCCTTGGCTGGGACCGTCTATCAAGGCTTGGATCAGGTCGTCGATGCGGTCGGTCTTGGCTGCCACCGTCGCCGCGACGGGCAGGGTTCCGGTGCCGCTCGGCGGCGGCGTGGGGACGGCAAGCAGCCAGGTGGGGGTTCGCCGTAGGTGACTGCGCCGAAGGATCCCGGTCGTCTCGAGTGCTTTCAGCTCGCTGGAGGCGTCTTCGAGTGTGCAGGGGGCCAGTGCCCGGGCGCAGAGGCGGGCGTCGAAGATCGGCGGGCCGAGCTCTGAGGAGGCTGAGGCTTTTGCGTCGTCGAGTCGCAACAGGACAGAGATGATCCGAACCGCTACAGGCGTTGGGTCGAGCCCGGCGTCGGTCAGGATTCGACGTGCGGGTGCGGGGTCGAGGCTGTGGCGCAGCATCACGACGCAGAAGCGGGTGGGAAGGTCGACGAAGAGGGCGGGCATGGTTCCGTTGACGTGGCAGGCTCGGTCGGCGCGGGCGATGCCGAGGGCCTGGTGCTCAACAACTCTCGCCCCTGATGGGGTGCGGAGGTGCTCGCTGATCCGAACGAGGGTGTGGTTGCGCACACCTGCTATCGGGTCAATGCCGAGTTGGCGAGGGTCGGCGGTCACGTGGAGTCCGCCGGGGCTGGTGACGGTGACCGCTTCGGGAGTGATCTCTACGAGGACGCTTTCGTCTTTCGCTCCGTCAGCGAAGCTCCGGTGGGTCAGCGCGTTGGACACCACCTCCCGTAAGGTTTCGCGGGGAACGTCGAGCTCGTCAAGGATCTGGCCGTCGCGTTCGACTTGAACGTGCCCGAGCCTGGCTCCCAGCCCGGAGATGACCCCGTCGAGCAGCTCGCCGACGGTGCCTTCGACCTTGATGGCGTCGTGACGAGTTCCGGGTGGGTCTTCGGCGGTCGGCTGCCGGCGCAGACTGACCCGGGCAGCGTCGAGGAAGGACTCGGGGTGTTGTCCAAGGGTGAGCAGTCCGGCCAGGGTCAGCTCGGTACGGTCGCCGGACACGACGCCGTAGCGGTAGAGGATCTCCTGTTCGTCAACGTCGGCGGCTCGCCTGCTGCTCTCCCGGATGGCGGCCACGAACTTGGTCACGGCTTCTCCGTCGAGGACGGCCCCTTGGGGCGCCGGGGCCCGGCCGGTGTCTACGGGGGCCCGGTTGGCCAGCATGACCGCTACCTCGTGGTCGGTCAGCTGGTGGTCGCCATCGCCGACTCGAACGAACGATGAGCTGTGGGGACCGTCACTGCGACGGTGGCAGGGTCGCTGGTCTCGGGGAACCGGTGGTACCTGTGCCATGACGACGATTCCGCTTGGGTGGGCCACGATGTCGATGGCCGGACGCAGGGGAGGCTCCATCTGTTCCGCTGCAGCCTGAAGGGCGCTGGTCACGTGCCTGGGGTCCTCGACACCGGTGACCTCGAAGCTCCCGGGACTTTCCTTCACGCCGAGCAGGATCACTCCGCCATCGGTGTTGGCGAAGGCGCTCAAAGTGTCAGAGATCGTGGCCGGCAGATCTGAGCGGGCGGTCTTAGCCTCGACGCTGCGGTGGTCGGAGCCGGCGACGCGCAGGTCAGCGAGCAGAGCTTCGAGTCGTGCGACGGGCCCGTCCATGCTGTCACGATCCTATCACGCCATGATAGGATCGGGCGTGATAGGAAGCCAAGTGGTAAGCCGGCCCGGACCTCAGGCTACTCAGTACCTGCTGGCCAGGGTGTCCGTGGGTCCTGTCATCCTATCACCCACCCCTGATAGGATGACAGGCATCAAGGCGAAGATTGGTCGGCCCCCGCCCACTCCGAGTGGCCGATCGTCGCTGGTGCCCGAGCGCCATACCCGTCGATCTGGCGTGCGCCGCGGGGCAGGGCCTTCCGATACTGGGGTACGCAGAAAAGTTGTTTGGTCGTGTGGTAGTTACACCGGTCGGGATGGTTTATAGGGTGTGAGTTCGTTGCGGCCTGTGGGTGAGGTGCCCGGCGTCAAGAGTTTCGACGTGTGGTACCGGCAGGTCGAGCCGCGGATTCGTCTGGCCTTGATCGCGGCCTACGGGTCCGATCGTGGTCGGGACGCGGCAGCGGAAGCGCTGGCTTGGGCGTGGGAGCATCAGGATCGTGTAGCAGGGGTGGCTAACCCGGTCGCCTATCTGTATCGGGTGGGCCAGAGCCGTACCCGCTTGCGCAGGGTCCGGGTCATTCATAGCCGGCCGGAGTGGCGTGAGCCGTGGGTGGAACCGGCCTTGGGGCGGGCTCTGGTGGGGCTGAGCGAGCGTCAGCGGGTGGCGGTGGTATTGGTGCATGGCTACGGATGGACCTTCCAGGAGGTGGCTGACCTGGTCGGGGTGAAGACCACGACCGTTCAGACGCATCTCGAACGCGGCCTGGCCCGTCTGCGGTCTGATCTTGAGGTTGGGAGCGATGACTGAAATCAGCAGCCGGATTCGGGCTGTCTTCGACACGGAGCCGGAGATCACCGTCGAGGAGATCCGGGCGGCCGCCCGGCGGCGTAAGCGAAGCTTCCGGGTCCTGGGCGCGGGCGGCGGCGTGGTGGCCCTTGCGGCCGCTTCGGTCGCGATCCTCTTGGTGGTGCGCGGGCCGGCAGCGCACAAAGTGATCGTCGAGCCCGCGATTCCGCCGCGAGCCGGTATGCAAGAAGTCGGCCTGAACGGAATCCAGGTGGCCGTGCCCGCCGCCTGGCCGGTTCTCGGCGGGAACAACACGCCCATATGCGACGGGAGCTGGCCGGCAAACCCGACCGTGTACCTGGGCGTCCAGCCCGAAGCGTCGATCTCGTGTGCCGCACAGCCCAACACGCCGGCTCCGCGCCAGTTCAACGGAGTATGGCTCCAGCCTCAAACCGCGGCCACGCCAGGTCTATCCGCATACCAGCTGCCCTCCGGGCAGGAAGTCCAAGAGACGACGCCGTATTCGGCCGGCCCCGGGACGAACCTCCTGTTCCACGGCGTGTGGGTCTTCGTCGGCCAGGCGACCTCTGCGGCTCAGGCGCAGAGCATCCTGGCCTCGCTGGCCTACCACCCGAACAAGCCTGATACCTCGGCCTCCCTGAGCTGTGCCACCAACCCGGCCTACAACCAGATGCCCGCTCCCCAGCGCCTGACGCACCAAATGATCATTGAGTACGGCAACATCACCCTCGACCCTCCTCACCCAGGCGACCGAGCGTCGGTGCCTGCGTCGATCGCATGGAACGGACCTCAGGGGAGCCTGGAAGACCTCCCTACGAATACCTACCAACTGTTCCTGGCCCGCTACAGTGCCAAGTTCCCGGCCACCGTGCAACCGAACGGCAGCACCGTCCCCGAGGAGCAATCCGTGCTCGCCTGGGTCCTTTACGCCACACCGCTCACATCCACTAACCACACCTGCGGCTCACCGGCGGTCTCGGCCTACGACGCCCACACTGGCCAAAGACTCAGCGGCTAACCCGACCACCATGAAATCCCGGCCTCCGACAGCTTCGATAGTCGGGCTCACACCGCCGCGCTACCCCCACGCAGAACAACAGCACCGATCGCAGCGGCGGCCGTCCGAGCCTGACGCCGGATTCGGCGCTATGAGCTACCAGGCACTCTGGGACCGGCACTCTGCGATGACGTCGCTTCGATCCGCCTCCAGCCTCCCCTCGCTGGACGGACTCGCCGCTGCTAGTAGGTCATCTCGTAGACGGTTCAAGGATGTTGCGAGCTTGGTATCACCGGACGAGGTTCCGCTTTCGATGGCTCGGAGCACTGCGGGCGCATACGCTGGTGAGAGCCCTTGGCCGCTCCAACCTGGGCCGCTGGCCTTCAGGTTCGAGCAAGCCGTCACAACGGCATCGTGATTCGGGGGAGGTCCACCGCAGGCTACGACGCTAGCGGTGACGAACAACACGGCAACAGCTACGGCCACGACGGATCGAACCACAGCCACTCTCTGGACATCGGCGGCTTGAACGTCCGGCTTGAAGGCGCTCGTAACGATCTATCCGCGCTCAACCCTCCCAACGAAACTTATCGCCAAAGAGCGCCGAGTCGGCGATCTGGCGCTCCCGAGCTTCCGGAAGGGGCCGGTCGAGCCTCCCTACGGTCCCGTCCCGTCGTGCGGCTCGCGTTGGTTGGACCAACGCTGTTTCACGAACGCGGTTCAGAGAAGCCGTTCGGGTGCAGGCTCGGCAGTCAGGGAGAAAGGTCCTTCAACTGGGTGAACCAGGACGGCACGCCGTTGGAGTCGAAGCCCGTCTCGGTCACCGCCTGGGCAAAGGTGGGTGAGGTTCCGGCTCGGGGCCGTGGCGGATACACGTCGTATAGCCAGTTCGTTCTGGGACCCCCGTCGTAGTCGATGGCGCCTTCTACCAAGACGACATAGACCTCGTCGTTCAGCCCGACGATTCGGGCTTCGCCCGGTCCCAGCGGTGCGGTCGCTGTGGTGTAGAGGCCACTTCCCCATGGCGATAGCTGCACGACCTGCCGCACGGCAGCGAGCTTGAGGTAGACCTTTTTGACGTTGGTGACCCCGGCGACGTGGGTGCTGTTGCTGATGAGCGCGTCGCGGTATTCATGCGATGTGTTAGCCGAGTTAGAGGGCAAGGTCGGTGCGCCCACTGTCACCGGAGTCGGGTGAGGTGACCTGTCGGTCACCCACAGCCCGATGGCCGCGCCCAGTAGGCACGCCATCGTGATCCCCGAAGCGGTGATGACCGTGCGATGCCGTTGCCGCTCCCGACGACGAGCTGACACCGCATCCCGAAGGGTCAGCGGCGGCTCAACCCCTTCTACCAGACTGTCCAACCGTCGTCGCAGAACGGTGGTATCGATCACCGGCTCGTCCATCTCTAACTCAACTCCTTTCGCAGCCGCGCCAGCCCCCTTGATGCCTGAGCCTTCACCGTGCCTAGGGAAACTCCGAGCACGACGGCCACCTCTTGCTCGGAGCGGTCCTCCCAGAACCGGAGGACGACCACGGCCCGTTGGCGGGGTGGGAGGCGAATGAGTGCACGCAGCAGAAGGTCCCGGTCGCTCCCGTCGTCCGTGACCTGACGGGTGTTGACCGAGAGGCCGAGCAGAGCCCTCCGCTGAACTGCCAGCCGGCGGCGATGGTGGCGCACTGCGTTGCAGACCGCCCTTCGTAGATACGCACTGGGATGGGCGATCCGACCCTGGTCCAGGGCTTGCCAAGACCGGGCGAAGACATCCGCCACCACGTCCTCGGCCTGGAACCGATCCCCAGTCAGCAGGTATGCCAGTCGGAACAGGCGAGACTGCTCCGAGACCAAGATCGCCTCGGCACCGGGCCCCACTCCTGGTACATCGGGGCCATCCCAACCGGAATCTGCGCCCTGCAACTCCACGACCCTACAGAGTCACGACGCCGACAAAAGGTTGAGAGCTACTCGGGCGAGCGAGCAAGCTCTGCCCATAACGGTCCGTCCCACGCAGGTCCGTTGCCGGCCAGCCTCCGAGGACAGGCGGAAAGATTCGGCGCTCGGCGTCGCCCAGAGAGGTGACTTGCTCGCCATTGAACCGATACAGAGTGCTCCTAGACTGATCGAGTCACTGGTCCGTAGCGCTGCTGTGCTGCCTGGGCGGTGATCCCCAGTTCCGTACCGATGCGCTTCCACGAGAGCCCCGCTCGCCGAGCGGCCTCAACGGCCTCGCTGATCTGGCGTTCGCTGCGGGCGCGCGCCAGGGCGGCTCGGCGGAGCAGGTGCTCGGCCACGGCGACCTCGTCGTCGGGGGAGGGTTCGTAGTCCTCGAAGCGCTTGGCCAGCTCGTCGGCGTGGTCGAGGATTTCTTGTACGGAGCGGGGCATCAGATCACCTCAGAAACTTCTGGCGGGCCGGCATGGCGTGGACGATGAACTCGATTCCCTCCGCGGTCGCGGTGCCGACCTCGAGCATGCGGCCGGCGGGATCGGATCCAATCAGCATCGTCAGGTCGTCGAACTCGAAAACTCGAATCGGGTTTCGGTAGGCGTGGAGCATGTCATCGTCGGTCACCCCGTGCTTGCGGGCGCTCGCCAGGATGACCGGTTCCATCTGCCATCAATATAACTTGACGGTGTTGATCGTCGCGCCGGAGCGGTCGGCGCCGCCCAGATCAACAGCGCACCTCAATATCTCGCAGTCTCGGCCCCCGAGCCGACTCGGCGTTACGAGCGCAGCCACGGCGAGGGTCACCACGGGGGGTGGTGCCGGCTGCGGCCCCCGCCCCCGCCCCCGGGTCGTAGCGAGTCGAAGTTCAGGCGACACTTCAGGCTGAAGTCGCACCGGAACCAGCATCGGCTGTCAGAACGTAACGTTAAACGTTACGTTCTGACAGTCGGTGCTTGGCAGGAGCCGTCAGTCGGGTACAGTGGGAACTGCCGGAACGTAACGATAAAAGTTACGTTAGGGAAGGAAGTTCTGGATGCCGCGAACCTGGACGTCTGATGCCGTGGACCAGCTGCTCGCCCACGGTCGTACCTCCGTCACGACCGATGAGGCCGCCGCCCTGCTCGGTGTACCGGCCGACCATGTCCGGGTCAGGATGCAGCCGCTGGTGCACTCGGGGATGGTGTTCAGCCCCGCCCGTGGCCTGTGGGTGGCGGTGCCACCCGAGTACCGCACCTGGAAGGTCACGCCCGGGCTGAACTTCATTGACACGATGATGTCCCACCTCGGCCGGGACTACTACGTCGGATGGCTGTCCGCAGCCGAGCTGCACGGCGCCGCCCATCAACGCCCCCAGGTCCTCCAGGTGGCAGTGGACCGCCGCGTCAGGGACCGCGACATCGGGCGGGTGCGGCTGCGCTTCGCCGAACGCACCGGGCTGCGAGACCTGCCTCGCCAACAGCGCAACGTGCCCACAGGCCAGGTGTGGGTCTCGACCCCGGAGGTGACCGTCTTCGACCTTGCCGCCGACCCCGACCTGGGAGGGGGAATCTCTAACGTCGCTACAGTGGTCGGCGAGCTCGCCGAGGAGGCCGCGCTCGACCCGCAGCGGCTGGTCGAGGCATCCGAGCACTTCTCCCTGGCTACCGTCCGCCGGCTCGGCTACCTCCTCGGCGCGGTGGAGGCATCGAGTGTCGCTGACGCGCTCAGACCGGTCGTCGCTTCCCGTCACCACTTCCCGCCCGACCTGCTCTCGCCTGCCAGCCCCGCGGTCGGTGACCTCGACCCGGGCTGGCGGGTCCGGGTCAACACCGAGGTGGAGCCGGACCTGTGATACCCGCCAACGCCGTTACCCAGTGGGCGGTCGGCGCGCCATGGCCGTCACGGACCCAGGTCGAACAGGACCTGCTGCTAAGCCGGCTCATCTGCGAAATCGCCAAAGACGACTACCTGGGCGAAGAGCTGGTCTTTCGGGGTGGCACCTGCTTCCACAAGCTGCACATCCGCCCGGCCCGCCGCTACAGCGAAGACCTCGACTACGTGCGGACCAGCCCGGGAGGGATCAAAGAGTTCACCCAGGCCATGACGGCCATCGGGGACCGCCTCGGCTTCACGGTCAAGACCAAGGTGAGCGCCAACCCGAAGGTGTACCTGCGCACCGAGTCTGAGGAAGGAAGGCCCATCAGCATCAAGGTCGAGGTGAACACCAGAGAACGTTCCCCGGCCGAGCCGGTCGAGCGCTTCGACTACCAGGTCGACTCGTTGTGGTGGTCCGGGCAGGCCCAGGTCAAGACGTTCACCACCCGGGAGCTGGTCGCCACCAAGATCCGGGCCCTCTACGAACGCAAGAAGAGCCGGGACCTGTTCGACATGTGGCTGGCCCTGACCGAGCTTGGTCTCAGCGGCGACGACCTCATCGCCGTGTTCGAGCCGTACCATCCGGCCGGTCTGACGGCCAAGACCGCCGTCAACAACCTGACCGCCAAGCTCGGCGACGACGACTTCCGCCACGACCTCGACCCTTTCGTCGCCGACTGGCCCGATGGATACGACCTGGACCAGGCCGCGCAGACCGTCATCGACCAGGTCCTGTCCAAGATCCCCGAGCCACCCTCCAACTCGGACCGGCCGTAGGGCCCAACTCGGGTACGCCGGTCGTCCGGCCGACAACAGCCACCACGAACCCACCCCGGCGGCCACCCGATGTGGCATCCCGCCCGAGCACTGCCGTCGATCGGCGCTAAGTGCGCCACCGCAAGCGGCCTACCTGCCCCGCGCCAGATGAGGAGTTATGGGCCCATGACCTTCGTCAACGGGAATGACTCTTCACGGGGCGCTGGTAGTCGGTGACGAGGCGCTCCTGGAACTGCAGCTTTCGTGCATGGGTGTCGCTGACGACGGTGCGGTTACCGGTGGTGCTTGATTGACAGCGGTGATCGTCCAGCCGATTGAGCTTTCCGGCACGAAGGTGACCGTGCGGATGTAGCCATCCTGGATTGTCGCGGTGCCTGAGTTGGCCCCCACTCGGTTCCCCACCTTCTCGGCTGGAACCTCGAAGTGATACCCGTTGGCCGTCTCGGTGGCGGTGCCCGATGTGGCCATGGACCGCAATAGGCTCAGCATGGCGCTCGCCGCCGTGCTCGTGTTGCAGGGTGACCGTGATGCGACTGAGAACCGCGGCGTCTCCCCCGGCGGGTTGTCAGCCTCGTAGTAGCGGTCACCGATGGAGATCTTGGTAATCACCTCTGGCGACGTTGCCTGCGTCGTCGTTGTACCGCTTCCCGCCGTATCGCTCGTGCTTGAGCCGCTTGTGGTCGTCTGGCCGGGCTCGACCTGCTCAACCGTGTCCGGCGCGTTGTAGGTCACCTCCACACTAGGAAATGACAGGTCGAAGCTGCGGGCCTGCGCGGTGGCCGCTGCGGCAGCGCGGAGCGTCCTCGTGGCGGATGTGTCGTCTGACGATGCCGCTCTAGACGAACATGCGGCGACAAGAGCCAGGACCGCTGGCCCGAGAATGGCCCACAGCCTTGCCTTCTTCCACGTCGATCCTGACAGGTTCATCTCCGTGTGGGCCCCTTGTGCGCGTCGGGGGAGTCTCCGGATGGCCACCGGCTACGAGGTCCGGATGACCAATTCGTGGATGCCCCTCGGCCAGAATAGGCGCTCGCCCAGATCCGAGTCCCACCAGACCGAACACGAAGTCGGCGTTCAGCGCCCCATCTCAGCTACTGGGTAGCGTCGCCGGAATGGTTGGCCAGGGCAAACAGCCATAGATCGTGATGGCCCTCCACATGTTGGAGGCGGGTCACTTCCCATCCTGTGACGGCGAGCAGGTCTCGAAGGTCAGGTTCCCGCCAGTACGTGAAGTGCCGAGGGAGTCCTAACTTCTTGTAGCTCCAGCCCTCCCCGTCGCCCTCTTTCAGGGTGAAGCCGAGAACGCCGCCGGGTGCGACGGACCGGGAGACACGCTCGAGAAAGGACTTCAGGTCGGCCCGGCTGAGGTGCAGGAGCACGGCGTTGGCCAGGACTCCTCTGTAGGGTCCACCGAACTCCCCTGTCCGAATATCGAGATGTTTCGCAGGAAGGCCTTGGTCCCTCATCATCTGGACGAAAGATCGAGCGCCGTCGGTCGGAAGCACCCTCAGCCCGCACCGGCCAAGGTATAGGGCATCGCCCCCCGTGCCGCTGCCGAGCTCGAGAACCTCGCCTCCGGCTACAAGGCGGGCGAAGGTGTCCAAGAACTCGGTGTGCTCCGCCAGGGGCCGCGGAGGGGTGTCACGATAGAGAGCGGCCCCGCGCTCGTAGGACTGCAATGTCACATCTCCAGGAGCACCTTGGGTCTGAGCGCTATCGGCCACTGAGCACAGATCATTCCATCCCGCGCCGTTCCCCGGAGGAACGCCAGCGGTGGCCGACGCGACCGAGTCGGCGCTATGGGTGGCTACAGAGGTGTGACGAGAACCTGGGGGACTCCGGTCCCGGTGAGGTTCCACGACTCGTACTGCGTATCTCGTTCAACCGTGACGGTTGAGCCATCAGAGAAGCCCAATCGGAGGGTCTGGTCCCCGTCCATGTGAGCGGGGACGACGCCCAGGTGGAGGAGCTGACAGACAGGAGCGTGGCTGTTCTTGTCGGAGGGAGTGATGGTCCACGTGCCCACCTCGGTTTCCAGTCGGAACGAAGACTCGATCTGGAGCAGACCCGCCGAGCGCTCTTGGCTCGCAGGGCCGTCCACCAGGAGAAGGGTTACCTGGTAGTCGAGCCGGATCTGCCGGACTTCGGTGCCCACGAGGGGCGACAGGTCGGTCACCGACTCATCCTGCCCGCCCGCTCCCGAACGTGCACGCACTTGGATATGCCAGGGCGAGCTCGGGCAGCGCCGAGTCGGCGATCCCGCGCCTCCGGCTGAGTCCGACGGACTGTCGACGTGGACCGGAGAACGTCAGACGCTGTGGATCGTAAGGTCGGCTCCAGCCACGTCGGCTACCTTTCGAATGTGAGTCGCGTTCGAGGTGACCACTGCGTGGTGACGACGGATGGCCCCCTCGACAACCGAGACGTCGACGATGTCGTCGTGATCGGCGCGAGCGGCCAAGGTTCCGACCGCTCGGGCCTGGCCCTTGGTGAGGTCCTCAACGTCGCAGCCCTTCAACAGCCGCGACAGGTTCGCCTGCGGACCACCCCGCCAACCCTCCGCTAAGACCCCGGCGGGCACAGTCGGCGGGAGCCCCCGTCGAAGCGTCGCCCGGTGAAGCGACCACATGATCCGGTCATCGCGTTCTGCGGCTACCAAAGCTCCCGTGTCGTAAGTCAACCCGTCGGCGCTCACGCACTCCTCGCCCGCTTGCGCGTATCACCCGAGAGCAGACGGTCGAGGAGGACCTCGCCCGCAGCCAGCTCATCTGGGGTGAGAACACCGGTGGCCTTCTCCCACTCGGCGACTCCACGCAGGCCGTCCCGCACTAAAAGTTGACGATGAGCCGCTTCGGACAGCCAGGCGCTAAAGGACACGCCGTCCTCGGCAGCGGCCTCCTCCGCGGCAGCAGCCACTTCGGCCTCAATCGACACAGATCGTTTCACCACCGCCATGACAACATGGTAGCACCACCGGTACTACCATGTGCGCAGAACTGCAGCGCACCCCGATTACGCCAGCGGGGCGAAGCTCCCCATACAACGCCGAACCCCCCGCCGAAGGCCGCCATGGGCGTCCGGCGAGGGGTTTCGTAACCTGGGGGCCCTCACTTTCGTAAGGACCCCCTGGCGGGGTGGTTACGAAACCGCAGAGACCCAGGTAGATGGGTGGACGGCCGCTAGCCTTCCAGGGCCATGCACGCGATTTGGGCCTTTGCTTGCACGGGTTGTCAGCACCGTCCGAGAGTGCGCGATGTCGCAGGTCAGGGTTCGTGGGGAGGGGATTCTGAAGCGGCCAACGACTGCTTCAGGTGTCTGTGAGGTAGGAGAACAGGCCGGCGGGCACGGCCCAAGCGTCGGGACCTGAGCAGTCCAGCACGTTCCGTGTGACGAGAATCCCGTCCCAGTCGGAGGCGTTGACCGTCGCGGCCTCTCCCTTCCAGTTCCCTCCTTCGGTGTACTTGCCCTCGACTGCCGCTCCGGCGAGAGGCTGGCCTACAAAGTCGATCTCCTTACGGGCGGGTGTGCGCACATGGAACAGGGACTCGTCGTCGGCCCATGGGGTACCTGCGGCGTACGCGGCCCGGTGTAGGCCCATGCCGACCTGCATTTCCGTCAGGACAGTCGGGTCAACGTCGGGGTAGGCGTCGTTGCGTAGGTGGGCCAGGCGGGCAATGAGCGGGTCGATGGCGTAGAGCTTGTCCTGGGCTCGGAGCCTGGGGGTCCATGTGCGATGGGCTTTCTGAGGGCAGTGCCACAGCAGATAGGCGTTGCGCAGGTAGCCGACGTGGCGTGTCACGACGTCCTGGCTGACCCCGACGTCCGCTGCGATGTTGCTCAGGTTCGCTGGGGCGGCCATAGAGGCCCACAGTCGGGCGAGCATGGCTGTGGTGGTGGTCACCGACAAGCTGCTGTTGGCGAAGGCATCGTGGAACACCACGTTGAAGAGGTCGGTGACGAAGTCTTTCGGTGTGGCGGTTCCCGCCCGGGCGGCCGCCACCGATACGGGGTACCCGCCGTAGGACAGGTAGAGCTCCCACATGCGAACTAGGTCGTCGAGCCACGGGATGAGGCTGGCGTAGGCGTCTGCTGTGCGCAGAGCCGAGAGGGTCAGCGGCGGCAGTTCGGGCAGGTCGGGGTTCAGCAGACGGGAGAAACTGCGAAATCCTATGGGCAGGATGCTCCGATCAGGGTGCGCGGTGCGGCCACGCCGTCCGGCGAGCACCCCGGATGCCGCGGTAAGGGCAGCGGCGTTCGATCCGGTCAGGCAGACCGTCGCGTCAGCGAACTCGCTGTCGTTATCTCGCAGCCATTTGACCTGCTGGGCCCAGTCTCCGGTCACGGCGCTGACCTCGTCGATGAACCAGTAGCGGGGATGGTCCGGCGGGCGCGGGGGAAGAGCGACGTTGGTCACGACGGTCCGTATGTCGTTGGCTGACCAGCCGTCGGCGGCCACTCGCACGATGGAAGTTGCTGGGACGCCTTCGGATAGCAACTCTGCGATGGCCTGCTTGACGGTGACTGTCTTGCCGACCCGTCGGGGACCTCGCAGCAGGTATAAGGCGCCGACATCGAGCCCGTCGAGGGCATCGGAGCGATAGCCCAGCTGGTGCGCCTCGGCGGCACGGAGGTCCGGGTCGGTCGCCAACCATCCATCGGACCGCCACCACGGGTTGGTGCGGCTCAGTTCCTGGCCGAGCTGGCCGATCTTCGTTCCTGCCACGATCCCTCTTCCCGCGGCCCTACATTCCTTTGGGTAGCACCCGCAGGAAAGTATACCATCCTCCTGGTGTCGCCCGGAAGGTTGTATACCTTCCTGATGGCGCCGCCATGAGGAATGTAGGGTAACGCCAGGCTCAGGTGAGATGACCTGCGGCGAGCCCACGACGATCGGGCTCTGTAGCTGCGGAGTCCTTGACGGGAACGACCACTGACGGCGCGTAGAGGCCGTCATGTCTTGACGCCCCTATCCGTCGCTATGCGCTCGTTCTCGGGCCTCGCGCCATGTGATCGCGAGATGTGCCAGATCGGATAATCGGAGTCGGCATGCTCATCAGGAGTTCAGGTCTTCGGAGAAGACCACCTTGCCGAACGTATCGGTGAAGATGAGGCGGCTGTAGCTAGTGAACCTGGCGGAGGGAATGAAGACGACGTACCCGTGCGCGTTGGCGGGTTCGCTGGCTTCGACGACCCCGTCTCTGCTGACGAGCCTCACCTGGGCTATCCCGGGCGCGCTCTGCCCGAAGATGAGGTCGTAGTTCACACCTGACGGTGCTTTCCAGGTCTCGACCCCGCCGGATGGCGTCGTTACGGGCTGCTGGGGGGGCACCGTGCTTCCCGGCGGAGCGACTAGACCGCTACAGGTCGCGTAGCCGTGAGTAGCCGCTGGTCGGCCGTCGGGTCCGATGATGCCCAAGGCCACGCATGTGTCGGACTGGTCTACCGCGGTGGCGTGGTCGGTCACGACTTGGAGAGTGACACCTTCAGGACCCGGGACACTGAGGCGCAGCGTCGCTCCTGGGACCTTGGCCGGGTCGGTCGAGGACTGGAAGAGTTGGGCTTGCGGCAAGGGCGTGGCCGAGTCGAACAGGCCGGCTGCGGCGGCGATCCCACCTCCTCCAGCCAGCGCGACGAGCGCGCCTCCGCAGGCTATGGCCGTCCGGCGACCGTGACGGCGCCGCCGGGACGCCAACCATGTCCGAGCCGTTGCGCGCCTGTGATCGGCTGCCGCAGCTGCTGAGATGGTCTCGACGGCAGCTGCGACGACTCCGTCATCGACGGGCTCTATATGCCTGTACTGGCTTAGCTGTTCCAGGGCGTCCATCGTGGTCATACCTCCGCTGTCGGGCAGGCCGGCTGGGCCGGCCTAGCGGTATTGAGGTAGTGCTGGAGCGTAACCATTCACCTTGTCAGGCGGCTTGAGGGGCGGGTGGCATCCATGGGTTGTCGGTGAAGAGTCCGGTGAGGGCTTCGATGGCGGGGATGTCGTTCTTGCGGGTGGTGGACAGGTAGCTGCGGACATGGGCGAATCGT
>JAGWSF010000166.1 GCA_028876385.1 Acidobacteriota bacterium | reverse complement strand
GCCCGGGAGGGCGGGGCGGCCGGGGATCTGGCCGGGGCGTTGCTCGCCGGCGTGGAGGCGGCCAACCGGGCCGCGGCGGGGGGCGGCGCCACGACCCTGGTGCTGGGAGCCCTGTCGGCTTCGGGGCGGGTGATCCTGGCCCGGGTAGGCGACTCCAGCGCCTTTGTGGTGAGGGCCGACGGGCAGGCCGCGGAGGTCTTCCCCCATGGCTGGCGGGACTCGGTGGAGACCACCACGGCGGCTCTGCCGGCCGTCGACCCGGCGCTCGAGGTGGTCGAGGTGGAGGGGGGTGTCGGCCCCGGGGACGTGCTGCTGCTGGCTACCGACGGCCTGGCCGAGCCGTGGCGCGACGGGCCGACCACGGTGGCCCCCGCCCTCAGCCGGGTGCTGCTCGGGAGTCCCGGCCCTCTGGAGTTGCTGAGAGCCGTGGACTTCTCCCGCCAGGGCTGCCACGACGACCGCACCGCGCTGTGCGCGTGGCTGACCGGCGGCCTACCAGGCGTCGGCGAGAGCGTCGATGCGGGCGCCGTTCAGAGCCCGCATCTCGACCACGTAGCCCCCGCCGGGGATCAGACCGGCGACGAGGATGCTGAAGGTGGTCAGGATGCTCCACCGCATCCGGGAGCGCACCAGGAGGATCAAGCCGACGTAGGCGGTGAACACGCACCCGTGACTGAACCCGACCACGACCAGGGCGCTGTGCAACCCCCCGGTGAGCTTGTAGCCCGTCAGGGTCACGACCCAGGCGATGCAGAGGACCACGAAGAAGGTGGCCTCCCAGAAGGCCACTTTGCGCAGGAGCTTGATCATCCTCACCGCCTCGTGAATCTAGTCACCGGGTGAGCCTCAGCGTCATCGTGGCGGTCTTCCCCCTCGTCTTCCTGGCCGAGCTCCCGGACAAGACCATGTTCGCCAGCCTGGTCCTGGCCACGCGGGGACGCCCCCTGGCCGTCTGGCTGGGGGCCTGTCTGGCCTTCGCGGTGCACGTGGTCATCGCTGTGTCGGTGGGCGTGGCGGTGTTCTCGCTGCTACCCCATCGCGTCGTGGAGATCGTGGTGGGCCTGATGTTCGCCGGCGGGGCGCTGTACGCGTATCTCAGCCGGACCCACGCCGACGCCGAGGAGCTCACCGAGATCGGCTCGCACCGCACGGCTCTGCTCACCGCCACCGGGGTGATCTTCCTGGCCGAATGGGGTGACCTGACCCAGGTGCTGACCGCCAACCTGGCCGTGCACTACCGGGACTGGCTGAGTGTCGGCGTGGCCGCCCAGGCGGCCCTCATGGCCGTCGCCGGCCTGGCCGTGGTAGGTGGGTCGCGGGTGCTCGGCCGGGTCCGCCTGGCCACCCTGCGCCTGGTCACCGCGGTGGTGCTGGCCGGGCTGGCCGCCTACACCCTGACCGGGGCGGTCCGGGGGCGTTAGACGCGACCTGGGCGGCTCGGGCGGGTACCGTCGGAGTGTGAGGATCGCGGCCTTCGACCTGGGCAGCAACTCGTTCCACCTGCTCGTCGCCGACGCCCACCCCGACGGCACCTTCGAGCAGGTCGTCACCGACAAGGAGATGCTCCGCCTCGGCAGCGTCGTGGCGGCCACCGGCGAGATCGGCTGGAACGGCGCCACCGCCGCGGTGGAGGTGGTCAGGCGCTTCCGGGCCATGGCCGAATCGCAGCGGGCCGATGAGATCGTGGCCTGCGCCACCGCCGCGTTCCGTGAGGCGTCGGACTCCTCGGCGGTGGTGGACCGCATCGAGGCCGAGGCGGGGGTGAAGATCCGGGTGATCAGCGGACGGGAGGAAGCCCGCCTGATATTCGACGCGGTACGGGCCAGCGTGGCCATCGACCCGGGTCCGGCGCTGGCCCTGGACCTGGGCGGGGGAAGCCTGGAGGTCATGGTCGGCGACGGTCGGGGCCTCGACTGGGCGGTCAGCCTCAAGCTCGGTGTGGCCCGCCTCACTGCGGAGCTGGTGCGCTCCGATCCGTTGAGCCCCGCCGATGTGCGGCGAGTCGCTCAGACCGTGACCAAAGCCGTCCAGCGGATCCTGCCCGAGATCCGCCAGAGGCGCCCCGGCGTGGCCATCGGCAGCAGCGGCACCCTCGAAGCCCTGATCCGCCTGGCCGCCTGGCGGCGTAACGGGGTGGCGCCGGTCAGCGTCAACCAGCTCACGGTGACGGCCCGGGAGATCGAGTCGCTGTCGGCCGCCCTGCTGCGCATGACGGCAGCTGAGCGGGCCACCCTCCCCGGCGTCGACGCCCGGCGCGCCGACCTACTGCCGGCGGGGGTGCTGCTCCTCGGCGTGTTCCTGGAACTGACCGGCACCAGCGAGCTGGTCGGCTGCGAGTGGGCCCTGCGGGAAGGGATGGTCCTCGACGCCATCGGCCACCACAGCCGGGCCGAGTGGGACGCCGATCCGCGGGCCATGCGCCGGGAGTCGGTGCTCAACCTGTGTCGCCGTTACGGGTGGAACGAGGCCCACTCCACCAAAGTGGCCCGCCTGGCCCTGGAGCTGTTCGACGGCACCTCGGCCCTGCACGACCTGGCCGGAGCCGACCGTGACCTGCTCGAGTTCGGGGCCCTGCTCCACGACATCGGCGAGCACGTGAGCAAGGATGCCCACGAGCGCCACACCGCCTACCTGATCGAGAACGCCCGGCTCCGAGGCTTCAGCCCCGAGGAGATCGGCGTGCTGGCCTGCCTCGGGCGCTTCCACAAGCGGGGCACCCCCAAACCGTCGTTCGAGCCGTTCGCCCGGATGAAGGAGGCCAGACAGAAGAAGGTGACCCAGCTGGTCGCCCTGCTCCAGATCGCCGACGGCCTCGACCGCAGCCACGGCGGACCGGTCCAGGACGTGCACGTGTACGCCAACCGGGATGTGGTCGAAGTGGTGGTGGAGGCCGACGACGACATAGACCTCGAGCTGTGGGGTCTGAGACGCAAGCGTGATCTGTTCGAGCGGGTCTTCGACTGCCGCCTGGACGTGGTCGACGCCCAACTGGAGTTGACCCTGGACCGCGACGACCGGGTCACCCGCGTCGGCCACCACCGCTGAGGTCGGTCAGTTGCGCCGCACCTCGGACCAGGGGACACCCTTGTCCACCCGGATGTCACCGGGGAGCCCGAGGACCCGCTCACCGATGATGTTGCGCATCACCTCCGACGACCCCCCCTCGATGGAGTTGGCCCGCGACCGCAGGAAGGCCCGGGCCGGGATGGCCACCTCGTTGGCTCCGGTGGGGCGGCGCATCTGGTAGCTGTCGTAGAGCATCCCCTCGGCCCCGAGCAGGTCGACGCAGAACTCGTAGATGTGCTTGTTGGTCTCCGCCCCGGCCAGCTTGCCCAGCGAGCCTTCCGGCCCGGGGGTGCCGAGGGCGGCCGCCGCAGTGGCCCGCATCCGGGTCAGCCTCTGGACCTCGGCCTCGGCCCACAGGCGCATGAGTCGGTCCCTGAGCACCGGGGTACGGGCCGATTCGGGCAGGTCGGCCCACACCGCGGTGGCCGACGCGATCGGACCGGAGCCGCGCGGCGGTGGCGTGCCGGCGATAGACACCCTCTCGTTCATCAGGGTCACCAGGGCGCCCCTCCAGCCCTCGCCGACCTCACTCAGGCGCTCGGCGTCGGCGACGCGCACGTCGGTGAAGTAGACCTCGTTGAACTCGGCGTCACCGGTCATCTGGCGGAGGGGCCGGACCTCGACCCCGGGAGCGTGCATGTCGACCACGAAGTAGGTGAGCCCCTTGTGCTTCTCGGCGTCGGGGTCGCTGCGGGCCAGGACCATCCCGAACGTGGCGGTGTGGGCCAGGGTGGTCCACACCTTCTGCCCGTTGATCACCCACTCGTCGCCGTCGCGAACGGCCCGGGTGGCCAGGCTGGCCACGTCCGATCCCGCCCCCGGCTCGGAGAAGAGCTGGCACCAGACCTCCTCACAGGTGAAGAGGGGACGCAGGTAGCGGCGGCGCTGGATGTCCGACCCCATGGTGAGGATGGTCGGGGCGGCCATTCCGTAGCCGATGGGGTTGCGGCCGGCCCCGCTCGGCGCCCCGGCCCGGCGCAGGGCGGAGCTGATCACCGGTTGCAGGGCCCGGCTCAGGCCGAGGCCGCCGCACCCCTCGGGGAAGTGCACGAAGGCCAGCCCGGCGTCGAACTGGGCTCCGAGGAAGGTGACCTCAGGGGTGTGCGAGGGGGGAAACTCGGCGAGGAGCTTCTCCACCCGCTCCTCCACCTCGTGTTGCTCGTCGTCGGGCGCCATGCCGTCACGCTAACGGCTGCCGTCGGGGCGCCGCTGATCGCCGCCCCGGGCTGGGTAGGCTGCTTTTCACCATGGTGCGTTTCCTGCGCCTGATCGCCGTGATCGCGGCGTCGGCCGTTCTGTTCACGGGGACCATCGTCGCGGTCGTGGCCATCAGCGGGGTGGCCGTCCACCGGGCGGCGAGCGCCCAGGAGCTTCCCTTACCCCCCCTCGACAGCAAAGTACAGGAGCCCTCGACGGTGCTCGCCGCCGACGGCAAGACCGTCCTGGCCACCCTCAGCGGGCCCGAGTTCCGCCAGCCGGTCAAGCTGTCGCAGGTGTCGAAGGTGCTGATCACCGCCGTTCTCGACACCGAGGACCACGGCTTCTACGTCCACGGCGGCTTCGACATCCCGGCTATCGTCCGGGCCTTCGTCAACGACGCCCAGGGCGGGGGGCTGCAGGGCGGTTCGACCATCCCCGAGCAGCTCGTCAAGCAGCTGTACCTGTCGTCGTCGCGGACGCTCAACCGCAAGATCCGCGAGGCGGTGCTGGCCGACCGGCTGGAGCAGAAGTACAGCCGGGACCAGATCCTCCAGGCCTACCTGAACACCATCTACCTGGGCAGCGGCGCCTACGGGGTGCAGGCGGCGGCCAAGACCTACTTCGGCGTGCCGGCCAGCGCCCTGACCCTGCCTCAGGCGGCGCTGCTGGCCGGGATGATCCAGGACCCCAACGGCTACGACCCGATACTCCAACCGGCGGCCGCCCGGACCCGGCGCAGCGAGGTCCTCGGTCGCATGGTCCACTACGGCGACATCACGCTGGCCCAGTCGGCCGCCGCCGACAAGGAACCCCTGCCCACGGCCATCGCCACCACCGCCGCCCCGACGGTGGTCCAGCAGGACCCGATCGCCGGCTACTACGTGAACCAGGTGAAACAGTTCCTCCTCGACGACAGCACGGTGCTCGGGGCGACCTACGCCGAGCGTTACGCCTCCATGTTCGGCGGCGGCCTGCGCATCGTCACCAACTTCGACCCCGCCGCCCAGGTGGCCGCCGAGGCGGCGGTGAACCGCAACACCCCGGCCAACACCCAGGGATTCGAGGAGGGGCTGGTGTCGATAGACCCGTCCAACGGGGCGGTGCGGGCCCTCGTGGGCGGCGCCGGCGCCCAGACCCAGCAGTTCGACGTGATGACCATGGGGGAGCGCCAGCCCGGTTCGGGCTTCAAGCTGTTCACCCTGCTGGCGGCCCTGCAGCAGGGTTACTCGGTCTACGACACCGTCGACGGGCAGGGGCCCTGTGAGATCCTCTTCCCGGGCAACGTGTCCATGGTCAAGACCCCCATCCAGAACGACAACCCGAACGAGGTGACCCAGACGGTGGTCCAAGCCACGGCCAACTCGGTCAACTGCGCCTTCATCCGTCTGGCCCACGAGGTCGGCCTCCACAACGTGATCTCCATGGCTCAGAGCCTGGGGATCAGCCCCACCGAGATCCCCCACGCGGTGTACGACTACATACCGTCGGTGGTCATCGGCGCCGCCGCCGTCAAGCCCATCGAGATGGCCGGGGCCTACGCCGCGGTGGCCAACGGCGGGGTGTTCCACGCCCCGTCGTTCATCGACACCATCTACGACCGCCTCGGCAACGTGGTCTACCAGGGGCTCGACCCGGGTCACCGGATCGTCTCGGCCCAGGTGGCGGCCGAGGCCGACGTGGCCTTCAACGCCGTGGTGTCCTACGGAACCGGCACCGCCGCCGGTCTGTACAACCGGCCGGTGGCCGGCAAGACCGGGACCACCAACAACAACGTGGACGCCTGGTTCAACGGCTACACCCCCCAGCTCGAGAGCACGGTGTGGATCGGCAACCTCCACGGTGAGGTCCCCATCATCCTCCCGCTCTACCCCGGCGGATCCCCCCAGCCGGTGTACGGCGCCAACTTCCCGGCCCAGACGTGGCACGACTTCGCCGCCGCGGTCCTCGCCAACCAGCCCGTGCTGGAGTTCCCGTCGGTCAACGGCAACCTGCTGCCGGCCACCAAGTACATAACCTCGGCCAGCCTGGTCCACGACGACGTGGTCGACCACAACGCCGGGTACACCCCGCCGCCACCGGCCCCGCCCAGCGCTCCGACCACCGCAGGCAGCAGCGGTGCGAGCCCGTCCACCACCGCGCCCTCGGCCGCCCCGACGACGACCGCATCCACCACCCCGACCGGCGGTGGGGGGCAGTGAGCGAGGAACTGCAGGGCCTGCTGGCCGTCCAGGATTTGGATATCGGCCTGGACCAGCTCCGTCACCGCCGGGACCACCTCCCCGAGCGGACCGAGATGGAGGTCGTGGACCGGACCGTCTCTGAGCTGGAGGCGGAGCTGGTCGGCCTGAACGAGGAGCGCGAGCGTCTGGGCCGCCAGCAGGCCGCCGCCGAGACCGAGCTGGCCGCCACCGAGAGCCGGGTCGCCGCCATTGATCGCCGTCTCTACGGCGGGGACGTCGCCGCGGCCCGGGACCTGCAGGCCATGACCGCCGAGGTCGCCCACCTGAAGGAGCGGGCCTCGGACCTGGAGGACACCGTCCTGGCGGTGATGGGGGAGATCGAACCTCTCGACGAGCGGGCCGGGGAGCTGCGCCGGCGCCTCGACGAGCTGGTCTCCCGGCGCGCTGTGCTGGTGGAGAGCCTGGCCCGGTCGGTGGCGTCGCTCGACGCCGACGCGGCCGAGCGGGTGGCCCAGCGCCAAGCGGCGGCGGCCGCCGTCGACGAGTCGTTGCTGGCCACCTACGAGAAGCTGCGCAGCCGCCTCGGCGGGATCGGGGTGGCCCGGCTGGTCGGCAACCACTGCGACGGATGCCACCTCACGCTTTCCGCCGTGGAGCTGGACCAGGTCCGCCACCTGGGCGAGGGCCAGATCTACACATGCGAGCAGTGCTCGCGCATCCTCGTGCCCTGAGCGGCGCACCCTGAAACGGCGCCGGTGACGGGCGCACCCTGATAAGGCGATCCTGCCGGGACGGCGACACGGCGATCCTGCCGGGACGGCGACACGGCGATCCTGCCGGGACGGCGACACGGCGATCCTGCCGGGACCGCCCCCCACCCGGTAGACTGTTAGCCGAGCTAAAAGGATTGGGGTGGTCGGGTGGCGCAGGACGACAAGACGGCGGGGGCGGCTGGGGTCGCGTCCCGGACGTTCTCGTCGCTGTCCAACCGCAACTACCGCTTCTACTTCGCCGGCCAGAGCCTGTCGATGATCGGCACCTGGATGCAGAGCATCACCCAGTCGTGGCTGGTGTACGCGTGGACCCACTCCGGTTTCCAGGTCGGTCTGCTGGTGGCTCTGCAGACCCTGCCCATCCTGGTGCTGGGGCCCCTGGGAGGGACCGTCGCCGACCGCTACGGCAAGTACCGGATCCTGTTCTGGACCCAGGCCCTGGCCGGGGCCCAGGCGCTGGTCCTGGCTGGCCTCGATCTCGGTGGCTACCTGCACATCTGGCTGCTCTACCCGATGGCGGTGGTCCTCGGCTTGATCAACATGGTGGACAACCCCACCCGCCAGACGTTCATCGTGGAGATGGTCGGGCGGGACCAGCTGACCAACGCGGTGACCCTCAACAGCGTCATGGTCAACGTGGCCCGGGCCATCGGGCCCGCCGCCGCGGGAGTGATGATCGCCTCGGTGGGCAGCGGCTGGTGCTTCCTGATCAACGGCGTGTCGTTCGGCTTCGTGCTGCTCTCGCTGCGGGCCATGCGCATCGACGAGCTGACGCCGGCGCCGCGGGCGTCGCGGGCCAAGGGCCAGCTCAGAGAGGGCTTCCGCTACGTCGGCTCCACCCCACTGCTGCGCGACGCCCTGATCATGATGGCCGTCATCGGGTGCCTCACCTACGAGTTCCAGACGACGCTGCCGCTGATGGCCGGCGGACCCTTCCACGGCGATTCCCAGACCTACGGGTTCCTCACCGCCTCGATGGGGGTGGGGGCCGTGGTGGGGGGACTGGTGGCGGCCGGCCGGCCCGGGCGGGGCATGCCCTACCTGGTGGCCACGGCCGCCATCTTCGGGGTGGCCGTCATCGGCGCCGCGCTGGCCCCCTCACTGGTGGTCGAGGAGATCCTGCTGCTGGGAGTGGGAGCCTGCTCGGTGACCTTCCTCGCCTTGGGCAACGCCACCCTGCAGCTCGGCTCGGACCCCTCCATGCGGGGACGGGTGATGTCGCTGTGGTCGGTGGCGTTCCTCGGGTCGACCCCGGTCGGCGGCCCCCTCGTCGGGCTGGTCGGAGGTTCCATCGGAGCGCGCTACGGCCTGGGCTTGGGCGGCGTGGCGGCACTGGCCGCAGCGGCCTACGGATGGACCCGGGTACGAGCCGGGGCGGCCCGCCGCGGTGGCGACGGTGACGCCGACGCCCCCCTCAGCGGCGACCTGGCCCGGGCCTGACCGGCCCGGGGGTCAGTCCTCGATCCGGATGGCCTGCTTCGGGCAGCGCTGCACCGCCAGCTCCACCTTGGAGCGCAGCTCCTCGGGCGGGTTCTCGTCGAGCACGTAGAGGAAGTCGTCGTCGCGAACCTCGAACACCTCGGGCGCGGCGGCCATGCACAAGGCGTTGCTCTCACAAAGGTCGAAGTCGACCACCACTCGCATTGCGGACCCTCCCGTTCAACGTCGTCTGAGCGGGCCACCATAGCGGTCCGAGGGACGGGGAGTGGTGAGACCTCACGAGCCCGGCCGGTGGGCGGTCCCGTTGAAGCTGTGCAGGGTCGGTCCGCGCCGGCCCGGCCCCACCACCGTTATCGACGCGGTTTCGAGGAACATGCGCCACTGGGTCTCGTCGGGCACCCCCAGGGCCCACGCCACCGCGGCCTTGATGGGCGAGACGTGGCTGACCACCACGACGTCGCTCCCGGAGGCTTCCTCCCACAGGTCGGCGCAGGCGCTCCGGACCCTCCGGCCCAGGTCGGCCAGGGACTCGCCGCCCTCGGGGCGGTATTCGAGATCGGCGTCCCATCCGGCCCACAGCTGCGTCGCGGCGGACAGCTCGAGCCCGTCGAAGCGCCCGTAGTCGATCTCGATCCAGCGGACGTCGATGGTTACGGGCGGCCCGATGGCGGTGGCGGTGTCGTAGGCGCGGGCCAGGGGCGAGGAGATCACCCGGGTCGCGCCCCGCAGCTGGGGGACCTCGGCCAGGGCCGCCGCCTGGCGCCGGCCGAGCTCGTCGAGGGGGACGTCCATGCGGCCGAGCAGGAGCCGGGCGGCGTTCGACGCGGTCCGGCCGTGGCGGACCAGGTAGAGCACCGTCAGGCTCCGCGGTCGGCGTGGACGGCGGCGACGCCCTTGCCCCGGTCGCGGCCACGGTCACGGTCGCCGGTCACGCCGGGGCCTCGACGACGAGGTCGCGCAGCAGGGTGCGCTGCACCTGGCCGGTGGCCGGGGTTCTCGGAATGGCCGGCACGGCCACCACCCGGCGCGGGTGCTTGAAGGCGGCCAGACGATCGCCGAGGCGGTGGCGCACGTCGGCCACGGTCGGCACCGCGCTCGCCTCGGCGCACACCACGGCCAGACAAACGATCTCGCCCCACGTCTGGTCGGGCACGCCGACCACGGCCAGGTCGGAGACGCCGGGCAGGCCGGCCAGGGCCTGCTCGACCTCGGGTGGGGCGACCGACTCGCCGCCGGTGCGGATCACCTCCCGGGCCCGCCCGGTGATCCACAGGTAGCCCTGTTCGTCCATGTGCCCCAGGTCGCCGGTGCGGTACCAGCCGTCGTCGAGGGCGGCGGCGGTCTCGGCGGGGCGCTCGAAGTACCCGTCCATGAGGGTGGGGCTGCGGTAGAGGATCTCGCCCTCGTCGGACAGCTTGATCACCCCGGGCGGGGCGACGCGGCCCACGCTGCCCGGGTGGGTGGCCACGTCGCGGTCGTGCAGGGTGGTGTGGTGGCCGCCCTCGGAGGAGCCGTAGAGGACCGAGGTGGTGGCCTCGGGCATGATGCGCCGGAGGGTCTTGAGCAGGGCCGGCGGGGCGGCCGAGGTACCCGTGTCGGCGTGGCGGACCGACTCGAGACCGCGGCCGTCGGGGGCGGCCTCCACCACCCGGTTCCAGACCGCCGGGATGCAGTACATGGCCACCGGCTGCCACCGGGCGGCGGCGGCGACCAGGCTGGGGCCGTCGAAGCGGGGGCAGATGTGGAAGGCGCAGCGGTGGTGCCAGGCCTCGAGCACGTAGTGCCACCCGCCGTAGTGGAACAGCGGGAAGCTGACCAGGATGCCGCCGTCGCCGCGCAGACCGGCGGCGAAGGTGGAGCCCCCCGGGAAGGACCGCAGCCAGCTGGCCCGGTGGCTGACCACGACACCTTTGGGCAGTCCCGTGGTGCCGCTGGTCAGGTAGATGATGTGGGGGGAGCGGTCGTCGACGGCGGGCGGCGTCCGGGCCGGCGGGTCGGGGTCGGGGTCGGGGGAGTCGGCGTCGGGGTCGAGGGGTCCGGTGGCGTCGGGGGAGAGGTCGTCGAGGGCGAGCAGCACCGCCCCGGGGGGCATGAGGGGGGCGGCGAGGGGGAGGTGGGCAGCGTCGGCCACCACGGCCACGGGCCGCAGGTAGGCCACCGCCGAGGCCGCCTCCTCGGCGTTGTAAGCCGGGTTGAGCGGGGCGAAGATCAGACCGGCCCGGGCCACCGCGGCGAAGCCGGCCGGGCTGCGCAGGTCGGCGTCGCACCACCACACCACCGTGCCGCCGGGGGCCAGGCCGCAGCCGAGGAGGGTGTCGGTGAGGGCGGCGGCCCGCCGTTCCAGCTGCCGGTACGTGAGGGAGCGGTCGCCCATGGTCAGCGCGATACCGTCCGGGTTGACATCGGCCGCGTCGGCTAGGAGCCCGCCTACGAGTAGGTTCATCAGCGGCGAACGTACAACCCGAGCATGCAGGGAGGCAGCGTTTTGCAGAGGGAGGTCGTGCTGACCGGCATCGGAGGCCAGGGTGTGCAGCTGGCGGCCAAGACGTTGGCCATGGCGGCCACGGCTGAGGGCCGGCAGGTGATGATGAGCTCCCACTACGGCGGGGAGATGCGCGGCGGACAGACCGAGGCCTCGGTGGTGGTTTCCGACGGCCAGCTGCGGCCCGTGCCCATCCTTGAGTCGACCTGGTCGGCCTACGTGATGCACCACCGCTACTGGCCCGGCGTGGCCGAGCGGCTCCGGGCGGGAGGTATCGCGGTGGTCAACTCGTCGGTGGCCAACGAGGAGATCACCGCCCCGGGAGTGCGGATCGTGCCCGTAGCCGCCGGTGAGGTCGCGGTCGAGGTGGGCTCGGCGATGGCCGCCGGGTTCGTGCTGCTCGGGGCGTTCGCGGCGATCACCGGGCTGGCCGCAACCGATTCGCTGGTCGAGGCCATGCGCCAGCTGGTGCCCCCCTACCGCACCCAGCACCTGACGGTCAACGAGGCGGCCCTGCGGGCCGGGGCCGAGGTCGGAGCCGGTCTCGACCCGGTGGGGGCGCCGCGGTGACCCTCACCCGGGGCACCGTCGAGATCGACACCGAGCGCTGCAAGGGCTGCGAGCTGTGCATCGCCGCCTGCCGGCCCGGCGTTCTGGTCATGTCGGAGGAGACCAACCACCAGGGTTACCGTTTTCCTCTGCTCGAGCCGGGCTGCACCGCCTGCCGGGCCTGCCGTGACGTGTGCCCGGACTACTGCTTCGAGGTGTTCCGCTTCGACCAGGCGATGGAGGTCTAGATGCCGGCCCAGCTGCTGCAGGGGAGCGACGCCGTGGCCCGCTCGGCCATCGAGGCGGGATGCCGGTTCTTCGCCGGGTACCCGATGCTGCCCTTCACCGACCTGCTCGAAGCCATGGCCCGGCTGATGCCCGGGGCGGGCGGGGTGTGCATGAACGCCGAGACCGAGATAGAGGCGGTCAACATGGCCCTCGGGGCGGGGGCGGCCGGGGCCCGGGCGGCGACGGGCAGCTGCGGCCAGGGCATCGCCTTGATGCAGGAGGCCATCGCCGAGGCGGCCCTCAACGAGGTGCCGTTCGTGGTGTTCAACATGGCCCGGGGTCAGCAGGACTACTTCCAGGCCACCCGCGGGGGCGGCTGGGGCGACTACCGGACGATCTGCCTGGCCCCGAAGGACGTCAACGAGGCCGTCGAGCACACCCAGCTCCTGTTCCACCTGGCCGACCTGTATCGGGCGCCGGTCATGATGTACGGCGACTACCTGATCGGCCACACCTACATGAGCGTCGACATGCAGCGGCGCGACTACGGGCCGTTGCCCCCCAAGGACTGGGCCCTCGACGGCCGCCGGGGGGGCACCGGGGCGTCACGTCAGATCTGGACGTGGGCCATGGGCAAGGCCAACGACCCGGGTCCGGGACCGGACCTGCACTGGCAGCGCATCGCCGCCAAGTTCGAGGACGTGGCCCGGGCCGAGCAGCGCTGGGAGTCGGAGTTCTGCGACGACGCCGACACCGTCGTCGTGTCGTTCGGGTCGGCCGGCCCCTTCGTGTCCCAGGTGGTCGCCGAGCTGCGCGCCGACGGCCTGCGGGTGGGGGCCTTCCGGCCGGTGAGCCTGTGGCCGTTCCCCGAGACGGCTCTGGCCGAGGCCTGCGCCTCGGCCCGCCAGGTGCTCGTGTTCGAGGTGAACGCCGGGCAGATGATCGACGACGTACGGCTCTCGGTCGGCCACCGGGTGCCGGTACGGCCGCTAGGGCGGGTCAGCATCGACTTCAGCGGGATGCGCCAGGGTGAGATCCTGACCGTGCCGTGGATCAGGGAAAGGGTCAGGGCAGCCATGAACGAGACGGTGATGGGATGACCGAAGTGGCCCAGAAGAAGGTGGCCTCGGCGCTGGCCCCCCTGCAGCTGTCGGGCGAGCACCATCTCTGCCCGGGGTGTGGTCACCCGGTGGCGTGGCGGATACTGCTCGAGGCCATCTCCGAGCTGGGCCTCGAACAGCGGGCCATCGGCGTGGTCGGGCACGGCTGCTACACCAACATCGTGCAGCTGGCCGACATCGACTTCCTGCAGTGCCTGCACGGCCGGGCCCCGGCGGTCGCCACCGGCGTGAAGCGGGTCCATCCCGAAGCCGCGGTGTTCACCCTCCAAGGCGACGGGGACGTGGCCAGCGAGGGCCTGGCGGAGGTGCTGCACACCGCGGCACGGGCCGAGCGCATCACCACCATCATGTTGAACAACGGGGTGTTCGGCGACACCGGAGGGCAGATGACGGCGGCCTCGGTGGTGGGCCAGAGGACCAAGACCAGCCTGGACGGTCGTGACGCCGAGACCCACGGTCACCCGGTCCCCGTCGCCGAGCTGGTCGCCGCTCTGGCCGGGAGCGCCTACGTGGCGCGCGGCTCGGTCAACAACGCCGGTTCGATCGCCAAGAGCAAGCGCTACCTGAAGCGGGCGCTGGAGCTGTCGGCCGCCGGCGCCGGCTTCACCTTCGTCGAGATCCTCACCATGTGCCCGACCGGCTGGTTCCTGCCCACCGCCGAGGGCCCCGGCTACCTCGAGGGCACTTTCGAGCAGACCTATCCGCTCGGCGTGCTCAAGGATGGTCCTCGCTAGCCGCCAGCAGCGGCAGGTAGGGCTTCTTCTGCACGTCGGCCACCAGGCGGCCGAGCAGGGACGCCAACTCGGTGACCTCGGCCTCGGGCCAGTCGGCCAGGGCCCGGCGCACCTGGTCCCAGATGACCTCGCGGACCCGGTCGAAGGCCTCGTGACCTTCGACGGTGGCCTCCACGGTGGTGACCCGGCCGTCATCGGCGCTGCGGGTCCTCGTCACCAGCCGGGAGTCCTCGAGCTGGCGCAGCAGCCGGGTGATCACCGCCGGGTCCAGGTCGAGGCGGTCGGCGAGTTGGCCGGGGGTGGTGCTGCCGGCCTGCACCGCCCGTTCGAGTACCCGCAGGGCCTGCGGTGACAGCGACACGCCGGCCGCGGCGATCTGCTGCTGGTGGATGCGGCGGCTCGCCCCCAGCCGGAACAGCGTCTGGATGGCGGCCGTGACCTCGTCGGTGGCGGCCTCCATGACCCGAGCGTACTGGTAGCGTCCCCGAAATGGGACGCTTGGAGGGGAAGGTCGCGTTCATCACGGGCGCGGCTCGCGGTCAGGGTCGTTCGCACGCGGTCCGCCTGGCCGCCGAGGGCGCCGACATAGTCGGCATCGACATCTGCCGGCAGCTGGTCAAGGGCTATCCCGGCTCGACCCCCGAGGATCTGGCCGAGACCGTCGCCCTGGTGGAGAAGCAGGGGGGCTCGATGCTGGCGCTCGAGGCCGACGTCCGTGACTTCGAGGAGGTCCGGAGCTCGGTGACGCAGGGGTTGGAACGCTTCGGCCGCCTCGACGCGGTCGTGGCCAACGCCGGCATCTTCTCCTTCGGGCGGATGTGGGAGATCACCCTGGAGCAGTGGCGGGACGTCATCGACGTCAACCTGACCGGCGTGTTCCACACCATCAAGGCGGTGGTCCCCCCGATGATCGAGCAGGGCGAGGGCGGCTCGATCGTGCTCATCAGCTCGGTGTCGGGCTTGAAGGGCACGCCCTTCACCGGGGCCTACACGGCGGCCAAGCACGGCGTCACGGGCCTGTGCCGGACCCTCGCCAACGAGCTCGGGGAGCACCGCATCCGGGTCAACTCCATCCACCCGGCGTCGGTCCCGACGCCCATGATCAGCGACCCGGCCCTGTTCGACCTGATACTCGAGCACTCCGACACCCTGGCGCCGATCTACATGAACACCCTGCCCTACACCGACATGCCGGCCGAGTACGTGTCGCACATGGTCGCCTACCTGGTCTCCGACGAGAGCCGGTACATGACCGGGGCCCAGGTGCCCATCGACTTCGGGACGCTCAACCGATGAGCTTCCTGGAGCTGGCCACCCCCCGCGAGGGCATCGCCCTGGTCACCTTGAACCGGCCGGAGCGGATGAACGCCATGGCCTTCGACGTGATGATCCCCTTCAAGGAGGCCCTCGAGCGGATCCACCGGGACAACGACGTGCGCGTTGTGGTCGTGACCGGCGCCGGTCGGGGGTTCTGCTCGGGTGCCGACCTGACCGACTCGGGGACCATCCCCCACATCGACGGCCTCACCGTGCCGACCATCTCCATGCGGGCCATGGAGCTGCTCGACGACGTGATCCTGACCATCCGCCGACTGCACCAGCCGGTGATCGGGGCCATCAACGGTGCGGCCATCGGCGGCGGGTTCTGCCTGTCGCTCGCCTTCGACATCCGGGTGGCCTCCGACGCGGCCTACTTCCGGGCCGCCGGTATAAACAACGGGCTGTCGTCGACCGAGCTCGGGCTCAGCTACCTGCTGCCCCGGGCCATCGGGTCGTCCCGGGCCTTCGAGATCATGCTGACCGGCCGCGACGTCGACGCCGAGGAGGCCGCACGTATCGGCCTGGTGTCGGCCACCGTCCCGGGACCGCAGCTGCTCGAGACCTGCTACGACATGGCCGAGCGGATCATCGGCTGGAGCCGGACCGGGGTCGAGATCGCCAAGCGGGTCCTGTGGGCCGGCCTGGACTCGTCGAGCCTCGAGGCCCACATCCGTCACGAGGGCATCGCCCAGCTCTACGTGAGGAACCTGACCGGCAACTTCGAGGAGATGATCCGGGCCCGGCGGGAGGGCCGCACCCCGGTCTACCTCGACGACGTGAGCCAGAAAGCCCCGCCGAAGCACTGAAGGTCTCCGACCGGGGCCGACCGGCCGCCAACGCCTAGAGTTTCGGGCCATGGTCGCCGCCGCCGCCCGCCTGTCGCGCCGGTGGACGGCGTCGGGTTGGGCCCGCTGGTTGACCGTGTGGACCCTCGTCGGGCTGGTCATCCGGGTGGCCACGGTGCTCGGGCGGCCCCACCGCACCGCCGGCGGGGACGCCTTCTACTACCACGCCGCGGCCAACCTGCTGGCCGCCGGGAAGGGGTGGGTGAACCCGGTCCTCTACCCCCACCAGACGGTCCCCACCGCGGCGTTCCCGCCCGGCTTCGTGATGATCCTGGCGGCGGCGTCGCTGGTCGGCCTCAAGAGCTACTTCGCCCAGCGCATCTGGGCCTGCGTGGTCGGCAGCGCGGCCATCGCGGTGTGCGGCCTGGCCGGGCGTCGCATCGGCGGCCCGCGGGTGGGGCTGATCACCGCCTTCGTCGTGGCCGTCTACCCCAACATCTGGATGAGCGACGAGATAGGCATGTCCGAGACGGTCACGCCCCTGGTCGTCGGCCTGGTGCTCCTCGGCGCCTACCGTTTCTGGGAGGCACCGTCGTGGCGGCGGGCGGCGTGGCTGGGGCTGGCCGAGGGGGTGGCCGCCCTGTGCCGGGACGAGCTGGCCCTGCTCGGGATATTCGTCATCGTCCCCATGACGCTCATCGCCCGCCAGCCGACGTGGCGGGCCCGGCTGACGGCCCTCGGCGCGGCGACGGCCGCCGCCTTGGTGGTGGTCGGTCCCTGGGTCGGCTACAACATGTCCCGCTTCCGGGACCCGGTGTTCATCAGCACCGGCCTCGGCCCGACGTTGGCGTCCACCAACTGCGCCGCTTTGTACTCGGGTCGCAGCGAGGGCTACTGGTCCCACGACTGCGCGGTGGCCGACCTCGGTCCGCCCACCACCGACGAGTCGGTGGCCTCGGCCCAGCTCGAGTCCAACGCCTTGAAGTACATCCGGGCCCACGAGAACCGCCTGGTGGCCGTCAACGCGGCCCGTATCGGCCGGGCGTTCGGCCTGTTCCACCCGTTCAGCCAGATCCGGTTGGACAGCAGCATCGAGACCCGGCCGCTGCACTGGGCCCTCGCCGGGCTGTGGTCGTTCTGGGGACTGTCCCTGCTGTCGGTGGGAGGGCTGGTGATCCTGCGCCGGAGGAGGGTGCCGGTCTTCCCTCTCCTCGGGGTCGGCCTGACGGTGGTCGTCTCGGTGATGTTGTCCTTCGGTGACACCCGCTACCGCACCCCCTTCGAGGTGTCGGTCGCCATCCTGGCGTCGGTGGCCGCCGAGAGGGTGTGGGCCGCGGTGGCGCCGCAGCGTCCGCCGGCCGGCGGCCCGGACCCGTCGGGCGAGGCCCCCGAGGTCATCCTGAGCGCCAGTGGTCACAGCCGGTAGGCGCCCGTCCCACCCGGGCGGTCGGGCCGCCGACCATGCCGCGTCG
>JAGWSF010000165.1 GCA_028876385.1 Acidobacteriota bacterium | reverse complement strand
GTGATCGAGCACCACGCCAATCTGCTCCCATGGGCCCGGGTCTGCCGCCGCCGCTTCGTGGAGTGCCAACCGGACGGGACCTTCGGCGTCGACGCCGTCGCTCGGGCCCTCGACGACGGCGAGCGTCCCCGCCTCCTGGCGCTGAGCGGCGCGTCCAACGTGTCGGGCTGGCTGCCGCCCATCGAGTCGATCATCGAAGCGGCCCACGAGCGGGGCGTCCCGGTGCTGGTGGACGGCGCCCAGATGGCCGCCCATGTCCCGCTTCCCGCCGCCGCCGACTTCGTGGCCTGGAGCGGGCACAAGATGTACGCCCCCTTCGGGGCGGGGGTGTTGGTGGGGCCGCGCCGGGCCTTCGCCGACGGCGACCCCTTCCTGGCCGGTGGGGGCGCCGTCGACCTGGTGGACCTCGACGAGGTGGCCTGGACCGAACCACCCGAGCGGGAGGAGGCCGGGTCCCCCAACGTGGTGGGCGCGGTGGCCATGCACTCGGCCATCGAGGAGCTGGGCCGGATCGGCTGGGCGGCCATCGCCGACCACGACCGTCGCCTGGCCGTACGTCTGCGCGAGGGCCTGGCCGCCATCGAAGGGGTCCGCCTGCTCGGCCCCGCCTCCACCGCGGAGGTGCTTCCCCTGGCCACTTTCACCGTGGAGGGTCTTCCCCACGCCCTGGTGGCCGCCCGTCTCAGCGCGGAGTTCGCCATCGGCGTGCGTCACGGCTGCTTCTGTGCCCACCCCTACCTGATCCGGCTGCTGGGCCTGGACCACGCCCAGGTGGCCGCCTACCGTTCGGCCGTCAGCTCCGGTGACCGCCGCCTCATGCCCGGAGCGGTGCGGGCCAGCGCCGGCATCAACACCTCGGAGGCCGACATCGATCGACTGCTGGACGCCCTGAGGGCCCTGGCCGGAGGCGATCCTGGACCGGTGCCCTACCAGCAGGACCGCCACACCGGTGACTACTGGCCGGAATGCGATGCGCCGGGATGGGAGGCTCGGGGGCGCCAGGTCGGTGCGCCCTGCGCCAGGGGCTGATGCCCCGCCGGAATACCCGGGGGGGTATAGGGGTTGTTTTCTGGTGAATCCGGCGGAGCGTCGGAGTTAACCAAGTCAGGAGACCCAGCCGTGGCGACCGTAGCGCTGACCAAGGAGACGTTCGAGGAGACCGTGAGCTCCAATGAGATGGTGTTCGTGGACCTGTGGGCGAGCTGGTGCGGCCCCTGCCGGATGTTCGGCCCGGTGTTCGAGTCTGCTTCGGAACGACATGACGACATCGTGTTCGCCAAGGTGGACACCGAGGCGGAGTTCGAGCTGGCCGGGGCTCTCGGCATCATGTCCATCCCGACTCTGATGGTCTTCCGGGACGGCATCCTGCTCTACTCCCAGGCCGGAGCCCTCCCTGTGCCGGCCCTCGAGCAGCTCATCGCCAAGGTGCGGGAGCTCGACATGGACGACATCCGCCGCCAGATCGACCAGCGCACCACCCCGGTGTCCTGAGCCGGCCGGGGGACGGGCGCCGCCCGGTGCCTAGAGGGAGCCCTCCGAGCGTCTCGGAATTCCTGGGCCGGTCGAAGCCGCCGGTCGGTCCCGACGGGGCGTGGCCTCGCGGTCGGGGCCGGGTAGCAGCCGGGGCTTGAACGCACGTTCCCGACGGGCCGACAGCAGTGCTTCCAAGGTTCCTGCCAGGGCCCCGGCGTCGACGGGGAGATCACCGTTGGCTGCCGGGGTGGCTACGGCCGCGTAGAGCACCGCCGCCAGCGGGATCAACCAGTTGAACGCCGTGGCATCGAGGGGGCCGACCGGACCCGCCCCGATGGCCAACGAGGCGGCCACGACGAGGCTCATCACGGCCCAGCGTCGGGTGAGGGCGCAGTGGTGGAGCCGGAAGCCCGGACTCTGGCGCTGGCGTCGCGAGGCCGTCGAGCGTCCGTACAACTCGGTGACGGGATCCCGACCGAGGGAGACGGCGAATATGGCGGCCAGAAACGCCACGGCCATGGTGCGGTCGTAGCGGTCGGTCGCGGTGAGACCGCTCTCGGCCGTGACGGCCAGGAGGGAGAAGAAGGCCGCCCCCGACAGGCCCAGGACCGGCCTGCGGTCGTGCCGGCGGTCGAAGTAGACGATCACTGCGGCCACGGCCGCGCTGAAGGCGGCGGCGCTGACCGGCCCGACACCGCCGGTTCGGTCCCCGATCACGAAACACAGCCACGGGGACAGCGCCAGGTAGAAGGTCCGGTCGGGGGTCACGCGCTTGCGACCCTCGCCGCTCGAGTGGTCCCCGACAACGCCTGCAGGGTCGATATCGTCCCCGCGAGGGTCGGTCGCGGGACTCCGTCGAGAGCGGCGGCCAGATGTCGACGCCGTTCGCCGTTGACGGCCTCCACGAGGGAGCGGCCCGGAGCGGATATGGCCAGGTGGACCTCGCGTCGATCCCGGCTCACCCTCACCCGCTCCACCAGGCCGGCGGCCGCCAGGCTGTCAGCCAGGCGGGTGGCGGTGGTGGGCGTGACGTCGAGGGCGTCGGCCACGTCCATCAGTCGCTGCGTGCCCCGCTCGTGTATCAGCGTGAGGGCTCTGAACTCCGACAGGTTCAATCCCGGGGCCAGGAGGCTCAGTGCGTCTGACGCGACCATGGCCATGGCCGCGGCCGCCCGGTACAGCTCGTCGCTCAGGTCGTCTAGGTCGGTTTGATCGAATGATCCGGTGATCACCGATCTGATCGTTCCACGTCCGCCGGTCCCCGCAAGCCGCCCCGGCCGCGAATTCATCGCTCATTCGCCTGCTGTTAACCCGCTGAGGGACTCACCGCCGTATCTTCACCTGGAGTGAATATCACGCAATCACCTCATACGGCCGCAACGCCGGACCGGGAGGGGCCCAGGCCGGAGTCGGTGCGCTGAGCGCTGACCGATCGGGTCGTGGCCGCCGTCGGGGTCTGACGTACCGTCACGACCGCCATCGCGCCATGCGGGCCGGCCCGAATGTCGTCGATCGCCGCCCCCCGCCCCTGCGCTGGTCTCCGCCGTCGTGCCAACCGGAGCCGTGGGCCGAGGTCGAACACCCCGACGTGGTCATCGAGCCGCTCCCCAAAGCGGACGAACACCACTCCGACTGACCCGATCCCGACCGGTTCAACTCGGGTTGGTCAGATGTTCACCTTGAGTCCATCCGGTGGTCGCTTGGCGGTAACGGTCGCCACTTATGGTGACTAACGATCGTTAGAGCCTGAGTGAATCAATGGAGGCCATTCCCGATGACCCACGCCCGGCGTCGTGCCGCTACCGCCGCAATAGTGTCTGTTTCCGCGGCCCTGTTGGCCGCGGGTTGCAGCAGCAGCTCGAAGCCTGCAGCCAGCGCTACGACCGTTGCCGCCTCGTCCAACACGACCGCCGCCGCCTCGTCGACAGCCAAGGTGCCGCTGGTGGTCTACTCCGCTCAGGGATACGACTCGGCGGTGACCAAGGCCTTCCAGGCCGCCACCGGGATTCCCGTCAGCCTCGACGACGACAGCACCGGGCCCCTGCTGACCAAGATCGCGGCGGAGCGCAACAACCCCCAGTGGGGTGTGCTCTGGGTGGACGGTGACACCGCTTTCGCCTCGCTGGACAAGCAGGGCCAGCTGGCCGACTACCTCCCGCCGGTGACCTTCACCGCCGCCGGACAGGCCCTCATCCCCTCGGACCACTCCTACACCCCCACCGGTACCACGCTCATGGCGGCCCTGATCTACAACGCCGCCAAGGTGACGCAGGTCCCGGCGAGCTCCCAGGACCTGCTCACCCCCACCTACAAGGGTCTGATCGGCATGAACGACCCTTCGCAGTCGGGACCGACCTACCCGTTCATCGCCGGTGTCATGAACCAGCTCGGTGGCGAGAGCGGGGGAGTCGCTGCCGGTGAGTCCTACTTCACGCAGCTGAAGGCCAACGGCCTGAAGGTGTTCCCCACCAACGGGGACACCCTCCACGCCCTCGAGACGGGCCAGATCGACATGGGCCTGATCCAGAGCTCGGCGGCCACCGGCGAGCTGCTCAAGGCTCCCAAGAGCTCGAGCTTCGACCCCAAGATCGTCTACCTGCCCAAGCCCACCCTGCTCCCCGGCGTCATCGGCATCGACAAGGCGGCGCCCGCCGCCGAGCAGGCCGAGGCGCAGCAGTTCATCCAGTACGTGCTGTCCCCGGCCGGCCAGAAGGTGATGCAGGGCGGTGACCCCACCGGTGACTCGCTCTACTACCCGGTGGTCAGCGGAGTCGACCCCCTGTCGACGGTGCCGACCTTCCCGACCGCCTACCAGCGCATCGACCCGTACTTCTGGGGACCTCTGGAGAATCAGGTGAACACCTGGTTCGACACCAACATCAAATAGCCCCGTGACGGCCGTCCTCCTCCCGGCCGGCCACGACCAGCCGGTCCTCGCGCCCACTCCGCGGCGCGGGGACCGGTTGCGTATGGCCCTCTCCCGCTTCGGCGCCGCGCCGATGCTGCTCTTCTGGCTGGTGATCGTCGGGATACTGGTACTGCCCATCGTTCTGTTCCTGGTGGTGGCGGTGTCACCCCGGCTCATGGATCAGGGCAGCCAGTGGTTCACCCTGGCCGGCTTCCGCCAGGCCTTCACCGGCCAACTGCTGAGAGGCAGCATCAACTCTCTATTCGTCGGCGCGGTCAGCGCGGTGGCGGCTACCGGCATCGGCTTCGGGGTGGCCTGGGCGGTCATCCGCACCGATGTCCCAGGGAGGAGATTGTGGGCGGGGTCGATGTACGCCCTGCTGCTGGCTCCCTCCTACCTGGTCGCCCTCGGCTGGCAGCGGTTGCTCGAGCCCATGGGCGTTCTCGACCTGATGGGGTTCCACCCGGGAGGCTTCAGGCCGCTCTTCTACGGGCCCTTCGGCGTCATCGTCGTGCTCACCCTGAAGGGCGTCCCTTTCTCCTATCTGGCGGTGTCGGCCGCCCTGCGGGGACTGGGCGAGGAATTCGAGGTGGCGGCCCGGGTCCACGGGGCCAGCCGGGCGGGGAGCCTGCGCATCGTCTTATCCCTGCTCGCTCCGGCCATGTGGTCAGCCCTCGCCATCGTCTTCGCCGAGTCGATCAGCGACTTCGGGGTGGCCGACACGTTGGCCAACGCCGCGCATTTCCCCATCGCCACCTACACGCTGTACAACGCCATCGACAGCTTCCCGGTGTCGTTCCCGGTGGCGGCGTCGGTGGGCTGGGTCCTCATGGCCATGGCCGGGCTGGCACTGGCCGCTCAGGCCCGGGCGCTGCGGGGGCGCAGCTACCGGGTGCTCGGCGGTCGCAGCCGGCCGCCCCGCCTGGCCCGGCTGTCGGCGGCCAAGAAGCTCGAGGTCTCGACGGCGCTGGCCCTGCTGATGGTGATCGCCCTCGGCGTCCCGGTGTTCGGCGCCGTCTCCGCCTCGTTGATCAACGGGCTCGGCTCGCTGGTGGGCAACCACACCCTCACCCTGGCCAACTACCGGAGGGTCTTCGACAGCTCGGCCCTGCGCGGCCCGCTGTTCTACTCGGCGCGCCTGGCCCTCGTGACGGCCACGCTCACGGTGGCCATGGCGGTCATCTCGGCCCGGATGCTGGCCGGCCGGGGCGGCCGTCTCGGTGCCCGGGTGCTGGACCTGATGCTGCTGACCGCCGTCGCCCTGCCCGGGATCGTGTTCGCGGCCGGATACATCTTCACCTACAACCTGCGTTTCGTGAACAACCTGGGCGTGCACCTCTACGAGACGACGCCGCTGCTCGTGCTCGGCTATCTGGCCACCGCCCTGCCGTCCACCACCCGCGTCCTGTTCGGGCCCATCGGGCAGGTCCAGAACTCGCTCCAGGAAGCGGCACGGGTGCACGGGTCGGGGGCGGCCCACTCGTGGATGAGGACGGTCCTTCCGGTATTGGCCCGACCGCTGATCGCGGCCTGGGTCCTTACCTTCGCCGGCACCCTGCTCGAGTTGCCGGTGTCGCAGCTGCTCTACCCGCCCAACCATCCGCCGGTGTCGATAGGCATCACGCACGCGCTGGCCAACTACGACTACGGAGGTGGGACCGCCATGGAGGTGATCGCCGTGCTCTTCTCGCTGACGGTGGTGGCCCTTGTCTGGGGCGCCTTCCGCGTTCTCGCCCCAGCGGGTTGGCGGCGTCTGGGAAAGGCCACGGCGTGACCCCGGGCGCCGTCGCGGTGGAGTTCCGAGCCACCACCAAGCGTTACGGACGGGTCGAGGCCATGCGCGCCCTCGACCTGCACATCCCCGAGGGCCGCTTCGTCGTGCTGCTCGGGCCCTCGGGGTCGGGCAAGTCCACCCTCGTGCGCTGTCTGGCCGGGGTGGAGCGCATCGACGACGGCGAGCTGCTCCTCGGCGCCGAGCTGGTGGCCGACCGCCGCCGGCACCTCCCACCCGAGCGGCGCAACCTCGGAATGGTGTTCCAGGACTACGCCCTCTGGCCCCACCTGACGGTCTCGGAGAACGTGGCCTACGCCCTGCGCCGCCACCGACCCGGTCGCACGGAGGTCGGTCGTCGGGTGGGCGAGATGCTGGAGCGGGTGGGGTTGGTACACCACCACGGGCGCTACCCCCACGAGCTGTCCGGAGGCGAGCAGCAGCGGGTGGCGTTGGCCCGGGCGTTGGTCGCCTCCCCCGGCCTGCTGATATTCGACGAGCCGCTCTCCAACCTCGACGCCGACCTGCGCGAGCGGCTGCGGGTGGAGATAGCCACCCTCAGCCGTGACAGCGGCGCCACCGTCGTCTACATCACCCACGACCAATCCGAGGCCTTCGCCCTAGCCGACCAGATAGGCGTGCTCGACCAGGGGAGGCTGGTGCAGTACGCCCCGCCGGAGGAGGTGTACCACCGCCCGGCCACCCCGTTCGTGGCCCGATTCACCGGCCTGGCCGCCGAGCTTCCCGGTCGGGTGGTGGGCACCGAAGCCGACGGGCACCGCGTGGAGGTGGACGTCGAGGGGGGGCGCATACTGGTCGGCAGCGGGGAGGTGCTCAAAGCCGGCGACCGGGTGACGGTGGCCGTCCGCCCCGCCGCAGTCCGCATGACGGCCGTGACCGGCGCGTCGGTGCTGGCCCACGCCGGGATGACCAACGGGTCGGGTCGGGCCCCGCTCACAGACCACGATGGACACCCCGCAGGGCTGAACGGTACCGTCGCCGATGTGGCCTACCGGGGCCGGGGCTACGACCACGTAGTGGCCTGCTGCGGTCAGTTGCTGACCGGCTGCTTCGACGCCGTACGTCACGAACGCGGCTCGCTGGTGTCCGTGAGCCTCGACCCCGACGGCTGCGTGGCATATTCGAGCACCGACGCGAACTAACGGCTGTTACAATCTACTGGTGACAATCATCGGAAGGAGCGAACGGTGAACGGTGGCGCATTGTTCGTGGCCGTCTTCCTCGCCTGCGCGGTGGAGGCGGTCGAGGCCACAACCATCGTATTGGCGGCGGGAACGGCCCGGGACTGGCGGTCGGCTTTCATCGGTACGGCGGTGGCGCTGGTCGTGCTGGCCGCGGTGATCGCGGCCCTCGGTCCTGCGCTCTCAGCCATTCCGCTGCGCAGCCTCAGACTGGTCGTGGGGGGTTTGCTGCTGGTCTTCGGCCTTCAGTGGCTGCGCAAGGCCATCCTGAGGGCCAGCGGCCACAAGGCCCTCCATGACGAGAAGGCCATCTTCGAACGGGAGTTGGCCGCGGCGCGCGCCGCCGCCTCGGACCGCCGCTTCTCCGTCCCCGACTGGTACGCCTTCACTCTCTCCTTCAAAGGCGTGCTCCTCGAAGGTCTCGAGGTCGCCTTCATCGCTTTGACCTTCGGGACCAACCAGCACGATGTTCCCCTCGCCGCCGTCGCCGCCGTGACCGCGGTGGTGGTGGTGGCAGCCGCCGGAGTCGCCGTGCGGGCCCCCTTGGCCCGGGTCCCGGAGAACACGATGAAGTTCGTGGTCGGGGTGATGCTCACCTCCTTCGGGATGTTCTGGGGGGCCGAAGGTGCCGGCGCCCGTTGGCCCGGCTCCGACGCCGCACTGTTGGTGCTCGTACCGGCGGTAGCCGTGCTGGGGCTGGGCCTCACGCAGTTGCTGCGCTCGGCCCTACAGCCCGCTGAAGCTCCGTCGGTGGTGGCGTCGTGATCTCGGCGGTCGCCGCCAAACTGAGGGCCTTCCTGGCCTTCTGGTACGACTTCGTGGTCGGCGACGACTGGCGGGTGGCCGTCGGGGTGGTCGTCGCTCTGGGCGCCATCTACGGCGTCAGCCGCACCTCGGTGGCGGCGTGGTGGATCGCCCCCGTGGCGGTCGTGGTGCTGCTCAGCTGGAGCCTGCTCAGGGTCGTCCGCCGCACCTGACGGCCGGCCCCGCGACCGGCTCCTAGTGGCCGGTTCCGCCGCTGTAGCTCCGCCCACAGGGTTCGTGCCTCGGGTCAGTGGGCGTCAGCCTCTTCCTCGTAGACCCGGGCGGCGTAGCCCTCCAGAGCGACCGTGCACCGGGCCAGGGCCTCCTCGGCTTCGGCCCGGCCCGGCGCGGCGAAGGCGTCACGGGCCTGTACCTTCTCGAACCAGTTCTGGAGCTTGACGAGATCCACCTCGTTCTCCTCCAGTTCGGCGAAGGAGAAATGGGCGGCGAGGTGCTCCTTCTCCACCTGCACCAGGAAGTCCTGGCAGCGGTCCACGATCTCCTCGTACTCGTCGTTTCGCGCCGTCTGGAATAGGGAGAGGATGTCGGCTTCGCCCACCAGGGCGCGAGCATCGAGGAGCACGGCCGTGCCTCCCATCTCGATGATGTCGTGTCGCAGCTTGCGCATGGCTCGCTCGCCCATCGGCCCGGCGGGCAGGGCGGCCACCGAGTTCTGCAGGTACACCGCCCCGAGGGTCCGTAGCCGCCGCCACACGGTGGCCCGCAGCCGGGTCGGCTCGGAAGGAACGCGGTAGACCAGCACCAGCCACTCATGGGCCGGCGCCGCGCCGGGTGCGACGGCGGCCGGCTGGGGCGGCGGTTCGGCGGAGCGGGCCCGGGGCATCGGTCGCCCAGTCTGGCTCAGTCCAGCCCGGCCGACCACCCTGGATCCGTCCGGATGGAGTGCCCGCCGATCCGCCGGGTGACGCCCCGATGACGCGGAGGTGGCCCAACGGCGAACTGTCCGCCCGGCGGCCTAGGCTCTAGTGGTGCGAGCTAACCCGGTGCGGACTGTGCCGCGGTGCTCGCCCGGGTGGCGGTCCTGGCTGGCGTGGTCCCTGTCGCTGATGGTGGTGGTGGCCCTCGGGGTGCGCCCCCCGCCGCCGGCTGAGGCCTACGCCTCCCTCGCCGTCGCCTCCTGTGCGACTCCCGCCGCCGTCTCACCGGTCGCCGGCTCGACTAGCGCTGCGGCCTGCTACTCGATCACCCCGCTGGTCGCCCATCTTCGTGCCACGCCCCCCGGGGGCGGCTCGTCCCCGTGGCCCACCACTACCAGCCGCTTGTTCGCCGCCGTCCTGGGGACCCCGGTCCAGCCCGGGCCTGACGCTCTGCACCAACGCGTGGGGTCCGGGCGTTCGAGCTGCCGGGGACCGCCCGGGGTCATCCCAGCCTGATCGAAGGCCCTACGACGGCCTCTCCCGGTCGTTCCCCGGTGCCAACCCGTGCGGCCCGCGACGGCCGCCCCCCAATCGACGATCTCTCAAGGATGACCCCGTATTGCGTATATCTCCCCCTGAATCGGTCGACGCGTCGACCAACGAGCAGCCCGTCGGCGTAGCCGCCGGAGCGTCCTCCCAACCGGTGACCGCGGCGGGGCTGCGGAGCGGCTCGCTGCGCTGGTGGAAGGAGATCGCGGTGATCGCCGTCTTCTACGCCGTCTACAGCGCCGTACGTGACCTGCGCGGCACCCGCCCGGTGTCGGTGGCCCAGGCCTTCCACAACGCCCGACGGGTGATCGGGCTGGAGAGACGTCTGGGCCTGTTCCACGAGGCCTCCATCCAGCACGCCTTTCTCGGCGACCACCTGGTCGTGCGGCTCCTCGACGACTGGTACGGCAGCACCCATTTCATCGTCACCGCAGGCGTGCTGGTCCTGCTCTTCTTCAGCCGTCGCGGTCTCTACCGTTTGTGGCGCAACACTCTGGCGGTGGCCACCGCCCTGGCTCTGGTGGGATTCGCCTTCTTCCCCCTGATGCCACCCCGTCTGCTCCCTGCGCAGTACGGCTTCACCGACACGCTGAAGGTGGTGGGTGGCCTGTGGAACTTCGACTCCGGACCGATGAGCCACCTGTCCGACCAGTACGCGGCGATGCCGTCGCTCCACTTCGCCTGGGCGCTGTGGTGCGGGATCGTCCTGTTCAGCATCAGCCGTCGCTGGTGGACCAGGGTCGCATCCCTGGCCTATCCCGCGGTGACGCTGCTGTGCGTGATCGTCACCGCCAATCACTACTTCACCGACACCGCCGCCGGTGCCGCCATCGTGGCGGTCGGCTACGCCGCCGCCCGTGGTGCCGACCGCTGGTGGCCTCGCCGCCCATCGGCAACGCGGCCCACTGAGGCAGCCGATACCGGTCCTGGTGCTGCTGTCGTCACCCGCCCCGCTCGCTCCAGCTAATGGCGGGGAAGATGGGCGTAGGACCCGGCGGTGTGGCGCAGGTGCTCGAAGGCTGACGGCGGCGGGCATCCCCGGAAATGCAGCGGTTCGGTTCCGGTCAAGTTGTGCCGACCACAACGGGGACACCGTTCGAATCGCTCACCCACGGCGGCGCCGATACCTCCCATCACCCCCACGTAGGCCGTGGCCATCAGGAGCGCTCCTCCCACCACCACGATCACCGCCCACCACAAAACCACCATGTCCGTCCTCCTCTCGTCTCCTTGCGTACATGTACCAATGTATCCCCCATTTTCGTACATGTACGCAAGAGGGGTCGCTATCATCTCCCAATGCCGGAGCGGAAGGGACCGCGGTCACCGACCGGACCGGTCCGGAGGACTTGGGGATCGATCAGCCGCGAGCAGATCGTCGATGCTGCCGTCGACCTGATCGAATCGCATGGAGGCTACGAGCAGCTGACCATCCGCAACCTGGCGGCCCGTCTCGGCGTGGCTCCCATGTCGCTTTACCGGCACGTCCGGGACAAGGACGACCTGCTCGACGAGGTGGTCGACCGCCTGCTCGCCGAGGTCTGGAGACCCGACTCTGACGAGTCGGACTGGAGGGGATGGGCGGCCGAAGCGGCTGAGCGACTTCGTAGGTTCCTCGTGGATCAGCCGGCGGCGCTGCACGTATACCTCTCGCACCCGGTCGTATCGTCCACGGCGCTGACCCGAATGGCGTGCATGCTGCGGGTCCTGCGGGCAGGCCTCGGTGACGATCAGGTGGCCGGGCAGGCCTACGCCGTGCTGCACACCTACACGGTGGGTTTCGCGGCCCTCGAAGCGTCGCGCCAACGGTCCCGGCACCCAGGAGCCTCCCTCCTTCCCGGAGTCGGAGACCGCCCGAAAGGGCTCGGGGTGGCGGCCCCCGACGAAAGTGGGGACCTGACGCGCGAGATCGCCGGCTACACCACCTCGACCCAGTTCCGGCTCGGGATCAGATACCTGTTGGAGGGGGTGTGCGCCGATCCTGGGAGCCGTCCCGCACCTCCGGGCCCTGTACCGATTCAGCCTTCCAGCAGCCCGGCGTAAACCAGACCGTTGACCGGGCCCTCGGCCAGCGTCCCATTGGGTTCTGGGGCGTTGACGGTCTGGCCGGCGACGCTGATCTCGATGTGGGTTATGCCCTTGACCGCCACCGCGGTGAGAACGATCTGGGCAAAGGCCAGCAACTGCTCCTTGCCGGAGCTCGACGCCAGGCTCTCGTTGAAATCCAGCACGGCGGTGGAGCCCGTGACCCGGGCGTGCTCCAGGCGAGTTCCGCTCGGCAGGGCGGAGGTGAGCCCATCGGCCGTCTCGGTATCGGTGGGGCCGGCCAATAGGTCCTGCACCGCTGTCGCCACCGTGGTGGAGGGGTCGGGCCGGAGGCGGGCCACCAGCAGCCCGTCCGGGCCGATCAGGTAGATCGTCAGCCGGCTCGAGTCGCTTCCGGGGCGGCCCAGCGTCGTCGATGTGGAGGTGGACGCAACGGTCTGGTTCAGGGCCACGGGGGACCGGTCGTTGGGAATGGCACAGCCCGACAGCATCCACAGGGCCGAGCTGAAGGCGACGGCGACTGCCCTCCTCATGGTCGGCCCCCGGGGATGGTCACCACGAACCGGCTCCCGCACGGATCGGCCGGCTCGAAGTGGACGGTTCCCCCCTGAAGGCACAGGTGCTCCCGGACGAGGGCCAGACCCAGGCCGACCCCTCCACCCGAGGATCTCCGGCCGGCCGCGCGTCCCCTTGCGAAGCGTTCGAACACTGCCTCTCGGTCCTCGGCGTCGATGCCCGGCCCGCGGTCCTCGATGGTTATGACCGTCTCGTCCCCGTCGTAGGCCACGCAGGCCCCGGTGACGCCGCCGGCATGGACGACGGCATTGCGGATGAGGTTGCCGACGGCGTGCTCGAGGCGGCGCCGGTCGGCCACCACCGTTGCCCCGCCGGCGCGGCTGCGGGCCTGGACCGTGACCGGCTGTCCGGACTCGACCAGCAGTCGCTCGACCAGGGCCGCCACGTCGACCGGTTCGAGGTCGAGCTGGGCGACCCCGGCGTCGTAGCGGGAGATCTCCAGAAGGTCCTCGACGAGCCGCTGAAACCGTTCCACCTCGGCAGTCAGCAGGTCTAGCGCCCGCGCTGACCGGGAACTCAGCTCGTGCCGGCGGTTCTGCATGATCTGCACGGCTGAGTTGAGAGTCGTGAGCGGCGAGCGCAGTTCGTGACTGACGTCGGAGGCGAAACGGGCGTCGCGTTCGAGGCGGTCCTGCAGCGAGCTCACCATGGTGTTGAAGCCGGTCGCCAGCTCGGCCAGCTCGGCGTCGCCCTCGGCGTCGAGCCGGGCGTCCAGGCGGCCGGCGGCGATGGAAGCGGCGGCCTGGCCGATGTCCCGCACCGGCTTGAGCACGCGGCGGGTGGCCCACGAGCCGAGGGCCAGGCTCACCGCGAACGCCAGGAGGCTGCCTCCGACCAAGGCGTCGCGCAGCGTGGCGAGGGTGCTGGTCAGGTCGGCGAGGGAGAACACCTGGAAGTAGGCGCTACCGCCAGGCAGGGGTATGCCGATGGCCAGTTCCTTGTTCCGGTTTCGGTCATACAGCTGACGCGCCGCTTGATGTTCGCTCGCGACCACCTTGATGAGTGGCGCCGGCATGGTGTCGGGCCCGGCCGCCGCCGAGCTGCCGTACCAGTGTCTCTCGTAGTAGAGCACCGGCTCGGAGGTCGAGGGGGAAGCGAGAGAGTCGAGCAGTTGGGCCGGATCGGGCGAAGAGCCGCCCAGAAGGGTGCGGGCCAGGTTGGCGTTGGTCTGGGTCTGGTGCAACGCCGAGCTCAGCCGTTGGTCCAGCAGGTAGTTTCGGGCCCAGTAGTAGGTGAACATCGACAACCCTGCTGGGACGGCCAGACCCAGGAGGGCGAACGAGATCATCAGCCGGACGCGTAACCGCCGCCGGCGGTTGGTCACGTCTCGGTGCCCGTCAGGCCGGCTCCCGTCAGGCCGGCTCCCGTCAGGCCGGCTCCCGTCAGGCCGGCTCCCGTCAGACCGCCACCTTGTAGCCGAGACCCCGCACCGTGACGACGTGCACGGGGTTGGCCGGGTCGTCCTCCAGCTTGTTGCGCAGTCGGTGGATGTGGGTGTCGACTACTTTGCCGTCACCGGTGCCCGGATAGCCCCACACGCTCTCGAGGAGCACCTCCCGGCTGTGTACCCGCCCGGGGTGGGCCGCCAGCTCGCAGAGCAGTCGGAACTCCGTCTTGGTCAGCGACACCTCCTCCCCCCTCCGCCTGACGAGTCCCTCCTCGGGCAGCACCACGACGTCGCCGATCACCACCTTCGAGGCCATCCGGGAGTTCCCGAGCGACGCCCGGCGAAGTAGCGCCCGGATACGGGCGGTCAGCTCCTTGGCGTGAAACGGCTTGGTCACGTAGTCGTCGGCCCCCGCTTCGAGACCGGCCACCACGTCGTGGCTGTCGGTGCGAGCCGTGAGCACGATTATCGGCACGTCTCCCAGATGGCGCAGGGCCCGGCAGCACTCGAAGCCGTTCATGCCGGGCAGCATGAGGTCCACTATCACGCAGGCTGGCGACCGCTGCCCGAACAGGACCAGGCCAGCTTCCGCCGACGGGGCCTCGTCGACTTCGTAGCCGTCGTCCTCGAGGACCAGCCGGGTGGTTTCCCGGATGCGATCGTCGTCCTCGATTAGCAGGAGCCGCGCTGCCACCGCATCATGTTGGCAGGTCGCAGCCCGCTTATCGACGCGAGACCACGTTCCGACCGGCGCGGCACCGGCCGGGTTACTCAGTTTCACTTCGATGATGATGACCGCCCGGGGTCTCGGCCCGGTCGCGTCGGGATGTCAATCGGGTGACGCATGACTTGTCACCGGACTGCCACCCGGGAGCCATCTCGGCGTCAAACGGACCGTGCAGCATGGTCGTCATGCCGACCCGAGCACAGCTGATCCCCACCACCGACCTGGTCCTGCCGTCCAGTCGCCTGAACGGTTGCGACGTCGTGCACGTCATCGGTGTGGTGGACTCGTCGACAGTCTGGAAGTTCAGGCAGGCCATCGCCGAACTGCCGGCGGCCAGTCAGGTGGTACTCGACATCTCGAAGCTGTCGTTCGTGGACTCCTCCGGGCTGGGCGCGGTGATCGGGGGCGTCCGTCGGGTTCGTGAGCTCGGCGGCGACATGCGCCTGGCCGGACCCATTCCGTCCATCCGCCGGGTCCTCGAAGTGACCGGGCTCGACCGTATCGCCGAGGTCCACCCCGACGTCGCAGCCGCGCTGTCGGACTACTCCGAACAAGACCTCGACCGGACCCCGTCCTGCGGCCCTGGCCCGACCTGAGCGGCGGCCCGGGCTCCGGGCGCCACCTTCAGGCTCAGCGCAGAACGGCTCCCCCGTCCACGCTGATGATCTGGCCGTTGACCCACTCCCCGTCGGAGGACATGAGGAAGGTCACCATGGCGGCGATGTCCTCGGGCCTCCCGAGACGCGAGCTGCGGGTCCCGGCCAGCGCGTACTGCAGGAAGCGTTCGTCCATGGTCTTCTCGATGGTGGGCGTCACGACCAGGCCGGGGGCGACGGCGTTGGCCCGGATGCCCTCCTTGCCCCACTTCGACGCCACGTGCCGGACCAGGGCGTTGATGCCGGCCTTGGCCATGGCGTAGGAAGGTCGTTCCGGCTCTCCGATGAAGGCCGCCGCCGAACTGGTGTAGACCAGCGCGCCGCCGCCCCGGCTGAGCAGGTGGGGGAGGGCCAGCTGGGTGCACAGCAGGTGGCCCCGCAGACCGGTGCGGATGGTGCGGTCGAACACCGACAGGTCCAGGCCCAGGGCGTCGCTGTCTTGAAGGACGGTGCCGGGGGACAGATCGGCGGCGTTCACGTGGACCCCGTCGATCCCGCCGTAGGCATCGAGCGCCGCCTTGATGGCGGCGGCCACTGACCCTTCGTCGCCGACGTCCATGCCCACGGACCGCGCCTCGCCGCCGGCGGCGACGATATCGGCCGCCACCTCGGCGGCCGCTTCCTCGTTGAGATCGCCCACCACCACTTTGGCGCCCTCGGCGCCGAGTCGCCGCGAGGTGGCCGATCCGATACCGCCGGCCCCCCCGGCCATCAACACGACTTTGGAGTCCATCCTCATCGGTCATCCCCTCCTGATGCGGCCACCCGGCGGCCACCCGGCCGGGACATTACTCCCCGGTCGGCGGCCCGTCCCCGCCCCGTGGGGGTCGGCGTCGGCCGGCCGCAGAGGGCCCCGGGTCAGTCCGCCACCGACGTCAGATCGGCCATGCCGGTCGGGTCGTGGCGTCCGATGGTGCCGTGCTCGAATATCCCGAAGCCGGTCTGGCCGTCGCAGGTGGCGCGGGCCAGGTGGTCGATGCCGCCCCACGGCAACCGGGCCTGCACTTCGGGGTCGTCGAAGTCGAAGATGATCAGGCGGCGCCAGGACTCGCCCATCCACCGGCCGTGGTTCCAGTCGGGATCGGAGCCGTAGCCGCAGCCCAGGTGCAAGGGTATGGACGTCAGACACTCGACTTCGATGTCCAGCGACCGGCGGTCGACGGTCCGCAGATGGATCGTGGCGCCCTCGGGGATGCGGGTGCCGGGGTGGTAGCGGATGTCGATCTCGGGCCATCCGAGCTGCTCGAGGCGCCGCCCCGACGCCGTCGGCCAGTAGCGGACCGCGTAGTTGACGGTGCGGTAACCGTCGGGCTCCGAGTCGACCATCAGATGGACCCCGAAGTCCTCGAACTTGATGGGGGCCCACACCCACCAGACGTGGGGTTGGCCGCCGCCGGGCCGCCCCGGAGGGTCGGCTTCGCCGACGGGCCGTATGCCCCACGACCGGTCCCTCGTGGCCGTCCAGTGGGCCGGGTCGACGGCCACGGTGTGCCCGTCCACGGTGATCTCGCCCTCCCAGGTGCCCACCTGGGCGAACCGGCACCCTTCGAGCATCACCTTGCCGGTGGGTTCGCTGTACTTGACGTGCTGGGGCTCGCGCAGCGGCTCGTAGTCCGAGACGAAGGTCAAGTCGCACGCCAGTTCGTCATCGCTCGAGGTCACATGGAGGCGCCGCAGCGGCTCGACCACCTCGATCCGGTAGGGCCCGGCCCGCTGCTCCATCCGGTCGTCGGGTCGTACCGAGGAGGTCTGCAGAGTCCATTGGCGGTTGCCTCGCCGCACCGACATGAAAGCGTCGGTGATGCCGGCATTCGGGTAGACGCCCAGGCCGGTCAGGAAGTAGGTGCCGGCCTCGTGGTCGAGACCCTGGAAGATGCAGCGGTCGTAGGCGTTTCGGTCGCTGGTGGCCACGTAGGCCATCGACATGGGCACCTGGTGGATCGGATATTCGTCGAGCGGATCGATGATCATCTCTGTCGGGTCCTCCGAAGCGGCGTCTGGCCGGCGGTCGCGGTGTGCGCCCGGCGCCGGCGACGGAGGTCCCGCCGGCCCGGCGGGTGCAGGCTAACGGTTCGACCGGTCAGTCGCCGCGGTAGACGCGGTTGACCATCCGGTCGGGCTTCTGCTCCCTTATGACCAGCCCGCGAAAGGCGAGGGAGCGGCACTCCTGGCCAATGGTTCGGCTGTCCCGGCCGAGCATCTCGGCCAACTCGTCGTCGGAGAGCGGTTGCGGTGATTGACGCAGGGCGGTCAGCACATCCATGTCAGTCCTATCGCCGTGTGATCGACGAGCCTCAAGAGGACGGGTCGGGCCGCCTTCGCCGCCCGACCGGTGTTTCTCGCTCTTCGGCTTCCGCTCGAGCCCGGGAGGGAACGTGTATTACTTCACTCCGGCGTGCCGGCGACCGAAAAAGCTGATATGTGGGATCTGGCCGGCATGCTGGCGCACCTCGTCAAGTTCGGTGGCTCGGACCTCCACGTCGGGGCCGGTAGCCCACCGCGTATCCGGGTCAACAGCGACCTGCGTCCGATACCTTTCGCGCCGGTCGAGGCGGCCGACATGAGGGAGGGTCTGAAGCATTTTCTCCCCGCCGATCGCCTGCGGGAGTTCGAGACCACCGGCGAGGCCGACTTCTCGGTGTCGGTCCCGGGGATCGGACGTTTCCGGGGTAACGCCTGCCGCCAGCGGGGCACCGTGGCCGTGGTCCTGCGGCTGGTGCTGCCCAACGCGGTGACCGCCGACCAGCTCGGCCTGCCTCCCGTGGTGACCCGCCTGGCCGAGGAGCAGCGAGGGATGATCCTCGTGACCGGCCCCACCGGGTCAGGCAAGACCACGACCCTGGCCGCCATGATCGACCACATCAACACCACCCGGGCCTGCAAGATCGTCACCCTCGAGGACCCCATCGAGGTGGTCCACAATGACAAGCGGGCGGTCATATGGCAGCGGGAGATCGGCACCGACACCGATAACTATGCGCAGGCCATGCGCCGGGTGCTGCGCCAGGACCCGGACGTGATCTTCATCGGAGAGATGCGCGACCCCGAGACGGTGGCCGCCGCGCTGAGCGCCGCCGAGACGGGCCATCTGGTCCTGTCCACGTTGCACACGACCAACGCCACCGAGACGGTCAACCGTATCGTCGACTTCTTCCCCCCGACCCAGCACCACCAGGTGCGCCTCACCCTCGCCGAGGCGCTCAAGGGGGTGGTCAGCCAGCGGCTGGTCCCCCTCGCCGACGGGCAGGGCCGGGCCGCGGCCATCGAGGCCATGGTGGTCACCGGTCGCATCGCCGACCGCATCGTCGACCCGACCGCCCCTGGCGACACCATCGAGGAGCAGATCGCCGACGGTGAGTACCACGGGATGATGACCTTCGACCAGAGCCTCCTGACGCTGGTGCAGTCCGGTCGGATCACCCTGCAGACGGCTTTCGCGGCGGCGACCAACCCCCACGACCTGCGGGTGGCCCTGCAGGCCGCCGGCGGCCTGCCCGTGCCCCCCGAGTACGCCGTCCCGGCCGCCCCCGCCGCCGTCTGACGTCCGCCCCCGCTCCCGGCCACCTCCGGCCGTCTCGGCCGGGCCGCTGACGCCCCGCTGGTCCCGCCCGCTGGTCCCGCCCGCCGGGACGGCGATCCCCGGGCTGATCGCCCTTCGGTCTACCTTTCCCCCGCATGGCCGCCGACGCGCTGACCGGCAACTACCGCCACCTGCTCGGTCCGGGCCGGATCGGGCCGATGGAGTTGAAGAACCGGATCGTGATGCCGGCCATGGACCAGAACGCCTGCACCGGCGACGGTCTGATCACCGAGGCCGTGGTCGAGCACTACCGCGACCGGGCGGCCGGCGGGGTCGGCCTGCTCATCCTCGAGACGTCGGCCGTCTCCTACCCGGTGGGGGCCACCTCCCGTCACCAGCCGGCCCTCTCCGACGACTCGTGCATCCCCGGCCTCAGCCGCCTGGCTGAGGCCGTCCACGAGCACGGGGCGGCGATGATCGTGCAGATATGCCACCACGGGAAGGTGGCGCGTGTGGACTCCATGGAGGGCCGGGCCCAGCTCGTCCCCTCCGTGCCCCTGCCGGACTCGGTGACCGACCTGGAGAACATCACCCCCGACGAGCTGTCGCTCCTCATGAAGGCCAACGGGTCCCGCCGGCCGACCCAGCGGGAGGCGACCGTCGACGACCTCGATGCGGCGGTGGAGGCTTTCGCCGCAGCCGCCGCCCGGGTCCAGCGGGCGGGTCTGGACGGGGTCGAGATCCACGCCGGGCACGGATATCTCATCTCGTCGTTCCTCTCACCCCTCTACAACCACCGCGTCGATGACTACGGCGGCTCCGACGCCAACCGGGCCCGCCTGCTGGTAGCGGTCGTGGAGGCCGTCCGGCAACGCTGTGGCCCCGCCTTCGCCGTCACGGTCCGCCTCGACGGGGCGGAGTACGGCCACGGCGGGGAAGGGATCGGCCCCGAACTGGCCTGTCGCTACGCCCGGCTGGCCGAGCAGGCCGGGGCCGACGCGCTGCACGTGAGCGCCTCCACGACCGACTCGCTGAGCGTGGGGTTCACCGACGGTCCCCTTCCGTGGACCGAAGGTCAGTACGTCCACCTGGCGCAGGCGGTGACCCGGGCCGTCTCGGTCCCGGTCATCGCCGTCGGCCGCCTCTCCCCGGACCGGGCCGAAGCGCTCCTGGCCGCCGGCGGCACCTGCCAGTTCGTGGCCATGGGCCGCCAGCTCCTCGCCGACCCCGACATACCCGCCAAACTGGCCGCCGGGCGCCCCGACCTCGTCCGGACCTGCATCAGCTGCTTCGTGTGCGTGGCCCGCAACTTCTGGGACGCCACCCCGGTCTGCGCGGTCAACGCCCGGCTGGGTCACTACGACCGGCCCCGCCAGCCGGCACCACCCGCCCCGCCCCGGCGGGTCGTGGTCGTCGGGGGCGGCCCGGCCGGCCTCGAGGCGGCCCGGTTGGCGGCCACCGCCGGCCACCGCGTCGTCCTGTTCGAGAGGGACCGCCTGGGGGGAACGGCGTGGTTCTCGTCCCTCACCACCCCGAACAACGCCGAGCTGGTCCGGTACCTGTCGGCCGCGGTGCGCGAGGCGGGAGTGGACATCCGCCTCGGCCGGGCGGCCGGCCTGGAGGAGATCCGCGCCGAGCGTCCCGACGTGGTGCTGGTGGCCACGGGCGCCCGCCGCGACCGCCCGGCGCTGCCCGGCGCCGATCAGGCCCACGTGTTCTCGGGGGACGACCTGCGGGCGCTGCTCACCGGCCAGGGCCGCCGCCCCCCTCTGCCGCCCCACCAGAGACTGGTCCTGGCCGTCGGTCGGCGGCTGGGTCTGCTCGACGACGTGGGCCGCCTCCGCCGACTCTCCCGGCGGTGGCTGCCCATCGGCCGCCGGGTGGTGGTGATCGGCGGCGGTTTGGTGGGTCTCGAGCTGGCCGAGTTCCTCGCCGAGCGGGGACGGCAGGTGACGGTGCTCGAGGAGAGCTCCTACGTGGGGGCCGAGATGGCCATGCCCCGCCGCTTCCGGGCCGTCCACGAGGCTCGTCGCCACGGGGTGGTGATCGAGCGTCGGGCCCGGGCCGTGGAGATCACCCTCGACCGGGTCCGCTTCGAACGCGACGGCGGGGAGCACACGGTGAGCGCCGACCACGTCGTCGTGGCGTCGGGGGTGCGGCCCGACCCGAGCCTGGCCGAAGCCCTCCAGGGCGCCGGGATACGGGCCGTGGCCATAGGCGACTGCGAGCGGGTCGGCTACATCGAGGGGGCCATCCACAGTGCCACGGAGGCCGTCCTGGCCCTCTGAGGCCCGGGCGGCGGTACCGGTCGGAGGCCCGGTGATGCCATCCTTTCGGGGTGCAGGTGCTGGTGGTCGAAGACGACGACTCCATAGCCGAACCCCTCGTCGAGGGTCTGGCCCGGGAGGGATTCACCGTCGCCCGGGTCGCCACCGGCCGGGAGGCGTTGTCGGGCCACGACCCCGACCTGGTGATCCTCGACCTGGGGCTGCCCGACATGGACGGCTACGCCGTCTGCCAGCAGATCCGTTCGCGCTCGGCGGTGCCCATCCTGGTGGTCACGGCCAGAGCCGACGAGGGGGACAAAGTGTTGGGTCTGGAGTTGGGCGCCGACGACTACATAGTCAAGCCTTTCGGCTTCCGTGAGCTGGTCGCCCGCATCCGGGCGGTCATGCGCCGCATGCCCGAGCCGGCCGGTGACGTCGTACAGGACCTCGGGCCTCTCCAGATCGACCGTCGGACCCGCAAGGTCCTCGTGGCCGGGGCGGAGGTGACCCTGTCCCCCAAAGAGTACGAGCTGCTGGCTCTGCTGGCCTCCGACCCCGGTGCGGTGGTCGACCGCCAGACGATCCTCGAGGAGGTCTGGGACCCCCACTGGTACGGGCCGACCAAGACCGTCGACGTGCACGTGGCCTCGCTGCGCAAGAAGCTCGGCAATCCGGACTGGATCGAGACGGTGCGCAAGGTCGGCCTGCGCCTGGGCGGGGCCCTGGTCGGTAACGCTTGACCCGCCGACTCCTCATCTCCTACCTCGGTCTGGCGGTGCTCATCCTGCTCGTCCTCGAGGTCCCGCTCGCCACTCTGGCGCAGCGGTTCGAGAGGCAGCTCGCCACCAACCAGGTCGAGAAGGAGGGAGCGGGGCTCGTCGCCTTGGTGAACGACTCGCTCGACCCCACCCACCGGACCCGGCTGAGCTCCACCGTGGCCGGCTACGGCAGCCGCACCGGCGGGGAGGTGGTGCTCGAGTCGGTGGCGGGGGCGGTCCTGGCCTCGTCTAGCACCGAGGCCCACGACGAGGTGCGAAACGAGTGGGGCGGGCTCATGGCCCGGGCCCTCGCCGGCCAGACCGTCGCGGTGTTCACCGAGGACGAGGGGGACGCCTTCGCGGTGACCGCGGTGCCCATCGTGGAGAACGGCCGGACCGTAGCGGCCGTCGTCCTCGCCGCCCCGGCCGAGCTGACCGAACGGCGGATCCACGAGATCTGGCTGGCCCTCGGCCTGTTCGCCCTCGGTGCCATCGTGATCGCCGGCCTGGCCGGTGTGGTGCTGGCCCGCTCCCTGGCCCGTCCGCTGGCCCGCCTGGAGACCACCGTCGACCGCTTCGGTCGCGGTGAGCTCGGGCTGCGGGCCAGCGAGCAGGTCGGACCCGACGAGATCCGCTCCCTGGCCCGCCAGTTCAACCACATGGCGGGACGGCTCGACGGTCTGATCGAGGGTCAGCGTCGCTTCGTGGCCGACGCCTCCCACCAGCTCAGATCTCCGCTGACCGCCCTGCGGCTGCGTCTGGAGAATCTCGAAGCGACCGCCGACGTCGCCAGCCAGGAATCCATCGCCGCCGTCGGGCGGGAGGTCCAGCGGCTGTCGCGTCTGGTGGACGGGCTGCTCACCCTCAGCCGGGCCGGCCACGAGATCGTCTCCCGCGCCGAGATCGACGTGGCTTCGGTCCTCGACGAACGCTGCGTGGCGTGGGCGCCGCTGACCGCCGAGAAAGGCGTGGTGCTCGATTGTCGCAGCACCCTGCCCGACGATTACCGCTGCCCCCTGAACCCCGGGGACCTGGAGCAGATCCTGGACAATCTGCTGGCCAACGCCGTGGAGATCAGCCCGGCGTCGACCACCATCCGCATGATCCTCCAGTCCGGCCCCGCCGGCGGGGCGGAGATCCACGTGAGCGACGAAGGCCCGGGGATGTCGGAGGAGGACCGTCACCGGGCCTTCGACCGTTTCTGGCAGGGGTCCACCCGGCCTTCGGGTCACAGCGGGCTCGGCCTGGCCATAGTCTCCGAGCTGGCCCACCGCAACGGGCTGGAGGTGAGCCTCCGACCCGTGCCGAGCGGCGGCCTCGACGCCGTCGTGTCGCTGCCCCCGTCCCCCCGCCCGGGCTCACGGGCGCTGCACAGGTAAAGGTTCGGCAAAGCTTGGCCCGGCTGCCCGAACGTGGCCGGATCGGGCCCCTACCGTGCAAGCGTGGTCGTCGACGACTCCGGGTGGCCCCGGTTCGAGTACGCGCAGCGCCAGCCGGTAGGCGAGCGCCCGCAGGTGCAGCGCCGCCGCCGGGGTGACTCGGGGGTGGAGTCCAACTCGCGCCTCACCGGTGCCACCGCGGTGGTCCTCCTCGTCCTGCTGTTCGCCGAGGGCCTCACCATCCTCGGGGTCCGCCAGCATCTGCAGCTGCACGTGTTCATCGGCATGCTGCTGATCCCCCCCGTGGCGCTGAAGATGGCCTCGACGACCTGGCGGTTCGTCCGCTACTACAGCGGAGCCCCCGCCTACCGCCGCAAAGGTCCTCCCCCCGCCCTGCTGCGTCTGCTCGGACCGGTGGTGGTGGTGCTCACCGTGGTCCTGTTCGCCTCCGGTGTCGGGGCCGTCCTCTACCCCAAGGCCCTCGGCGGGAACCTGCTGACCCTGCACCGGGTCAGCTTCGTGCTCTGGTTCGGGGCCATGGCCATTCACGTGCTCGGCCATATCGTCGAGACCGCCCACCTGGCCCCGCTCGACCTGGTCCGCCGCACCCGCTCCCAGGTACGAGGGGCGTCGGCCCGGCAGTGGCTGCTCATCAGCAGCCTGGCTCTCGGCGTGGTCCTGGGCTTCTCCATGACGAGCGCCACCACCCATTACCTGGCCAACCTGCCGGCTTACATCGGACACTGAGGCTTTCTTGATCGAATCTTTACCTACCTCTAATCCTTTTCTGGGCTCGACCGTCCCACACTGGGAGTCGATGTCCACGGAGCAGGAGCGATGAGGCGGGAGCAGGTTCGCGACGCCGGTCTCCTCCGGCTGTCCACCAGCACCCGGCTCCTCGCCGCCGGGGCCTTCGTCTCGGCCGGGGTGTTCTCGGTGGGGGTGGCCAAGGCCCTCCCGGGGCACTCCGCTGCGACGGCGCCGGCCACGAGCGCCCCGCCCACCACTGCCGCGCCGTTGACGGCGGGCGGTGACGACGGCTCGGCCACCTACCAGACCCCCCAGACCCTCACCCCCCCGACGGCGCCCCCGCAGCCGGTCTACAACCCCCCGGTCGTCAGCTCCGGAGGGTCGTGACCTTCCTGCACGCCGTGGACCCGTTCCCGGCGCTGGGCTCCACGGCCGCTCTGGTGCTCACCGACCCCGGGGCCGAGGCCGAGGCGCTCGAAGTCCTGCTCGACGAGCTCGACCACCTGGACCGGGCCTGCAGCCGCTTCCGCGACGACAGCGAGCTGTACCGTCTCAACGCCTCGTCGGGGCGCCGGCCCGTTCGGGTGTCGCCGCTTCTCCTCGAGGCCGTGCAGCAGGCTCTGCGGGCCGCCCGGCTCACCGACGGGATGGTCGACCCGACCGTCGGCCGGGCCCTCGAGGTGGCCGGCTACGACCGGGACTTCGCCGCCCTTGCCCCAGACGGGCCACCGGTCGAGTTCGCCGTCCGCCCCGTCCCGGGGTGGCGCTGCGTCGTAGTGGACACCGCTCAGTCGACCCTCGCTCTGCCGGTAGGCGTGCATCTCGACCTGGGGGCGACGGCCAAGGCCCTGGGCGCCGACCGGGCGGCGCGCCGTATCGCCGAGCGGACCGGGGTCGGGGTGCTGGTCGGGCTCGGAGGCGACATCGCCGTGGCCGGACCGGCCCCCGACGCGGGCTGGCCGGTCCGCATCACCGAGGACCACTCCGCCCCTCTCGATGGGCCCGGGCCGGTGGTGGCCATACACGACGGGGGCCTGGCCACCTCGAGTACCTCGGTGCGCCGCTGGCGGCGCGGCGGTCGATCCGTCCACCACCTGATCGACCCGGCCACCTCCCAGCCCGTCGAGGAGCGTTGGCGGCTGGTGAGCGTGGCCGCCGGTTCCTGCCTGGACGCCAACATCGCCTCCTGCGCCGCCATCGTCATGGGCGACGGCGCGCCGGGGTGGCTGGAGCGGCTCGGCCTGCCCGCCCGGCTGGTGCCTCCGGATGGGACGCCGGTCACCGTGTCGGGCTGGCCGAGCGAGGTTCCGACATGCTGCTAGGCGCCGCCAACCCGAAGGTGCTGTGGTATCTGACCAGGGGTTTCGGGCTGGTCAGCCTGGTCCTGCTCAGCCTCACGGTGGCGCTCGGCGTGGCCCAGCTGGCGCGCTACGCCCGTCCCGGGCTGCCCCGTTTCGTGATCTCCGGGCTGCACCGCAACGCCTCCCTCCTGGCCGTAGGCCTGCTCGCCGTGCACATCCTCACCGCCGTCGCCGATCCCTACGCGCCCATCGCCCTCGTCGACGCGGTGGTGCCCTTCATCGGCCGCTACCGCCCCCTGTGGCTGGGCTTCGGCGCGTTGGCCTTCGATCTGCTCGTGACCCTGATCGTGACCAGCCTGATTCGCCAGTACCTCGGTCACCGCGCGTGGCGGGCCGTGCACTGGCTGGCCTACGGATGCTGGCCGGTGGCCCTCGTCCACGGCCTCGGCACCGGCTCCGACGCCCGCATCGGCTGGGTGCAGCTGCTCTACCTGGTTTGCACGGCGCTGGTGGTCGCCGCCCTCGCCTGGCGGCTCACCACCCGCTGGACCCAGGCCCCCAGCTCGTACCGCCTCACCGCCGCAGCTTCCGCTGCGGTGCTGCTGCTGGTCGTGGCGGTCTGGGCCGAGCAGGGGCCGCTGCGCGCCGGCTGGGCCCGCCGGGCGGGAACGCCACCGGTGTCGACCAGCCCCGCCGTCGGCGTGACGGGGAGCCAACGGTGACCGCCCCCGACGCCAGCCAGTTGCCCCGGCTGCTGGCCACCGTGGCCCGTCCCGACCTCGCCTCCCACCTGTCGCAGTGGGGCGGCCTGCCCCGGCGGGGACCGGAACTGCTCGACGAGATCGGGCGCAGCCGCCTCGGCGGCCGGGGGGGTGCCGGGTTCCCGACGGCCCGCAAGTGGGCGGCCCTCGCCGCCGGCGGCCGACCCGTGGTGGTGGTCAACGCCACCGAGGGCGAGCCCGCCAGCAACAAGGACAAGACGCTGCTGGTCCACGCCCCCCACCTCGTCCTCGACGGGGCGTCCCTGGCGGCCCGCGCTCTCGGGGCTTCGGAGGTCATCGTCTGCGTCGACCGCCGCGCCTCGGCGGCTCTGCGAGCCTGCGGGCTGGCCATATCGGAGCGGGCCGGGCGGGGACTCGACGCCGTACCGTTCCGTCTCGAAGCCGCCCCCCCCGGCTACGTGACCGGTGAGGAGTCGGCCCTGGTCAACTGGATCAACGGGAGCCCGGCCCTGCCCTCGTTCGGTCGGCGACCCTACGAGCGGGGCGTCGACAGCCGTCCGACGCTGGTCCAGAACGCCGAGACGCTCGCCCACGTGGCCCTGATCGGGCGGTTCGGATCGTCGTGGTTCGCTGCCCTTGGTACCGCCGCCCATCCCGGGACGGCCCTCGTCACCGTCACGGGTGACGTCCGCCACCCCTCGGTCTACGAGGTGGCCCTGGGCACCCCCATGGTCGACGTGCTGGCCCCGGCCGGCGCCGACCAGCCCGTGCAGGGGGTGCTCGTGGGGGGGTATGCCGGCACCTGGCTCGGCCCCCCCGCCGCCACCTCGGCCCGCCTCGATCCCGCCTGGCTCGGGTCGGCCGGGGCCAGCCTGGGCTGCGGTTCGCTGATCGTGGTCGGGCCCCACACCTGCGGTCTGAAAGCGGTGGCATCGATAGCTTCCTGGCTGGCCGGCCAGTCCGCCGGGCAGTGCGGTCCGTGCGCCCGGGGCCTGCCGACAGTGGCCGACGGCCTCGGTCGCCTGCTGTCGGCCGGGTCCCCCAACAAGTGGAACGCCCAGATCGACCGGTGGCTGTGGATGATCGACGGGCGGGGGGCATGCAAGCATCCGGACGGTGCAGTCCGTATGATCCGTAGTGGCATTCAGGTATTTGCAAGGGAGATAGAAAGCCACCGTCATGGAGGGGACTGCCGGAGGCCGCCTCCGTCCCTGGCTCTTCCTCGCTACTCGGAGGTAATGGTTTGAACCGGACCCGTCGACTCGTGGTCGACCCGATCCGCTGCGACGCCCACGGGATATGCGCTGAGCTGCTCCCGGAGCTGATCCAGCTCGACGACTGGGGCTACCCGATGGTCTCCGAGCAGCCCATCCCGCACCACCTCGAGGCCCACGCCCGCCGGGCCGTGGCCGCCTGCCCCACGCTGGCTCTCCTCGCCACGGAGGTCGAAGAGGCCCGGACGGCCGGTGGACGGGTGCGATGACCCGCACCGAACGCTCCATCCTGCCCCCCGCCTACGAGGCCATCGAGACCACCTTCGGAGCACCGCGGCGGCGTCCGCCGGGTCGCCGGTCATCGGCCCGGGTGGCCCTGGCCGTAACCGGGGCCGTGCTGGTCGTGATCGCCTCGCTCGGTCTGTGGTCGGTGGTGTCGGCCTACAGCACGCCGGGCAACGAGAGCTTCTCGGCCAAGTGGGCCGACTGGATGAGATCCCACGGTATGGGGCCGCTGGTCAGCCAGTTCGAGTCGTACTACTACACCGCCCACCAACCGGCCAAGGGTGGGGCCCCCAAGGGTCTCAACCCCGAAGCCAAGGTGCAGATCGCCAGCAGCCAGCCGACCACCCCGGCGCAGCAGTTCCTCCCCACGCCGGCTTCCGTCCCGCTGGTCGTGTCACCGGCTCTGGCCGGGGAGGGCCAGTGGCTGCCCATCGGGCCCATCGTCAACGGCCACGCCGCCATGTACGAAGCTCAGTTCCGAGCGGACAACGTTTACACCTCGGAGATCACGAGCGCGGTGTGGATGGACCCGCTGATGCTGCACCTGTCGCTCATCCCCGGGCTCACCGAGCCGGGGGGTACCTGGTCCCACCCGCCCTACATCACCCCGGCGGAGGCGCCGTCCATCCTGGCCGCCTTCAACGGCGGTTTCCGCTTCCAGGACGCCCACGGCGGGTTCTACCTCGACGGCCGGACCGCCGTACCGCTCGTCCCCGGAGCCGCCTCGCTGGTGTTCTACAGCAACGGCAAGGTCGACGTCGGCACCTGGGGAAGCGAGGTGACCATGACGCCCAACGTGGTGTCGGTGCTGCAGAACCTGGTGCCCATGGTCGATCAGGGCCAGGTGTCGGCGTCGGCGACCTACTACGACACCGCGGTGTGGGGCGCCACCCTCAACACCTCGACCGTGGTGGCCCGCTCCGGGGTGGGCGTCACCGCCGACGGGGCGCTGGTGTACGTGGCCGGACCGGCTCTGACCGCCAAGACCCTGGCCGAGGCCCTCCAGCGGGCCGGCGCCGTTCGGGCCATGACCCTCGACATCAACCCCGAGTGGGTGACGTTCAACATCTACACCCACCCCAACCCGGCGGAGCCGACCCTGCTGACCGGCAGCAAGCTGTACCCGCAGATGCAGCGGCCCGCCGACCGTTACGTGGCGCCCACCCTCGAGTCCAGGGACTTCGTGGAGGTCTCCTTCGCGGGCTGACAGGATGGGCTGATGCGCCCCCGCCACCCGCTACCGGCCGCGCTGGCCGTCGGCGCCGCCGGTGCCGTCGGGCTGGCCGGCCGGCTGGCCCTGACCCGCTCGGCTTCGGCCGTCCGGGCCCGAAGCGACCCCGGTCTCGACCCGCTCTACGAGTTGCCCGGCGACGTGGTCCACCACGAGATCGCCGCCGCCGACGGTGGCTCGGTGCACCTGGTCGAGCGAGGCGCGGGTCGCCCGCTCCTGCTGATCCACGGGATCACCCTCCAGGCCCGGGCCTGGGCCCCCCAGTTCCACCTCATGGCCGACCGCTATCGGGTGATGGCCCTCGACGTGCGGGGCCACGGACGGTCGGTAGGCGGCCGGGACGGACTGGGCCGGGTGGCTGCGGCGAGGGATGTGGCCACCGTCCTCGACCACTTCGACCTGCGCCACGCGGTGGTCGTCGGGCACTCCATGGGCGGCATGATCCTCATGGAGTTCGCGGGGAGCCACCGGCGGGAGCTGTCCGAGCGGGTCGACGGCCTGGTCTTCATGAACACCGCGGCCTACCAGGTGGCCCCCGAACCGCTACGGCCCGCGGTGCGCGCCGTCGGCCGGTGGGCCCAGGGGCGCCAGGATGCGGGACGGCCGCTACCCGAGCGGCCCCTCGGTGACGGCGACCTGTCGTGGGTGGTGACCCGCCTGGCGTTCGGCGCCCGGCCGTCGGCGCGCGCCGTCGACGAGGTCCGCCGCAGCGGGGCCGAGGCCCCCCAGTCGACGGTGCTCGCCTGCGGGGTGGACCTGCTCGACCACGACGCCCGCCGGACCCTCCCGCTGGTCCGCACCCCGTCCCTGGTCCTGGTCGGGTCCCGGGACCTGCTCACGCCGGTGTTCGCCGCCCGGCGCATCGCCCGGTTGCTCCCCGACGCCCGACTCGAGGTGCTGGCCGGGGCCGGCCATCAGCTGATGCAGGAACGCCCCAACGAGCTGGCCGCCATCCTCGACGGTTTCACCTCGACGCTGCCCTCAGCGTGACGGGTCGGCGAACTTCTCGAATCTCGACCACTCCTCCGAGTCGTAGGCCTCGTCTCCCCACAGACGCCTGAGACGCTCGGCGACGGCGGCTTCGGCCCCGTGCGGTGAAGGCCGGTAGTAGACCCGCCCGTCGATCTCCGGCGGCCGGTACTGCTGGGCCACGAATCCGCTCGGCTCGCTGTGGGGATAGGCGTACCCCACTCCCTCACCGGTCTGGCGCCTCTGCTGCGGGTGCACCGACCGCAGGGGGGCGGGGACCGGGCCGGCGGGGCGCTCGGACACGTCCTCGGCGGCGCGGGCCAGGGCCGCGGTCACCGTGTTGGACTTGGGGGCGCAGGCCAGGTGCACCACGGCGTGGGCCAGGTTGAGCTGCGCCTCGGGCAGCCCTACGAACTCCACCGCCCGGGCCGCGGCATCGGCCAGGACCAGGCCCATGGGGTCGGCCATGCCGACGTCCTCGGATGCCAGGATCACCAGCCGGCGGGCGATGAACCGGGCGTCCTCGCCGGCCTGCAGCATCCGGGCCAGCCAGTACAGCGCGGCGTCGGGGTCCGAGCCGCGGATGGACTTGATGAACGCCGAGATGACGTCGTAGTGGTCGTCGTCGCCGTAGCGCAGCACCCGGGCCTGGCGGGCCTGCTCCACGTCGGGGAGGGTGACCCGGCGACGTCCGGAAGCCTCGGCGAGGGCCAGAGCCGTCTCCAGGGTGGTCAGCGCCGCCCGGGCGTCACCGCCGGCCAGGTCGCTCAGGTGGGCCCGGGCCTCCGGGTCCACCTCGGCCGTCTCGTGGAAGAGCGCCCGGTCGATCAGGGTGGCCAGTTCCTCCTCCGAGAGGGGCTCGAGGCGGAACACCGTGGAGCGGCTGAGCAGAGGCGCGTTGACCTCGAAGAAGGGGTTCTCGGTGGTGGCCCCGATCAAGGTGATCAGGCCCGACTCGACTCCCGGCAGGAGGGCGTCCTGCTGGCTCTTGTTGAACCGGTGGACCTCGTCGAGGAACAGGATGGTCCCCTGCCCCTGCTCGCCCAGCCGCCGGCGGGCGGCCTCCAGCACCTCCCGCACGTCTTTCACGCCCGCCGTCACCGCCGAGAGGGAGACGAACTCCCGCTTGGTCACACCGGCCACCACCGACGCCAGGGTGGTCTTGCCGGTCCCGGGCGGGCCCCACAGCACCACCGACGACAGCCGGTCGGTGTCGATCAGCGAGCGCAGCGGGGCCCCCGGTCCGAGCAGGTGTTTCTGACCGACGATGTCGTCGATGCGGCGGGGCCTCATGCGCGCCGCCAGGGGCGCCCGCTCCTCGATCCGCTGGCGCACGGCGGCGCCGAAGAGGTCGTCGGGGGGTGGTGCCGCAGGCATGCCCCCACCGTAGGCCGCTCGCCGCCACTGCTGACCGGGACCCGGCCGGGGTCCAACCCGCCGGTCCCCCCTGTGGCCGAATCGCTCAGCCCACGATGCGGGTCAGGTCCACTCGGCTGTCCTCCACGATCGAACGGATCGCCGTCACGGAGATGTACCCGGCGGCCAAGGCGGCCACGTCGGTACCCGACTCGGGGGTTCCACCCTCGTCGTTGAACACCACCGGGACCGATCCCCGGGCGTCGGTCACCCGCCCCTGTACTGTCCCGACCCCCGCCAGCGACGTGACCCTCACGCGGTCGAGGGCGGCCCTCCGACCATCCGAGGCGGCGGGCAGGTTGACGTTGAGCACCGTGCCGGGGGGCGTGTCGCGCACCCACTTGACGATGGTCGCGACCACCTCGAGGTCCACGGACTCGACGTCCGCCGAGCAGTCGGAGCCGGCCGCCGACGAGAGGGCCAGGGCTCTCCGGCCGTAGTTGGCCGCGGTCAGGGCCGCCCCGACCGTACCCGAGTGCAGGATGGCCTTGCCGGTGTTCACGCCCTGGTTGATGCCCGACAGGACCAGGTCGGGCGGGGGCCCGAAAGCCCCGAACATGGCCGCCCGGACGATGAACGCCGGGCCTCCCGGCAGGGAACCGGCGGGCCGGCCGTCGGCACCGGTCACCTCGGCGAGGGTGACCACCCCCTCGTCGACCCGGACCGTCATGGCCGCGCCCGTCCCCGAGGCGTCCTCGCTCGGAGCCACGACGGTGACCTCCATGCCACACCCGCGGGCCGCCTCGGCCAGCACCGCCAGGCCCGGCGATGTCACCCCGTCGTCGTTGGTGACCAGTACTCGCATGACGGCCCAGACCCTTCCCCGGACCCCCGGATTCATGCACGCGTTGCGGGCCGCCCGTCGCGGGTAGAACCAACGGGCGAGGTTTCTCAGTTGGAGGTTGGCCCACGGTGTCGGTGATGTCTTCCCCGCTCCTGCGGGAGTGGGATCTGCTGCAGGAGCGGGTGATCCCCGAGTTGATGGACGCCCACCGGGAGGGACGCCGCCCGCAGATGTGGGCGGTGGGCCACGTGGCTGACGCGGTGGCGGTGGTGACCGCCTACCACGCCCAACCCGAACGGCCCGGCGACCTGGACGCGTTCACCTCGCCACGCCGGGAGATGAGCCCGGTGGCGTTCAGCCTGTCGGACATCCGTTGTGTGCCCCTCGGGCCCCGCCGGGACAGCTTCGAACGCCACGATCATCGTTGGGTGCCCGGCCCGCGCATCGCCGGCCACGTCTACCTCGCCGAGCCCGCCCACCCCGTCGACCTGGTCACCTTGAGGGCCGACGCCGGGGCGGAGGCGGCCGAGCGGGCCATCGACCGGCTGCGTGAGGGAGGGCTCCTGCTCCTCCTCGAGCCCCGCCGCGACCTCGCCGGGCGGGCCGCGCTGTGCTCCCTCGACGGCAGCCGCCGGATGTTCCGCAAGTGCGGCCGGGGCGCCCCCGCGACCGCCGCCTCTCAGACCTCCACGACGGTGACCCTGGCCGCCCACCAGGCCCAGTCGGACCTGGTCGCCAGCCACGCCCGCCTGGCCCGCTCACTGGCCCGGCGCTTCTCCCGTCACGGTGAGTCCAAGGAGGACCTGGAGCAGGTGGCGCTCATGGCCCTGGTCAAGGCCGCCCGCCGCTACGACCCGGGCCGGGCCACGTCGTTCTCCACCTATGCGACAGCCAGCATCGTGGGCGAGATCAAGCGGCATTTCCGGGACAAGACCTGGATGATGCGCGTCCCCCGGTCGCTGCAGGAGACCTACCTGGCGGTCAAGGAGGCCCGGGAGAGCCTGACCCACGAGCTGTCCGCGTCGCCGACCATCCAGCAGGTGGCGGCCCGCCTGAACGTGTCGGACGAGGCCGTCCTCGAGGCCATGGAGGCAGGGGAGAACTACTGGCCCGAATCCCTCGACGCCGGGGTCTTCGAAGGCGACGCCGGCCGGGACGTGCCGGTCGTCGACGCCGGTTTCGACCTCGCCCTCAACCGCCATCAGCTGACCGCCATCCTGCCCGAGCTGGCCCCCCGGGAACGGCTGGTGGTGAAGCGCCTGTACTTCGACGGCTGGACCCAGCGTCAGGTGGCGGAGGAGATCGGCGTGAGCCAGATGCAGGTTTCGAGGGTCCTCTCCCGGACCATCGAGCACCTGCGGGAGCGGATCGGCTGAGCGCCGGGCCGCCCCGAATCGGCCCGGGGTGACTTGAATCGGCGCCGGGCCGGTGCGCTAACAATGTCTGCATGAGTTCTCGTCACGGGCGTGGCCGATGACCGCTCTGGTGGTCGGGCTGACGGTGGTGGTGGCGCTCCTCGCCCTGCTGGTCGCCGGTCTCCTGCGCGGTCACGCAGAGGTGCTGCGGGCTCTCCACCAGATGGGCGTGGACCTCGACCCCGCGGGGACCGGGCCGGGAGCGGTGCCCGTCGGTTCGCCCACCGTCCGGCCCACCCCGGGCCGCCCCGAGGTCACCGACGTGATCGACCTCACCGGCACCACCCCCGCCGGGGATGCCATCAGCCTGGCCGTGGCCGATGTGCGCCACGACACCCTGGTGGCCTTCCTCACGTCGGGTTGCGCGACCTGTCGGGCGTTCTGGGAGGCCTTCCGGGCCACCCCGGCTGACGTCCCCGGAGGCGCCCGCCTAGTCGCCGTGACCCGAGGTGCCGACGCCGAGTCACCCGGTGCCATCGCCGCCCTGGCCGGCGCCACCCCGGTGGTGATGTCGAGCGAGCTGTGGGACCACTACGACATCCCCTACGCCCCCTACTTCGTGTACATATCGGGGCCCGCCGGCCGCGTCGTCGGCGAGGGGGTGGCCGCCGGCTGGGAGGAGGTCAAGGCCCTGGTGGCCAACGCCGTGGCCGACGGGACGACTTCCCCGCCGTCGTCGCGGCGGGGTCCCCACGAGCGGTCGCGCGCCGATCAGCAGCGCGATGACGCCGTAGACCGCCAGCTGCGCGCCGCGGGCATCGCGCCCGGGGATCCGCGCCTCTACCCAACGACGATCAGCGACGGCGGAGGGGCCGGATGAGCTCCATCCGGCGTATAAGCTCGGCCGGCCTGTCGCTGTCGCCGCCGTCGGGGTGGGAGGCGACCATCTATCAGCGTCCCCCCCTCGCCGGCGAGGTCACCTACCCCGTCGTCCACGCCGCCACCGTGCCGCTCGTCCCCGGACGGGGTGATTACGGCGGGGGCCTGGTCGAAACCCTGGGGCCGTCCGACGTGTTCGTGGGATTCCTCGAGTTCGGGCCCGACGCGGCGGCCTCGGCGCTGTTCAGCCGCCTGCAGGGCGTGCCCGGCCTGACGCCGGACATGTACCGCCCCCGGCAGCTGCAGCGGACCATCGTCGGCCAGGCGGGAGTCCAGCGCTTCTTCACCGTTCAGAGGCGGGCGTTCTGCATGTACTCGGTGATCGGGGCCATGGTCAACCGGGTGACCCTGACGGCGCGGGCCAACCAGGTCATCGGCACCTTCTTCGTGGACACCGGCGGGTGAGCGCTCCGGCCGTGGCCGCTCCCTTCCTCGCCGCCGCCGTCCTGCTGGCCGGAGCCGGGGTGGCCAAGGTGTGGCGCCCCGACGACACGGCGAGGGCCCTGCGGGTCGCCCACCTGCCGTCGCACCGCAACCTGGTCCGGGCCGGGGCCCTGGCCGAGGTCGTGGTGGGGGTGACCGCCGTGGCGCTCCCCGGACCGGTCACCGGGGGCCTGGTGGCCGCCGCCTACGCCGCCTTCACCGTGTTCGTGGGGGTGGCCCTGGCCCGGGGCTGGCCCCTGTCGTCGTGCGGATGTTTCGGGCGTCCCGACGCCCGCCCCGGGCCGGCCCACCTGGTCCTCGACGCCGGGGCCGCCACCGTCTCGGTGTGGTGGTCGGTGGGCGCGCCGGGCCGCATCGACCGGGTGTTCACCGGCGGCCCCTGGCAGGGTTGGCCGCTCGCCCTGGTGACGGTGGTCACCGCCGGTCTGGCCTATCTGATCTGGACCAATCCCCTCGAAAGGCCTGCTCGATGACCCTCACCGCCGGGATCGGCAACCTGCTCCTGTCGCGGACGTCCCGTCGCGGCTTTCTGGCCCGGGCCACCGTCACGGCCACCGCCGTGACCGTGGCCCCCGCCGACCTGCTCCTGCGGCCCGGGACCGCCTACGCGGCGATCTGCGAGTGCGCCCCGGGCACCAACTGCGACTGCTCGTCGTACTGCTGCGACGGCTACACCCAGTTCTGCTGCACCATCAACAACGGGATCAACGCCTGCCCCCCCGGAACCTTCGCTGGTGGGTGGTGGAAGGCTGACGGGTCGGCCTACTGCGCCGGCCCCCGCTACTACATCGACTGTCAGGGGGAATGCCAGGGCTGCGGCTGCGGGGGCGGGGCCTTCTGCCCGTCCTGCGACAACCTGACCTGCGGGTGCGCCCTCGGCAGCTGCGACAACCGCCACGTCGGTTGCACCGAGTTCCGCTACGGCCAGTGCCACATGGAGATCGACTGCAGCGGGCGCATCGCCTGCCGGGTCGTGTCGTGCACCCCCCCATGGCAGCTCGACAGCACCTGTACGACGGTGGCCCAGACCGACGAGAACACCGCCAACCATTACGCACCCTGCCAGGACGGCCCGACCAGCTATCCCGTCGTGCCCGTCGCGGTCGGGATGGCGGTGACCCCCGACGGCGGCGGTTACTGGCTCACCGATGATCTCGGGGCCGTCTTCGCTTACGGGGACGCCGTCGTCTACGGCTCCCTCACCGGCGTCAAGCTGGACAAACCGATCGTCGGCATGGCGTCGACGCCCACCGGCAAGGGATACTGGCTGGTCGGAGCCGACGGGGGCATCTTCTGCTTCGGGGACGCCGCCTTCGACGGCTCGACGGGCTCGGTGCAGCTGGTCCAACCCATCGTGGGTCTCGCCCCCGACGATCAGAGCGGCGGTTACCGCTTCGTCGCTTCCGACGGAGGGGTATTCGACTTCAACGCCCCGTTCTACGGGTCGACCGGCGGCGTGGCCCTCGTCCAGCCCGTCGTGGGCATGGCCGCCACGCCCACCGGGAAGGGCTACTGGCTGGTGGCGTCCGACGGGGGCATCTTCTCCTTCGGCGACGCCGTGTTCCACGGTTCCCTCGGGGGTGTGCAGCTGGCCAAGCCGATAGTGGGTATGGCGGCCACCCCGACCGGGAAGGGCTACTGGCTGGTGGCGTCCGACGGGGGCATTTTCGCGTTCGGCGACGCCGTGTTCCACGGTTCCCTCGGGGGGCAGGCGCTACCGGCGCCCGTCGTCGGAATGGCCCCCTCCCCGACGGGTAACGGCTACTGGATGGTCGGCCAGACCGGCAACGTGTACAACTTCGGTGACGCCAAGTCTTTCGGACAGGGGATATGACCATGATCGTGCTCCTCGCCGGTGCCGCGGTGGCTGTCGCGGCGGCGGCCCGATCCACCTACTCGCCCTGCGGTCTGTCCATGATGTCGTCGATCACCCCCTTCGGCGAGAAGGCCCGCCGGCACCGCTACTGGGCCACCGCGACCTGGTTCGTCCTCGGGGCGGTCGTCGGGGGGGCCACCCTCGGCGCGGTGTCGGCCGCCCTGGCGGCCGCCGTCGGGGCCGTCGGCCCGGGCGGGTCGTGGGCCCTCGCCGCGGCGGCGGCGCTGGCCGC
>JAGWSF010000015.1 GCA_028876385.1 Acidobacteriota bacterium | reverse complement strand
TGCCCGCTCGGTGCCTTCGATCGGCTCGTAACCCTCTCGCATGATTCGAGGCTACGGCCCACCTGTGACTATGGTGCGCGCCCGCACAGGGCCAGGCGGGATCAGTTGCGGCCGGCCGGCGGCTCAGGTGTCGTGGCCGGCGGTTCAGGTGTCGTGGCCGGCGGCTCAGGTGTCGTGGTCGGCGGCTCAGGTGTCGTGGCCGGCGGCTCAGTCGTCGTGGCCGGCGGCCTTGCGGGCCCGGTACAACGAAGCGTCGGCCGCGGTGAGGAGCTCTTCGGCGATGCGCTGCTCGGCGTTGCGCCAGGCCACTCCGACCGACGCTCCCAGCCCGGCGTAGTGGGGAACCTGGTCGGCCATCTCTTGTACGGCGACGCTGATGCGATCCATGATCAGCTCGGTGTCCGCTCCGGCGGCGTCCTCGCAGAGAAGGGCGAACTCGCCTCCGCTCAGTCGTCCGACGAGGTCGTTGGCCCGCACCGAGCCGACGAGACGGCCGGCGATCAGGCGCAGGACCTCGTCGCCCTCGGCTTGGCCCAGGCGTTCGGCCAGGCGCCGGTAGCCCTCGACATGGATCAGGAACACCGCCACGGAGGTGCCGTTTCGGTCGGCGCGCCGGCAGGCCTGGGCCAGGCTCTCGACGAACAGGTGGCGACCGGCCAGGCCGGTCACCTCGTCGTGCAACTGGCCGCTGTCGACCGGCGCCGAGGGGGTGGCCGCCGGCTCGGCGATGGGCCCGGCCGCGAATCCGGTCATCTCCAGCAGTATCTCGACGTCGGTGTCACCGAAATGCCCGGTCTTGGACGACGTGACCATCAAGACCCCGACCGGGTCGTCGTTGTGCACCAGGGGCACGACGACCATCGAGCGAATACCGAGCAGGGCGCAGATGTCGCGGTCGACGCGGGCGTCGACGGCGGTGTCGGTGCAGCGCATGGGCACCCCCAGGCGCAGCGATCGACCGGAGAGGGAGTTGCCGACCTCCATGCGGGCCCCGACGATCCCTGTGAGACCGCTCGAAGAGTGGAACACCATCTCGTCGCCGTCCACCAGGGCGACCGCCGCGCCGTCGGCCTCGGTGATCACCCTGGCCCTTTCCCCGAGTATCTGCATCACGGCTTCGGTCCCGAGCCCGGCGGCGCCGATCTGGCGCTGTGTCTCGATCACGTAGCGCAGACGCGTCAGTTCGTCCATCGACGATTCGGCAGCCACGCTCGGGTTATCGGCCGGGCCGGGTCCCACCTGAACAGGATCGGTGCCCGGCTGCCCGAGATCGAAAGGGTCGGTTGGCGCATCACGAGAAAGTCGCCGCTTCGCGTGCGTCAACCCGACGAGCAACCCTGTCGATAGCTGACCGCAGTCCCATCCGATACCACTAGAGCAGGGATCCATGAGTCAGACAGGCGGACCCAAGGTGATGTCGATATCCCGACGTGTCCTCATCGGCTTCGGTGCCCTGCTCGCGGTGTCGGTTTGCACCTCCGGCGTGGTGTACGTACTTTCGCATCAGGCCAAGTCCGACACGGTTCACTACGAGCAGCGCGTCTCGGCATATCACAGCGCGGTGCAGAACCTGAAGACGGACTTCTACAACTACGACGATCAGATGAACATGTACGTCGCGGTGCTCGTGGGCGACCCCGGTCAGGCCAGCCTGTCCGAGTCGACCTACCAGCAGGCGTTCGCCGCCCGCCAGACTCTGTCCGCGGACCTGGCGTCGGCGCGGCGACTCGCTCCGTCGTCGCAGGCCCAGGCGACTCTGACCAGGATCGCCGCAGACGTGGCCAGCTACAACGGGTTCAGCGACCAGACCCGCGCCGCGGCCGGGCGGGGGGCCACCGCCGAGGCCCTTCGCATCCAGACCGTCGGCAACCTGCAGCCGTCGAACGACCTGATGGCGGCTCTGCAGCAGGCCGAGAGTCAGTCTTCGGTGCTGGCCGCGCAGGCGCTCAACCAGGTGAGATCGCAGCAGTCGATCGTCGAGTGGCTGGCTCTCATCGCCATAGCTCTCACCGTCACCATGATCGCCGCGCTCGGCGCCCTGATGCTGGTCTTCGTGTTCCGGCCGCTGCTGGTGCTGCGCGAGGGGATCCGCCGGGCCGCCTCCCCAGATAGGGATCGGGGGGACCGTCTGACGGTCGAACGTCGCGACGAGATCGGCCTCGTGGCCGAAGCCTTCAACCAGTTGCTGGCCTCACTGGAGGTACGCGAGGAGGAGGTGGCTCGGGCACAGGTTGAGAGCGAACAGTTCCTGAAGGATCGCTTCGCCGGGCAGCAGGAGATGCAGCGGGCGCTTCGGCGCCGGGCCCAGGAGATGATCGACGACACCGCCCAGACCGTGTCCCGGGAGCTCGGCGAGGTCCTGCAGCAGATGGCCGCGGTACGCGATACGACCGGCACGATCGATCGCCAGGTGAACATGGTGGACGACCTGACCCATGGCGCGGTTCGCCGAGCCGCCCAGATGAACGAGGTGCTGGCCACCTTCGACGACAGCCTCAACCGGGTATCGGCCATGACCAAGCTGATCGCCGACGTTTCCAATCAGACCAGGCTGCTGGCCCTCAACGCCACTATCGAAGCGGCCCGGGCGGGCGAAGCCGGGCACGGATTCACAGTCGTGGCCAACGAGGTGAAGGAGCTGGCGGCGGCCACTTCGGCCTCGAACGATCAGATCAGTGCCACCGTTTCCACCCTCTCGGCCGACGCCCGCAACATCGTGGAGGCCATCGCCGCCGTCAGTTCGAGCATCTCGGGCGTCAACGACTCGACGGCCGCTCTGTCGGAGATCGCCGCCAATCAGTTGGACCGGGTCAGCCAACTCGACCGTGTGCTCGCCGATACCCGCGACCGGCTCATGAACATGACCAGCCTCACCGAGAAGCTGGAGCGGCGGGTGCACGAGCGGACCGCGGTAGTGGGCCCGGCCACCATCGTCTCCACCAACGGTCGGGTCCGGGCCGAGATGAGGAACATCTCGGAAGGGGGTATGACGGTTGTAGTTCCGGGCGGCGAAGACGTGCCCGAGGACGGGGCGGTGGTCGAGTTCGAGCTGTTCGACCGGCGTTACACCGAGCAGTTCCACCTGGTGCGCCGGTCGGGCAACCAGTGTGGCCTCCAGTTCGTCATGGCCGGAGTCGAATTGACCTCGGCGATCAGGTCGTTGCTGGAGGCGAGCTCGGAGCTCGCCGGCGTCTGAGCCGCCCGTGGCCGGCGCCAGCCGCGCCTAGGCGGCCCCGCCGAGGCGGAAGAGGTGCTCCCCGGCGTCTCGGACCACGAGGGTGTCGGGCCGGTCGGTCCAGCCATGGACATCGACGGTGGCGGGGTCGAGATAGTCGAGGTTGGCCGCTCGGACCACCGCTTCGGGGACGGAGGTGGCCAGGGTCACCGTGACCCGGCTGTGCTCTCCGGTCCGGGGGTCGTAGGTGCCCGCCCCCTTCAGGTGGGTGCTGTGGGCCAGATCCCCCCAGTGGTGACCCTTGTAGGAGTCCCAGTTGTAGAGGAAGTAGTCGCGGCAGTGGTACCCGATGCTGGCGATATCGGGGTGGGTGACGCTCAGCTGCGATATGTGGGGCGCGTATATGACGACCTGCCCGCCGTCGGCCACGACCGGCTCCACCTTGTAGAAGCCTTTGGCTCCGGTCCACATGTCGTCGTAGCGCTCCGGCAGGATCGACAGCACCCGCTGCACCGGTCGCTCCAGGTAGGTCACATGCACCCTGGAGGATGTGTCCACGGCTGAGGCCCAGGCCTCCTCGGGCGTTCCGAAGGACATGGAGTGCAGCCCGCCGGCCCGCCCCGTGACCAGGCACAGGGCCAGTCTGCGGCCGGGGAGGCACCCGGCGGCTTCGTCGATGAGAGCTCTGACCGGGGTCGTTCCCGGCCTACCGATCATCTCCGCGCTGGTCAGCAGGGCGCCGAGCCAATGGGTGACATCGACCACCTGGCGGCCGGACACGCCGGGGAAGAGGTACTTGTTGCCCCCGGAGTAGCCGACCACTTCGTGGGGCAGCACCGGGCCGACGATCAACGTCACGTCGTGATCGATGACGGCCCGGTTGATCTCGACCGGCACCTCCTGGTCGATGAGGCCGCCCGACAGCTCCCTCACCCGAGCGGCAGCTATCGAACCGACGGTGGTCAGCTGCTCGGGCCGCCACCACTCGTGGTTGGTTACCGTCGCCCGGGGGAAGGTCTCCCCGAGCGACGCCCCTCCGGCGAGGTGAGCGCTCAGCTCGGGGTCGGTCATCGGTCGGTGGGTGCCGAGGGCCACCAGGATGGTCAGACGCGTGACCCGTTGGCCGACCGCCCGGTGCAGGGCCGCGAGGAGGGGGGGGAGCGGACAACTGCGCGTCGCGTCGGGCACGAGCACGCAAAGGCTGCGCCCGTCGAGCCGCTCGGAGCCGAGACAGTCCTCGATGAAGCGCTCTATGGCCCGCTCGGACAGGAACTCGCCCTCACTTCCGATCCGACGGACCTCAGAACCGACTGAATGGACCATCCACGCTCCGGGGCCTGGGCGAGGTGCCAGCCGGGCTTGGCTCCACAGGCACCACGAACCAGTATAGGAAGGTGGACCTGCCCCGACCGCCTCTCGCGCTCGACCCCGACCGCCTTCTGCCCGCTTCCCCTGAGGTGCGCGCTGTCGCCCGGGGCCTGTACGACGCGGTCAGGGAGCTGCCCATCTTGTCACCGCATGGGCACGTCGATCCGACATTGCTGCTCGAGGACCGACCCTTCCCCGACCCGGCGTCGCTGTTCATAGCACCCGACCACTATGTGACCAGGCTGCTGCACGCCGACGGGGTCGATCTGGGGGAGCTGGGCGTGGGCCGGGCGGCCACGCTGACCGAAGCCGAGGCTCGGCGCGCCTGGTGGCACCTGTGCTCGAGATGGCACCTGTTCCGGGGTACGCCCGTGCGTACCTGGCTCGAGCACGAGCTCGTCACCATCTTCGACGTGGATGTACGACCCTCCGCCGCTACCGCCGACCACGTGTACGACCACGTCGCGCAACGGCTGGCCCGGGACGATTTCCGCCCACGGGCGCTCTGCCAGCGCTTCGGTATCGACGTGCTCACCATCACCGCCGACCCCGCCGACGATCTGGCCGCCTTCGAAGGCCTGGACCGGGACCCCACCTGGACCGGGCGGGTGGTGCCGAGCTTCCGTCCCGACCGCTACCTGGAACCGGCATCGCCGGCCTGGGCCGCGGCGGTCGGGGAACTGGCCGAAGCGGCCGGGCGCGACATCGGTGACTACTCGGCGTTCGTCGAGGCCCTGGAGGAGCGCCGCCGCTACTTCATAGACCACGGGGCGACCTCCGCCGACCACAGCCACATCGACGTCGGCTCCGAACCGCTCAGCCCGGCCGACGCTTCGCGCATCTTCGAGGACTGCCTCGGAGGCAGTGCCACCGCCGCCGACGCGCTGGCATTCCGCCGGCACATGCTCAGCGAGATGGCCCGGATGTCCTGCGACGACGGCCTCGTGATGACCCTGCACCCTGGGGTGCGCCGGAGCCATCACCCGCCGACCGAGGCCAGATTCGGTCCTGACACCGGTCACGACCTGCCGGTCCGGGTCGAGTTCACCGACGCCCTGCGCCCCCTCTTGAGCCGGTACGGGACCCACCCCGGCTTCCACCTGGTCCTCTTCACCCTGGACGAGACCACCTGGTCGCGTGAACTGGCTCCTCTGGCCGGCTTCTACCCTTCGGTGTTCATAGGGGTGCCCTGGTGGTTCCTCGACGCCCCCGAGGCCATCAGGCGCTTCCGGGCGGCTGTGACCGAGACCGCGGGGTTCTACCGCACCTCCGGTTTCGTCGACGACACCAGGGCCTTCTGCTCCATCCCAGCGCGCCACGACATGGCCAGGAGGATCGACGCCGGGGTGCTGGCCGAGATGGTCGCCGAGCACCGCCTCGATGAGGATGAGGCCAGACAAACCGCTGAAGACCTGGTGTCGACCCTGCCCCGGCAGGTGTTCAAGCTGTGACCCTCCGCCGGCTCCGTCGGGGTGGCCCCGTCGGACGTCCCATTGCGCCGGTCAGGCTCGCCCACCTGGGGCTGGGGAACTTCTTCCGGGCCCACCAGGCGTGGTACACCGAACACAGCGAAGACGGCCCGGACTGGGGAATCGCCGCTTTCGGCGGCCGGGGCGGGGAGGCCGCCGCCCTGCTCGAAGCTCAGGACGGCCTCTACACCCTGGTCACCCGCGAGCCGACCGGAGACCACATGGAGACGGTGAGCGTCATCTCAAAGGCCTACCCGGCCGCAGACAGCGAGGCCTGGCTGCGCACCCTGGCCGACCCTTCGGTCGTAGCGGTCACCGCCACGGTCACCGAAGCGGGTTGGCACGGCTCGCCGCAGGGAGGCCTCGCTGTGGGCCATTCCGAGGTGGTCTCCGACGTCGAGGCTCTCCGAGCCGGGCAGCCAGGCGCGGTCGCCACCGCCCCCGGTCGCCTGGTCGCCGGGTTGGCGGCCCGCTGGCAGGACGGCTCCCCGCCCCTGACGGTCATTCCTTGTGATAATATTCCGGGGAACGGACCGCTGGTCCGCCGGGTCCTTACGGAACTGGCCGGCATGATCGACGCGAACCTGGCGCAGTGGATCGACGCCGAGGTCGGGGTGGTCGGCTGCGTCGTGGATCGGATCACCCCCCACACCGTCGATGCGGATCGACTCGCCGTTGCCGAGGCGACCGGGCTCGATGATCGGAGTCCCGTGGTCACCGAGCCGTTCAGTGAGTGGATCATGAGCGGCACGTTCGTCCTCGGGCGCCCGAAGTGGGAGAGCGCGGGCGTGCGCCTGGTCGAGGACCTGGAGCCCTATGAGCACCGCAAGCTCCGCCTGCTGAACGGCGGACACTCGCTTCTCGCCTACTTCGGACTGGCCCGGGGCCACACCGCCGTGGTGGAGGCACTAGGCGACGAGATGTGTGCCGAGTGGTTGCACAGGTGGTGGGGGGAAGCGTCGCGGCACCTGGAGCAACCGGCCGAGGAGATCGAGGGCTACACCAGCCAGCTCCTGAGGCGAATGGCCAATCCGAGGCTGGCCGATCGGCTCCTGCGTATCGCCGAGGACGGGTCGCAGAAGCTGCCGATCAGGGTGTTGCCGGTCCTGAGACTCGAACGCCTCGAGGGTCGGTCGGCGGAGGCCGCTGCAGCTGTCCTGGCGGCGTGGATCCTGCATCTGCGAAGTGGCCGGAAGGTAGCCGACCCACGAGCGGCGGAGCTCGTAGCGTTGGCCGCAGGCCCTCCCGAGAGGGCCGTGCCGGCGGTGCTGGGCGCTCTGGACCCGGCGTTGGCCGAAGATGTCGAGGTGGGCGAGCTGGTACGGGAGCAGCTCGCCCTCTTCGCCTGAGGGCTGCCGCCAACCCCGGACCGGAGGCCGGAATTCGCGCTTTCCTTACCGGCGCCCACTCTGATACCCTCCGGGGTATGTGTGTGGCCGTGGAATGTGGAACCTGTGGTCGACCCACCTGGCAAGGGTGCGGTGCCCATGTCGAGCAGGTGCTCGGGCATATACCGCCCTCGGAGCGCTGCCAGTGCGAGGTTGCCGACGCCGGAGGCGCGGGTATGCGGTTCTGGCGTCGCCGGTCTCGCTGAATCCGGAGCCGCACCGGCTCCTCCGGTGGTGTCCTTGCGGCTGACGGCGGGCTCGTCGCTCAGAGAGGACCCTGCTGGTGCCAGAGGATGGCGAAGAAGACCGCAGCGGTGATGACGAATACGACCACCGCGATGGTCACGAATGCTGTCGTAGTGAGGGCCACTATCGGGGCGCCGCGGGCTGAGGGGGCACGGTCCCGTCGGTCTCGATCAGTTCCCCCAACCCGAACACGTCCAGAACCCGTGTCGCCAATCTGGAAGGAGAGCGGAACGTCAGTTTGTCCCCTCGGTCAGCCAGCCGGGTATGGCCATCCGCAAGGGCTCGGACTACGGCGCTGTCTATGAATGTCGTCTCGGAGAGATCGATGACCACGTCGCCTCGTCCCGTGGCGATCACCTCGGTGAGCGTGGCCGACAGAGTGCGACGGACAGCTGCGTCTGCTTCGCCGTACAAGGCGATCACGGTGCTCCCGTCAGCGGCGTCCATCACGGCGGGCGCGGGTGGGGATTCGATGCTGTGGAGGGTCCCCGCGGTCGGCGGGTTTACGACGAGGGCCATGATTTGGGGCCACCTCTCTGGTAGTCAACGCTTTCGCTTGTTGCGCTACCAGGGTTCGGAGCAACGCCCCCGGGGAGTCGCCGGCCGCCAGCGACGAACTCCGACACGCTACGGGAACACATCCGTGTCGACTAGGAAGGCTACATCGCTTTGGCGCCCTCCGCGGGCGCACCCGCGAGTGCACCTCCGACTGACCAGCGCAGATTTTGGCCGGGGACGCCAGGTTCGAAGCGGCGAGGGGCGGCCCCGAACGCCCGGGTCTGGTCGAGGAACGGGCTCGGCTCAACCCTCCGGGACTCGGGGAGCGGCCAACCACGCAGGAGGTTGCAAAGTGCCGTCGATGGTGGCATAGGCCACGTCGGTCAGGCGCTGATTGTGGTCCCGGGCGTAACGCCGGAGCAGGTTGAAGGCCTCGGAGACGTCGATCCCGGCCCGTTCGGCGATTATGCCTTTGGCCTGTTCGATGACGATACGGCTGTTGAGGGCGTGAGTGAGCTGCTCGTTGGTGCGCTGCTGCTCGTCGGCGGTTCGGTGCTGGATGATGCTGATGCTGGCGAGGTCGGCAAGGGCGCGAGCCACCACGCTGTTGGCTTCGGTCATGGGCACCTGTCCAACGCTGAAGAGGTTCAGAGCCCCTATGGTCGTATCTCGGAGTCGCAGGGGTAGGGCGGACACCGACTGGAAGCCGGCATCGAGGGCGGCGGCGGAGAAGAGCGGCCAGGGGGCCTGACCGGGCTGAAGGATCAGGTGCTCGACCCGCTCGCCGCTGCGGTAGGCATCGAGGCAGGGCCCCTCTTGGGCTTGGAGCTCGAAGAGCTCGACCAGCCGCATCGCTTCACTGGAGGAGGCGACGAGACGCACGTCGCCGGCCACGGTGGCGACCATTACCCCCGCCGCGGATATGTCGAGCAGCTCCACACAGTGCGAGGTGAGGCCGGTGAGCAGGTCCACGACGTCGAAGTCCCCTATGAGCGTGTCGGCCATCTCGACCAACGCTTCGACTATCGACTGTTCTCGCGCCATATTTGCGCCTTCTCTCGGTTCGCCGGGCTGGGTGGGTATGGGACGGTTGCTGGGACCGATGCCCGCTCGTTCGGGCAGGGCGAACGCCGGGTGGGGATCAGGGCGTAGCGGATCGTCATTCGAGGCGAAGCCTCCGGTTGACGATATCTTCCGCGACGGCGGTGAGTGGGCGGTCGTGGCTGAAGGCATAGGCCCTCAGGCGGACGAGTGCCTCAGCGACGCTCACATCCAGTTGCACCGACACCATGCCTGCCGCGTTGTGCACGACGAGGTGGAAGTCGGCGTCGGCGCCGAGGGCCGCAGCGACGTTGCCGGGAGGGGCGGAGCCCTGGGTGTCGAGAACCCAGGAGGCCACCACGTCCGCCACGACCAGGGCGTCGGCGTGCTGGTCGTCGCTGAGCGACCCGGGGCGCTCGCAGTAGAGGTCCAGTGCTCCGAGGCGTACGGCGCCGACTCTCAGGGGGAACGCGAACACCGCCCGGACGCCGGCCCCGAGGGCCGGCGGCACGAAAGCCGACCAGCGTGGCACAGCCGGATCGGCGAGATCGGGTTCGGCGATGACCTCGCCGCGGGTGTAGGCGTCGACGCACGGGCCTTCGCCGAGGCCGAACTGCAGCTCCTCTATCAGCGTGCTCACCGCGTTGGTGGCACAGAGGGACCCGTAGGCCACATCGCCCGACATGAGCATCACGCCGGCACCGGCCACGCCGAGCACGGCCTTGGAGGTCTCGCACAGTCGGCGCGACGACACCGGTCCCTCGCCCCCGGCGGAGAGCTCGGAGATGATCCGTTCGAGGCGCTCACCGGGCATCAGGCGGCCTGCAATCTCTCGCGGCCCGTGCCTCCACCTGCGAGCATCGTGTGTGTCCGTCGGACAGCGCGGTCTCCTTAGGTCCCGGCCGGGATGACCACAAGGCGTCCGCGGGGACCGGATCCGACGCGCCTACGAGAAGCCAGGATTCTTCACCTCTCCCGCGCCCAGCCTACGTCGCCGGGAAGACCTCAGCTTCACCAACCTTGCCTATGGGAGTGCTCCGGCTAAGGTGACGGTCAGTTCCACGTCGTCGTGTCGCCGCTCCAGACCCCGGTCACGCCTCCTCGACGTCACCCCGAGATGCGGGGTGACCGTCCGCATTCGACCGCCACCTCCGAAGCGCGCTGCGCGCTGGCCGGGGTGAGAGCGCCCGCCGCGGCGGTGGCCGAATCGAGTCGGCGGCCGACTACCGGGGCCGTCGTGCTTCAATCAGGTGGCGGGTGGAGTGAGCGACCACCGGGTCACCACTCCGCATCTGCTCGTCGAGTGCGACGAGCTCCTTGCGGTACCTCTCCACAGAGAAGTTCGGGACCCACCAGACGCATTTACGGAGGATCCACACCACGGCGCCCACGTCGTAGAATTCCATGCGACACCGGGCCGTCTGGAGGTCGGTGACTATCAAACCGGCGTCTCGCGCCGCGGCGCATTCACCTTGGGGGTCCCGCTGCTTCTTCGCCTCGGGGAGCGTTCCGACGAAGTGCTCGATCAACTCGAACGCAGAGGCCGGCCCGACGTGCTGCGCGAGGTAGCAGCCACCCGGCAGAAGGACGCGATGGATCTCTTGCCAGTCGGGCCTTACCGGGTGGCGGGCCGTCACCAGCTCAAACGACGCGTCTGGGGCCTCAGCGGTGCTCTCGATGATCACCACCCCACGGGGGCCCAACCGTTCCCGGGCGCGCCGAGCGTTGGCAGGCCACGCTTCGGTAGCTGCCATTCGTGGCGGGAACGTGGGCGCATCGGCAAGGACCTCGCCTCCGCCGGTGTCGATGTCCAGTGCTGACTGCACCTCGCGGAGGCGGGAGGCCACGAGCTTCGCATAGCCCCAAGGTGGCCGCTCCTCGTTCGCCCGCCCGTTCAACCACTCAAACCCCCACCCTGCGACATCGGCTGCAGCCGCCTCCTCTATCAACTCCTCGAAAGCTCGCACAATGACATGATCCCATTCGCATCGAGGTCACTCCTTCTGGCCGACACCCTTGAAGAACGTGTAGCAGAACACCCCGTCGGCCTCGGTCGTGCGGTGCAAGGCGGCGATGCCGGCATCGAAGCGGTCGACCTCGATCAGCCCGGAGGCGACCGCGGCGGGGCGGACCCCCTCGATCATGGCCTCCAACGTCTTGTTGGTGAAGCCGTCGACCAGCTCGGGGCGGCTGGCGTCCACGTACACAGGCGTCGGGGCTCCGGCGGGCACGAGTGACCGTCTGGGCGATCAGGCCAGCTCGCCGCGTTGGCTCACGCTCTCGATTATGCCTCCTTCCAGGGACACCGGCTCAGCCGGTCACGGCGCCCGCCGCGCCATCGTCTCCTGGGTCAGCCTCACGACACAGCAGCTCGGCGAGGGCCTCGTGGCCGGCGGGGGTAACCGAGACAGAGCGGTCGTCTCGCGAACGGGCGACCCAGCCATGGGTAATGAAGTGGGTGCAGAGAGCGGCGCCGAGCGCACCGCCGAGGTGCGGGGTCCGGCGGGTCCAGTCCAGGCATTCCCGGACCAGTGGCCGGCGCCCCTGGCGCTCCAGGCACTCCGGGCCGAGCAGGTCGGCGAACCACGCCCGCCCGCGGTCGGTGAGGCCGGTGGGAACGATCAAGTCGAGACTGACCAGTGCGTCGTAGATGCTGACGCCGAGATCGCCAGGCGAGGTGGTCGTAACAGGTGCGAGCAGCGGCCAGGCGGCCGGCTGCCCGCACGCCGCGCAGGCTCTTGGGTTCGGGCATGGGCCCGGCCAGATACTCGACGAGCGCGGCGACCTC
>JAGWSF010000164.1 GCA_028876385.1 Acidobacteriota bacterium | reverse complement strand
TCCTCGGCGATCACGACACGAACTGCCACGCTGTTCTCCTTGGTCTCCTCGTACTGGTCCTGGCTAGGACCGGGCGGGGTCGTCGCTGATCAGCCGGTCGAGAAGCTCGTCCTGGGTGACCTGCAGCTCGGCCACCTCGTCGGCGACGGACCGACGGCTGCGCTCCATGGCCTCGACGTGGCGCGCCGCGTCGGTGTACTCGCGATGGGCCAGAGGGGTCTCCGACACGAGCGACCGGATGCGGGCGTCCTCGGCCGCGTCGGTGAACACCGCGAGCTGCTCCTCGATGAGGGCGAGCTCCTCCCGGGCGCGCTTCAGGCGCTGAGCGACGTCGAACAGCCTCCGCTCGATCAGTACCCGGGACATGGTCGTCCCAGCCTACCTGAGCACCGAAAAGGGGAATGACCGCCCCGAGGTATCCGGTGGCCCTCCAAGGGCTCTCAGACGATTCTCATCATTCTGAGCCAAGATGTAGGGGTGCGTGTCCTGGTGGTGGACGACGAGCCGGCGGTGCGCCAGGCCCTGGACCGGGCGCTGCGTTTCGAGGGCTATACGACCGAGACGGTCGACGACGGCCCGGCGGCCCTGGTCGCCCACGCCGAGCGACCCGCCGACGCCATCGTCCTCGACGTGGCCATGCCCCGGATGGACGGCCTCGAGGTGTGCCGACGCCTGCGCTCCGCCGGAGACCTGACCCCGGTGCTCATGCTGACGGCCCGCGCCGCCATCGACGACCGCGTCGCCGGTCTCGACGCCGGCGCCGACGACTACCTGGTCAAGCCGTTCGCCCTGGAGGAGCTCCTGGCCCGCATCCGGGCCCTGCTGCGCCGCAGCGCCCCCTCCGACGACGAGGCCCTCCGCTTCGCCGACCTGTCGCTCGACCCCGGCACCCGCGAGGTGCGCCGCGGGGGCCGCCTGATCGAGCTGACCCGCACCGAATTCCTGCTGCTCGAGCTTCTGCTGCGCAACGCCCGCCAGGTCCTCACCCGGGAGTTGATCTTCGACCGGGTGTGGGGCTACGACTTCGGGGCCAACTCCAACTCGCTCGAGGTCTACATCGGCTACCTGCGGCGCAAGACCGAGCTCGAGGGCGAGCCCCGCCTCATCCACACCGTCCGCGGCGTGGGCTACGTGCTGCGCGAGCCAACCTCGCAGTGAGCTGGTGGAAGGGCCTGTCGGCCCGGGTGCGCGGCCTCAGCTTCCGGACCCAGCTGGGCACGTTCAGCGCCCTGGCCGTGGGCGTGACGGTGGCCGTGGCCGCCCTGGCGTCGTATTTCGTGGTCGACCACCAGCTCTACTCCCAGGTCGACAGCTCGCTGCAGTCCGACGTGCGGACCGCTCGGGCCATCTCGCCGGGAGGGGTGATCGACCCCAACCAGGCCGAGCGCTTCATCGCCCGGACGGGGGGCTTCCTCCAGGTCATAGACCAGACGGGCGTGACCTCCTCGAGCCTCAACGACGGCCTGGTCATCCCGCCCAACCGGGCCGAGGCGGCCATCGCCGCGGCCGGTAACGGGACCCGCTACGACACCGTCACCTTCCAGGGGACCGACTACCGGGTCCTCACCTTCGGCGCCCGGGACATCAACTCGGGCACGCCGCTGGCGCTGCAGATCGGCCGCCCCTTCGGGGAGGTCGAACACACCCTGTCGAGCCTGCGGCTCATCCTGTGGCTGGTCGTGCTCGGCGGCGTGTTCATCGCCATCGCCCTCGGCTACCTGATCGGACGGGAGACCATCCGCCCGGTCACCCGGCTCACCGACGCCGCCGAGTACGTGGCGGCCACCCAGGATCTGAGCTCGACCATCGACGTGCGGAGCGACGACGAGCTCGGGCGCCTGGCCCGCTCGTTCAACGCCATGCTCATGGCCCTGGCCGCGTCGCGTCGCCAGCAGGCGCAGCTCATATCCGACGCCGGCCACGAGCTGCGCACCCCGCTCACCAGCCTCCGGACCAACATCGAGGTCCTGATGCGCCGCCCCGACCTGCCCGAAGCCGACCGAGCCGAGCTGTTCGACGACGTCGAGGCCCAACTCGGCGAGCTCACCACGCTCATCGGGGACCTCGTGGACCTCGCCCGGGAGGAGGAACGCCAACCCGAGCCCATCGAGGTCCGCCTCGACGCCCTGGTGTCGGGCGCGGTGGAGCGGGTCCGCCGGCGGGCCCCGGGCATCACCTTCGATACCCACCTGACGGCCGGCTCGGTGCGGGCCCAGCCGGCCCTGCTCGAACGGGCCGTGGTCAACGTCTTGGACAATGCCGTGAAGTGGAGCCCTCCCGGCGGCCACATCGAGGTGTGGCTCCAGCGGGGGGCGATCTGGGCCCTCGACGTCCACGATCACGGCCCGGGTATCGCGCCCGAGGACCTGCCCCACATCTTCGACCGCTTCTACCGCGCCGCCACGGCCCGCAGCCTGCCCGGGTCGGGCCTCGGTCTGGCCATCGTGGCGCAGGTCGTCGCCCAGCACGGGGGCCTGGTTACGGCGTCGTGCCCGCCTGAGGGCGGCACGGTGGTCCGCATCGAACTTCCCATCGTGGCCGAGGACGAGGCCGACGCCCACTTCGGACCCCCGGCGCCCCCGCCGCCGGTCGCCGCTGACCCCCGGCCCGACGGGCCCAGCGACCCCTACGCCGACGCCGTCGAGGGCGACTTCACGGGCCACCGCTGACGGCGTGGTCGTCGACCGCGGCCGACAGGCGACCGCGGCCGACAGGCGGCGGGTGGTCGGATCCGGTCAGGTCAGGGGACGGTCTGAGCCAGGCTTCCGTCCCCGGCTGATAGCTCCGTGAGGGAACCGGTGGCAGCGCGGCTGTCTGGATAGTTGGCCCCGTTGCTGCTGACGACCCACACCTCCCCGGCGTAGACGGTGAGCGCACTCAGGTTGCTGAAGTAGTAGGGGCCGTTGGTGTTGCACATGTACCACGGGGCGGTGCCGTCGTTCTCGTTGATCTTGGTCACCATCGGGCTCGACCCGAACGGGCTGAGGACGTAGATGTAGCCGTTGGCCTCGGTCACCGCCGAGGGGGACCCGAATCCGTAGCTGCCGCTGCTGAACTGCTGCGGGGACGCTGGGGTGGAGATGGGGATCCGGGTGGCCGAATCGTTGCCCGAGTTGGCCACCCACACGTAGCCGCTCCCGTTGGCGATGCCGTCGGGGGCGTCGAGCCCACCCCCCGACACCACGGTCACCAGGTTCCCGCTCGAAGCGAGCAGCTCGGTGACGGTACTCGAGCCCTGGTCGGCCACGAACACGTCGTCGTTGGACACCGTCAGGGCCACCGGGTCGTGGAAGCTGTAGGCCGACCCCGAGATGATGTTGACGGGGTTGCCGGTGACGGTGTCTATTTCGGTCACCGAGCCCAGCCCTCCGGACGGCCCGGCGTTGACGACGAGGAGCGTGGACCCGGCCATGGCCAGGGCCACCGGGTCCGAGAAGCCGTACTGGGGGCCGGCCAGGTAGCGGACCGGGGTACCGTCGAGGGCCGAGACCTCGGTGACCGATCCGCCGGCGTTGGCGACGAACAGGTAGTTGCCGTCGGCCACCACGGCGTCGGGCGAGGAGAACCCGTAGGCACTGCCCGAGAAGGTGCCCACCCATCGGGCGGGAACGCTCGGGGCGATCTCGGTCAGCGAGTTGCCGGCCTTGTTGGTCACCCAGATGTTCCCGTTGGCCGAGGCCACGCCCGACGGGTCGTCGAACTCCGAGCCGCTCAGCGGGCCGCCCACGGGAGGCAGCGCCAGTCCCGCCGGCCTCGACATGGCGACCACGCGCCCGCCCGAGCCTCCCCCGGTGGAACCGTAGAAGTGGGCGCTGCCGAAGGTGAATATCCCGCCATCCGCGGCGACCATCCAATAGCCGCGACCATCAGGCGTCGACGCCATCCCCACAATCGGCTGAACCAGATGCACCCCACCCGTCGAACCATAGAACTGAGCGTCCCCAAAAGAGAACACCCCGCCATCCGCCGCCACCATCCAATAGCCGCGACCATCAGGCGTCGACGCCATCCCCACAATCGGCTGAACCAGATGCACCC